>NZ_JBSHNU010000221.1:0-403 GCF_053601555.1 Lacinutrix sp. MEBiC02595 | reverse complement strand
TGCTTTATACTATTTAAAAACAAACTCCTCTTTCTTCCGATTTTCTATGGAAAACCAAAATTCATTCTCCTCTTAAACGTAAGAGGAGAGCTAATTACATTTCTAAAATCTCAAAACATTAAAAAGTCAAAACGTATAATTATCATGTAATCCAAACCATAATTAGAACCTGCTCCTCTCTTTAGTTAAAGAGAGGTGGATTTATTAAAAATAAATTAGGAGCGTTTGACCTAAAATGCGAAGCTGTTTTTATCAAGACACGTGCTTTATACTATTTAAAAACAAACTCCTCTTTCTTCCGATTTTCTATGGAAAACCAAAATTCATTCTCCTCTTAAACGTAAGAGGAGAGCTAATTACATTTCTAAAATCTCAAAACATTAAAAAGTCAAAACGTATAATT
>NZ_JBSHNU010000220.1:0-432 GCF_053601555.1 Lacinutrix sp. MEBiC02595 | reverse complement strand
CTAAAGGAAGGTGCCGGTAATAATTATGATTTTTGCTAATTATGTAATTGGTTATTTAATTAGAGTTTATAGTAACTGCAGTAAAAATAATAAAATGGGTTAAAAGCCTATTGTTTAGTGCTCTCTTCTTTTTTCAAAGCGGAGAATGAATTTAAATTCCCTTAAAAGGAATTGAAAGAAAGAGGAGTTAAAACTTGTGGATTTTTAATTGCATTTGATAATTCAAAAAGCGCTTCGCCTTTTTCTACAAACCATTCGAGTTTCGCTAAAGCAAAACACACCTTCCTTTAACTAAAGGAAGGTGCCGGTAATAATTATGATTTTTGCTAATTATGTAATTGGTTATTTAATTAGAGTTTATAGTAACTGCAGTAAAAATAATAAAATGGGTTAAAAGCCTATTGTTTAGTGCTCTCTTCTTTTTTCAAAGCG
>NZ_JBSHNU010000219.1:0-290 GCF_053601555.1 Lacinutrix sp. MEBiC02595 | reverse complement strand
ACTGGAGCAACATTAACAGAAGGAACAGAACCAACGGAAGTAACCGTACCAGTAAGTGGAACAGTTGCAGCCGGAACAGATGGTTATACTACTACAGGAACGGTAACTGGTTTAGTATATAATGATGAAGATGGTGATGGGGCACAAAACGGAACAGAAACCGGATTCACATCTCCAGTAACCGTATTTGCTGATTTAGATGGTGATGCCGTATTAGACGCAGGCGAGCCAACAGCAACTACAGCAGCAGATGGAACTTATACTATAGAAGGTGTACCAGCCGGAACAGT
>NZ_JBSHNU010000218.1:0-506 GCF_053601555.1 Lacinutrix sp. MEBiC02595 | reverse complement strand
CTGGAACCGTATATAACGATGAAGATGGTGATGGAATACAAAACGGAACAGAAACCGGATTCACTACACCAGTAACTGTATTTGCTGATTTAGATGGCGATGGTGTATTAGACGCAGGAGAGCCAACAGCAACTACAGCGTCGGATGGAACCTATACTATAGAAGGTGTACCAGCAGGAACAGTAGATATCGTAGTAGATACAACTACTTTACCAACAGGTGCAACATTAACAGAAGGAACAGAACCAACAGAGGTAACGGTACCAGTAAGTGGAACAGTTGCAGCAGGAACAGATGGTTATACTACAGCCGGAACAGTAACTGGAACCGTATATAATGATGAAGATGGTGATGGAACACAAAATGGAACAGAAACCGGATTTACTTCTCCAGTAACTGTATTTGCTGATTTAGATGGCGATGGTGTATTAGACGCAGGAGAGCCAACAGCAACAACGGCAGCGGATGGAACGTATACTATTCCAGGAGTACCAGCAGGAACAGTA
>NZ_JBSHNU010000217.1:0-451372 GCF_053601555.1 Lacinutrix sp. MEBiC02595 | reverse complement strand
GGATATATTAACTGCTCAATATTTTAAAAACTAACTCTTTAGTTAGTTTTTCATTTCCCGATTTCCTGCGAAGGCAGGAATCTAATAAAAGAATATTGTTAATTGCGTAGAATAAAAGATGCTTTGACAGCAAAAACCATCCAGGTATTTTTTTTATAATCCTGCAAGGTTTTAAAAACCTTGCAGGATATATTAACTGCTCAATATTTTAAAAACTAACTCTTTAGTTAGTTTTTCATTTCCCGATTTCCTGCGAAGGCAGGAATCTTATAAAAAAACTTTGATTTTGTAGCATAGAAGATCCTTTGCCAGCAAAAACCATCCAGGTATTTTTTTTATAATCCTGCAAGGTTTTAAAAACCTGGTAGGATATATTAATTGCTTAATATTTCAAAAACCAATTCTTTCGTGAGCTTTTCATTTCCAGCTTTCTTTCTTAAATCATCAAAAGTAAATATAAAATCACAACCAGATTTGTAAGCAGAACATCCATAAGCCGTTTTTCCTTTTATGACGGTTCCTTGTTTACATTTCGGACAAGTCAATGTATCTGGAATGGTAGCTTTAGCAGCTTTTTTTGGTTCTAATACCAATTGGAAACTTTCATTAAAGCGCAGTAAACCTTCCACAGTTCCACTAGCTGTTTTAAATCCTTTTAAGTTTACTGTAGATCCTTTTTGAAATAATCGAATATATTGTTTTTCGGAAATGGTTTTACCTTCAAATTTAAACGGGATTACAAAGTCGCAAGTTTTCTTGAATTCGGAACAACCATAAGCCGATTTTCCTTTAATAATACTACCATTTTTGCATTTGGGACATTTCTCAGAAGTTAATCCTGATGCCTTTTTAACCGTTTTTTTCTTCGCTACAGTTCCAGCAGGTTTATTATTAACGGAAGATATATTGGCTATCTTCGTTTCACTTCGAACTTCGTATACCAAACGATCTACCATTTGTTTCATTTGTTTAATAAAACTTCCAGCACTAAAGGTTCCTTTTTCAATATCTTTTAACTGTTTTTCCCATTTCCCGGTAAGTTCGGCAGATTTCAGCATTTCATTTTGAATGGTATCAATCAGCTGAATTCCTGTAATTGTAGGAATCACTTGTTTTTTATTTCGCTTTATATATTTCCTTCTAAATAACGTTTCAATAATATTCGCACGTGTAGAAGGACGACCAATACCATTCTCTTTCATAATCTCACGTAACTCATCGTCATCTACTTGTTTTCCTGCGGTTTCCATAGCGCGTAGGAGGGAAGCTTCCGTATATTGGTTTGGTGGTTTGGTTTGTTTTTCTAAAAAAGAAGGCTCATGCGGCCCTTTTTCACCTTTCACAAAAGTAGGTAGCATTCCTGTTTCTTTAGAAGTAGCATTAGGTGTTTCAAAAACAATGCGCCACCCTTTTTCTAGAATTTCTTTTCCTGTAGTTTTAAACTTTACTTTTTCCGCTTTACCAACAACAATAGTATTAGATACTTTACAATCTGGATAAAACACAGCAATAAAACGACGGACAATAATATCATACACTTGTTGCTGATTGTATTGCAAGTTCATTTGCTGTCCGGTAGGAATAATAGCGTGGTGATCGGTAACTTTACTATCGTCAAAAACCTTTTTTGTTTTCTTTAATTTCTTAACATGAAGCGGTTCTGTTAACGCTGCATATTTTGTTAGATGTTTTAAGATACCTGGTACTTTAGGGTACACATCATTTGGTAAAAAGGTAGTATCTACTCTTGGATAAGTCACTACTTTTTGTTCGTATAATTTCTGAACAATCTTTAACGTTTCGTCTGCACTAAATCCGAATTTCGTATTACAATATACTTGTAAACCGGTTAAATCAAATAGTTTTGGTGCATATTCATTTCCAGCTTTTTTAGTCGTGGAAACAATTTCAAAATCATGTTCCTTAACAATAGATGCTAGTTTTTCTCCGTCTTCCATTTTAAGAAAACGTCCTTCTTCATAACTAAACAAAGTATCGCGATACATGGTTTGCAATTCCCAGTAGGGTTGTGGTTTAAAGTTTTCAATTTCTTTAAAGCGATTCACCAACATAGCAAGCGTAGGTGTTTGCACTCTCCCAACAGAAAGTACTTGCTTGTAACCACCATGTTTTACGGTGTACAAACGTGTTGCATTCATGCCTAAAAGCCAATCCCCAATCGCACGAGAAAATCCTGCGTAGTATAAATTATCGTAATCTTCGGATGGTTTTAAGTTGTTAAAACCCTCTTTTATCGCCTCGGTGGTTAAAGAGGAAATCCATAGTCTTTCAACTTTACCTTTATAACCTGCCTGATTTAAAACCCAACGTTGTATAAGTTCTCCTTCTTGTCCTGCATCCCCACAGTTTATTACAACATCTGCTTTATCAAATAAACTCTTTACAATTTTAAACTGCTTTTTTATACCAGCATCTTTAGAAACCTTCGTTTCAAAACGCTCTGGAAGCATGGGTAGATTGTTTAAATCCCAACTTTTCCAATACGGTTTGTAATCTTTTGGTTCTTTTAATGTACAAAGGTGTCCAAATGTATACGTTACTGCATAGCCATTGCCTTCATAGTAACCATCACGCTTCGTATTTGCTCCTAAAACAGAAGCAATTTCTCTAGCAACACTGGGTTTTTCGGCAATACAGACTTTCATTTAGATATTATTAATTTTTTATTAAAGGACACATATTGTATTCCTTTAAACCGTTTATTAAACTATTATAATCAGGTATGAATGGTTCCTTTTAATAATTTTTAGAAGTTGCAAAATACATAAATTTAAATAGTATTTAAAGTGAAAAGACGTATCCGTTTTATGGAGTTATAAACAATATATTAGAAGGGATAAAATAGAATATATGGGATATTAACACTTTAATAATTTCATGGAATAATTATTTGTGGTTATATTTCGTTGCTACTGAATTTTGCAGTACTAATATCCTTTTTATGCAACACAAAGAAGCTATACTAGCTAGCCACCAACGTATTTTACCATATATACATCAAACTCCTGTATTGACTTCGGAAGGAATTAATGCTATTTGTGGCGCCAATTTATTTTTTAAATGTGAGAACTTTCAGAAAATGGGCGCTTTTAAAATGCGCGGAGCAACCAACGCTATTCTGCAGTTAACCGAAGCACAAAGAAGTAGCGGAGTAGTAACCCATTCTTCCGGAAACTTTGCACAAGCATTATCTTTAGCAGCAAAAAACTTAGGTGTTCCTGCCTATATTGTGATACCAGAAAACGCGCCTCAAGTAAAAAAGGATGCGGTTTTAAGTTATCAAGGGAAAATTACAACATGTGCCTCTACTTTAGAAGCTAGGGAAAGCACTTCCGATAAAATAGCGAAAGAAACAGGAGCCACTTTTGTACATCCTTCCAATGATATGGATGTAATTCATGGTAATGCAACTGCTTGTTTAGAATTACTTCAAGCATATCCAGATTTAGAAATGGTACTTGCACCTGTTGGAGGTGGTGGGCTACTCGCAGGAACAGCGTTGGCAACCCATTATTTTAGTAAAAACTGTTTGGCAATTGGTGGAGAACCAACGGAAGCGAATGATGCTTTTAGATCGCTTAAAAGCGGAAAAATAGAAGTAAATATAACCACAAATACGATTGCAGATGGCTTAAGAACCCATTTGGGAGCCATAAATTTTCCTATTTTACAGAAACATGTACATAAAATTATTTGCGTCGAGGAGCAAGCTATTTTAGAAGCCATGCAGCTCATTTATCAACGACTTAAAATAGTAGTAGAACCGTCTAGTGCTGTGGCTTTGGCAGTCGTTTTAAAGAATAAGAATGTTTTCAGAAATAAAACGATAGGGATACTACTTTCTGGTGGAAATGTAGATTTACAAAAATTACCCTTTTAAAAAAAAATGCATATACATGTATAAAAGTAAGCCGTAATTTTTGCTTACAAGTAAGGAAATCAATATCTTTGGGACTTATTAATGAGTAAAAACATATTTTAGGTAAATTAATGGCAAAATCACAACAGACATTTAACAAAAGCGAGAAGGAAAAAAAACGTTTAAAGAAACGTGAGGATAAACGTAAGAAGATGGAAGCTCGTAAATCGGACAGAGAAGAAAATGGAACAGAAGGAATTCAGTTTGCATACGTAGATCACAACGGTAATTTAACAGATACGCCTCCAGATCCTGCTTTAAAAGTTAAAGTAAAAGCTGCCAATATTGAAGTAAGTATTCCTAAAACTTTAGAAGGAGATAAAGAAGCATTCGATCCAGTTAGATCTGGTAACGTTTCGTTTTTTGATACCTCAAAAGGTTTCGGATTTATTATTGATTCTGAAAACAACGAAAAATACTTTTGCCATGTAAGTGGTTTAATAGACCAAATTACAGAAGGTAATAGAGTTTCTTTTGAACTTGAAAAAGGACAACGTGGTATGAATGCAGTAAAAGTTAAAATACTTAAATAATCTATATTGCGACAATATTAAAAAAGCCTCTTATGCATTAAGAGGCTTTTTTAGTTTATATAACAATCGATGTATTTCTAATTGGAGTTGGCAAAGGAGCGGAGCAGAGCATATTTTCTCATGAACCGAAACGATTATTTTAGGCCTTTGTAATTCCGGTAGTAAATTCGAATATTTCTAAATCAAAATACGGAACAGCTGCTAAGCTGTGGTCAAAGATATCAGAAATGATATATTCATAATTTGCCCAGCGTTTATCACTACTAAAAGCATAAATTTCCAGCGGTAAACCTTGAGCTGTTGGTGCTAATTGCCTTGTCATAATAGTCATGTCTTTATTAATAGCAGAATGGTTTTCAATATAGGACTGTATATATTTTCTAAAAACACCAAGATTGGTAAGGTTACGACCATTTATTAATACCGATTTATCTATATTATGTTCTGTATTATAGGTGTCAATCACATTTTTTCTGTCTTTCAGATAATCGGAAATAAGTGCAATTTTTTTAAGCTTTTCAACGCCTTCATCCGTTAAATAGTGCACACTTGTTGCTTTTAAAAGAATAGATCTTTTAATTCGTCTACCACCAGAATCACTCATTCCTCGCCAGTTTTTGAACGAATCGGAAATAAGCGCATAGGTTGGAATGGTAGTAATGGTCATATCGAAATTCTGCACTTTTACGGTAGAAAGATTAATTTCTATAACATCACCATCTGCGCCATAGTTATCAAAGGAAATCCAATCACCAATACGAACCATATCATTAATGGATACTTGAATACTAGCTACAAAACCAAGAATAGTATCTTTAAAAACTAATATAATAATAGCAGAAGCGGCACCAATGGTGGTTACAAATTTCCAAAAAGAAATACCAGAAATAATGGCAAAAATGGAGAAAAGACCAACCATCCAGGCAAAAATCATAATTACTTGAATGTAGCTATCAATAGGTTTATCTTTAAAACGAGGAAGTGTTTTAAGATAATCTTTAATGGATTTTAAAACACTTCGCACAATCCAAAGTGTTAATATAATACCGAAGATTTGCAGCCCTTTTTCTATAATATTCTCTAGGAAAGGAAAATCGTCAAATACAACAGGAATGAACTCTAAAGCGATGATAAGCGGAATAATGTGCGCAATATTACGAGGTACTTTATTTTTAATAAGAATATTATCAAATTTTGATTTCGATTTTATTGCAAAAACATTAAAGGCATTAATCAGTATTTTTCTAATAAGAAAATCGATCACAAAAACCACAAGAAACAATGCGATTAATAAACCAAGCATATTAAGGTATTTGGCAGTGTTTTCCGATAAACCTAAATTAATGAGGTAATCGTATAATAGATGTTTGAATGATAAAAGATTTTTATAAGAATTCATATCCTGAAATTAGACTGCAAAAATACTTTATGTTTAACGACTATACGATAGATTAATTTTTTATTAACGTTTAAAATTAGAGTAGATAAAGTGCGAACTTTAAAAATCTATAGGAGATAGAATTCTAGGTTCCAAAAGGCGAGGAGTAGCTATTTACAGTAAATTAAAAACAACGATTCCATAGGCAAAAATACGTACGATTCTTAGCGAACCATAAAGGATTACTTTTTTAAAAGGAAATTTTATAATTCCGGCAGTCATACAAGAAACTGCGAATGGTACAGGTAATAATGCACCTATAATAATTAGAAATCCGCCCCATTTTTTAGAATTGGCAAGCTGTTTTTCCATTTTCACTTCTAAATACCTATGAAAAGTTGGGTTTTTAGTACACAGTTGCCCTAAGCCATACGCTAATAAACCACCAAAATAAGACAGAATGGATAAGATAGAAAGAAATAGCCATGGCGTTCCCATTTTTCCTGCCCAAGCAATAAACATTTCTGGAGGTATAATACCAAGTATCGTTTCGGAAATGAAAAAGAAACCTAATACGCCATAAACGGGTAATACTTGTGTGAGATGGACTAAGGAAGCATTAATATCTATAAAGTGATTGAGCGTAATAAGGATACCGATTAGCAGCATTAAAACGGGTATTGCTTTTTTTAGGACCTTTAGAATGAAACGATACAATCCGGAATATATGTTGTATTCATGTACTATTTGTAGACGCGTTTTATCCACTTTAGAAGGATTTCTTGTAGGTTTCATTAGGTTAAGGTTTAGGTATTATTGGGATTAACAAGATACAAATATTCTATATAAATCGGATTAAAAGCGTAATTAATCGATTAAAAAACCGTTTTTTTAACATTAAAAGTATGGTTTAAAAGGAATTTCTTACGGTTTATTAATGTTTTGCTAGTTTATTTGTAATTAAGGATTTGTCATAATGTGGTATGAAATAGTAAAGATTAAATACTGAATATAGATTAAATATCTATGTTTTTAATACCAATGAAATCTATAGAGTAGTTCTTAAAAAGTCCATTTTACATACTATTAAAAATATAGATTAAGTATCTATGTTTTTAATACGAATTGGAACTAGATAGTGGTTCTTATAAATTCTATTTTACATAATATTAATTATAGTACAAATTGCATTTCATATAATTGGTAAGCTATAATTAAATATTATGTAAAATATCCCAGAAAGTCTTGTTTTCATAAGAAACGTTTGTAGTCGGGTCTTTAAACATTCGTTACAAGTCTATTTAAGCTTTTCCATAACTTTCATATTCTGTACAATTGCTCAACATTTTTTAAATAAACGAATTACGAGGATGTTCTAAACTACTAAGTTGTCCTATAATTAGTCGTTATGTAAAATTGCCTCTGCCAATGCGCTCGATTGCTTTTTTAAAATAATTATGCTATCGCATTAATTTTTTAAAACACAATTTCCAACCGCATTGCCAGCGCCAAAAAAAAGCTAGTTTTTAGATGTTATCATAATTCTCGTAATTGGGTATTTATAGGTAATATTTTTTTCTACGCGATTCTCGTAAGCTTGCCATAAGAGCTTAAATTTTATGAAGGATAAAATTCTAAGCACTTATTCTATTCTTGTTACTATTTAAACTTTTTTGATTGTAACTATTAATATTATGTAAAATAGAAATTAAGCATTCGAACTTTTTAAGTTTTGATTAATTCTTTTTTTCTTGATAAAAAAAGAAACAAAAAAATCATGACTGCATAAACTTTTGGAAACAATTACGGCTCGTTACGCTATATTTTAGGAAACATTGTAACGTATTTAGATTACTCTGAAATCCCTTGCTTACTTAAAACTCTTAAGAAACAGTATTACTAGACCCCTAAAATATTACGCTCCTCTCTCCTATTGTTTTACCAAAATTTTCTGAGGTCGTTTTTAACACCGAATCATATTATCTGATTATATAGTCACCAGTAACTTCTTCATATGCTTCTATTAAAGAGGTAAATGATTTCATTTTATTTAAAAAAGGTGTCTTTAAAAATCCTAATTCCTTATTTGAGTCTAATTCTATTACCATATCAAATGCTTCAACATAATTGGCTGTCTTAATTTTTTTATTACGAAAAACCTGCTTTACATCATTTAACCAATTTTCCCTATTGTTAGCAATTTGTCCAAAATATCTTTTTTTAATTTTGAATATTTCGTCCCAAGATGTAATTTCCTCACTTTTATCACTAAAATCAACAGCTACATCATTCTTGTCTAGCTCATCTGATTTATTGATTTTTACGATGATTCTTTTAAATATTTTTGTTTCTACTTCTACTTTAATTCCAATCTCCTTATGTTTCTTATTTAATGGAAAGAAAACTTTTTTGTTCTTTTTTAGGATGTCTTTTTCTCCCTTATTATCGGAATTACAAATAGTACATAAAGGGATTAAATTATTAAAATTAACTACAGAAAACGGATAATGCTTTAATGGTAAATAATGATCAAATGGAGAATGGCCATCATCATAAATTGTTTTGATCTGTCCGAAACCACAACAAGGACAAAACTTGAACTTATTAAAAGTAATTAAATCATTATAATATTCTTTTTTTGAACCATATTTAGCTGATATATCCACCCATTTTAGGAAATTAGAATAAAGTTCTTTAAAAAAAGGTAATATCACTTTTAATAAATCTTTATTTAGAGTATTAATAGGTATTCTAGTAGTTGGGTTAGAGCATAAAGCTTCTATATTGTTATTTATTTGAAATGCATTTTGAAAAGCATCTTTTTCTGCAACACTCAAAGTTTTTGATATTTTATATATCTCATTCAATGATTCTTTAAACCATATTAAACGAGTATTGTCATATAAAATTTTTAATTCATCATTCAATTTAGTTCTACACCTTTGGTTATCAGCTTTACACCAAACTTCTATGACTAAATACTCAATCAACTTATGAGCGTCAAATATTGAATTCTTTATTGGTTTATATGCTTTTAACAAAATGTTACTTTTTCTTTAATTCGTTTAATTGTGCGAATAATAAAACTTTTTCCATAGAATCTCCTAAATGGATAGTCTTATTTTTATAGTCTATTACTTCCTCTTCAGTTAGGCTTTCTAAGCCATTAATTTCTTCTTCAATATCTTCTATTTCACCTCTAGATAAGTCTCCAATTGTGTTGTTTTTTTTGAAAATATTTTCCATTATAATATCAATTGAAGTTCCATAAGTTCTAAAATTGATATCTCTTGCATTTTTAGGTTGTTCCCCTTTTTCAAATACAATTACTTTATCGGGATAACAATCAGATATTATAAAAGGAGAATGAGAAGTAATTAAAATGTCTCGCATTAAATTATTACTACTACTAGCTTCTAAACACACTTTCAAAGTACTAATAAATTTAGACCTCCAATCTGGATTAAAGTGAGTTTCAGGTTCATCTAAAAGTAATAATGCACTTTTTCCTTTAAGCATTAAACAAATTCCTAAAGAATGTAGAAACTGTTGTTCTCCATCGGATAGGTTTTTAAGTAGTAAAGGTTTTTCTACACCTTCTTTTTTTATATAGAAATTTTCAAAATAAAAAACTTTATCTTTTGGAGCTGGTTTTGGAATTTTCCAATCTGTATAAACACCTTCCGATTGATAGACTTCGTTTTTTGTCTCAGTACTTACAACCAAGTAATTAAGTGTATATAAAACTTGAAATGTTTGGAATAAATCAGAAATATCTTTAAAGTTCTTTTTATTTCTAAAGGCTTCTTTTGTTGCTTTATTAATGTAAAAATCTAATGTTAAGCTCGTATTACCTTCATAAAAAGTAGTTGAACAACGTTTTAAAGCATCTATTTTTGATTGGTACTGATCTAATATTTTATATTCTTTATTATCTTTTTCAATATGGAGAGTATTTAATGTCATTCTAAAACTAACAATTTCTTGAATACCCAAATCACCTTCCCGTAATGGTTTTAAAACTTCATTGTTTTGAAATATATAATTGACTAGCAGAACAGCCTGACTCATTTCATAGTCAATATACACCAAGTTATTTTCAGGAGAATAATATTTTATATCAGGGAATGTATCATAATACTCATCATAATTAAGTAAACGAGATTTTAAAAACGGAATACTCAACACTTCATTTTCTCCAGATGAATATCCAATAATTAAATCAGGTAAATAGGGCTTTAATGTTTTAATATTGTATACGGGTTTTCCTTTGCTATCTATGGATAAAGAAGATATAATGATTTCATCTGTATGAATATTTTTTCCTTCAAAATGTAGTTTTTTGCCTTTTTCTTTGGTAATTTCCACTTTTACCATGTTTTCTAAAGCATAGTTACTTTTCTCTATACCTGTGATAGCTTTTCCTAAACCTTTCTGACCAGTCCTTAAAGTTTCTTCTACAAAGTCTGTTTTATCATTTGGTACGATATAGTATTCCAATTCAAAAGCATCTGGCGATGACTTAGTTTCATTAAACTGTTCTAAAAAGTTTTGAGGTTGTTTAGTATTAGCACAATTTTCTAAATGATAAAAAATATTAGCAAGAGCTTCCAAAACATTTGATTTACCACTTCCATTTAAACCAGCAAAGCAAAACGGATGAAATGATTCCCAACTTGCGTTTTCACTTTCATAAAAGGGTTCTCTAAAATTTAATTCAAAATTCTTTTGCACTTTATTCCTAAGACTATTAAAAGGAGAGTTTATTTTGAGACGTAATAATTTCATAAACTCTTTTTTAATTTTATATTTCCTCTTTCTAAATATTGTTCGATACTTCCATCTTCTATTAAGAGTAACAGTTTTTCTAAAGCAAGATTATAGTTTGCGAAATTTGAAAAGTTTTCTTTCTTTTTGTCTTTTTTTAACAGATTTAGTAGGTATTCTATTCGTTTTCCTTTTTTTAAATCATTTACTGTTAAATTTTGTAAAATATCTTCAAATATAATTTCTTCATCTACTTCTAAATCCAAATCAAAAGCATTTTGCAGAGTAGTTTGAAATAAGGTCTCTAATAAATCTAACGATTCTCTATATTTTTGTTTTTGAATTTGAACTTTTTCAAAAACACCTACAAATTTGTTTTGCAAACTTAATTTAGGAAATAAAATTTCAATCTTCTTAATTTTTGAAGCACTTAAGTTTTTCTGGCGCACTCCTGTCCTTTGCTTTAAATAATAATCTCTACTTAAATGTATAGAATAATAAATGAATTCTGTCCTGCATAAATTTTTGTCTAATTTTGAAAAAACTATATTCTGATTACAAGAAGCTTTTTCTATAGTGATTCCGAGTTTTAAAGATGCAGTATCTACCATTCCAACTAATAAACTTCCTTTTTCAATATACTTGGCGCTTGAATTTTTAATTGCTTCTTTGGTGATTTTTTCTTTACTAGATTTTAAAAAAATAGAATTTAATTCTCCTGAGGTAAACCATGGAATATTACCTTGAAAGTATTTTTTTTCTTTTCTCGTTGGAGTTCCTCCACTACCCCATTCTCCAAAAAATGATAATGGTTTTTTTCCTATTTTCTTAGTGTCAAGTACTGTGTCTCCAAATATTTCAAAAAAAACAGAACGAATATACTCATCAAGTAAATCAATAGTTTTCGTTCTAATATTAATGAGTTCTTGAATTTTAGTTAACTGAGCAACTATAATAGATTGCTCAGAAATTGAAGGTAAATTAATCTCTACATTTAAGTATTTATCAATTTTAAGGTTATATAAACCAGTAGTTTGATTTTGATACTTCTTAACTATATTTATTTGGTATAAATATTTAAATTGATATAATAAAAATTCTGGTATTACTATATCTTGTTTAGGCCTTAAGACCGATAAGAAATTACTACATAAATAAGTTTTATTCTTTTCTGCTTCAAAAATAACAACTCTTCCAACTGGTGTTTTAGGTCCTCCACCAGATTTTTCAATAATTAAATCTTTATTTTCTAATTGTTTACTTTCAATTTTATTAACATCTGCAACCCAAACTTCTCCATTCTCTATCTTTTTCTTTTTAAGAATTGCTCTTTGGGTTATGTTGGAGTAATCGAGTTGTCCTGTAGATAAGAAATTTGCAGTCCTAATTAAATTAACAACACCATCTCTTAAAGGATTTTCTGACTCTTCCTTTCCCCATTCTCCTGTAATAGGTTTATAAACTAAATCTTTAAGTTTTACTATACTCATTAGCCTAATTCTTTTATTCCAGAGTTAATAGCTTTCTCTAATAATTTTATTTCTTTTAAAATATCTGAGGATGGTTTAAATTTTTGTTTTTCATAAATAAACTCTTTATAAAGATTAAAATTGAGCTCATAACCATTTTCCTCTATTTCCTTATAAGGAATTTTAAAATAGTCTAATTTCCTGTTATCCTGAGGTTTACTATCTTTTTCTTCCCATTTTTTTAAAACAACAGGCAATGGTTTTTCCTTTAATTCTTTTCTATTATTATCCAAAGAATAACCATCTGATTCCATCCCATAAAACCAAATATCTATATTTTGAGGTTTAGTAAAACCATTTCTGAATTTTCTTTTCTCAAATATTAAAATAGAAGTTTTGACCGCTGTATATGGAAGAAAAATACCGCTTGGTAAAGAAATTACACCTTCTAAGTTACAATCTGTCATTAAAATTTGTCTGGTGGTTTTATGAGCTCCTCCAGAATTGAACAATACACCTTCAGGCACAATAACACAAGCTTTCCCTCCTTCTTCCAGCATATAAACCATACGCTCTAAAAATAATAGTTCTGACTGTACTGTACGTTTTATTCGTTTGCCATCTTTATTTGTCTTAGGAGGATAAACTCTATCTAAATTAATAGAAACAGTTTCACTATTAATTTTACCTGTAAATGGTGGATTTGCTAATATATATTTAAATTGTCCTTGAAGTTTTTTATTTTGAATTGATTTTTCACTTTCAACATCAAGTTTCAATTTAAGTTTATCTGCAACTAATTTTTCATAACCTAAAGAAAGTGTATCACAGTCTTCAATATTAGGATGTGTGATTCCATGCATCATAAGGTTCATCATACCTATTCGCACCATAGTTTGGTCAATATCAAAACCGTAAAAAGTAGTTGTTTTTAGCTTTTCAAGCTTACCCTTATTTTCTTTTTCATCAAAAAGTTTTCCGTCGGTTCCTATCGGTAACCCGTCAATAGGATCGATACTGATTTTTTTTGAGTATTTAGTTAGAATATGCTGATAAGCACCAACTAAAAAGCCTGCTGAACCACTTGCTAAATCACATATTTTACCATCAACATCTGGATCCAAAATGGATGCCATTAACTGTATTATATGTCTTGGTGTTCTAAACTGACCATTTTTACCAGCCTCACTTGTTTGCTTTAATAAATATTCATATAAATCACCTTGTATATCTTGAAAATGCTGATTGTTTTCCTCTATTTCATTATCTATTTCTAAATATATTTCATCAATATACTTAATTGCATCCTTTGCTAATGAAGCAGGTTTATCTGTAAGTGTAAATCTTGCTTGTTTCATAGCTGTTGCAAAAGGCTCGTCTTCTTCAGCTAAACTATTTTGTATATAATCAAACACTTTATTTAGTTTTGTAACAAGAGCTTGACCAGAAAGATGATGATATTTACTCCATTTGTATTCATCTAAAAGACCTTCTTTAAAAATCTCTAAACGTTTCATAAAAAGAAGATATGATATATTTTCAATAGCAGTAATTGGATTAGATAATCCTCCTGACCAGAGTCTATCCCAAAGTGCTTGAACTTTACTTTTTATAATTGGATTTTGCATTTTTATAAATAAATTTTTGACTTCGAAATTTACAATATTAAAACTGCTCCATGAAATTGTTAATTAGGAAATTTTGAATATTAATTCATTTAAATCCATTCCACACACATTCCACTACTCTCCTATCGTCGTTTCGTGAAAAGAGTGTTCCATTAACATCGTAGAGAAACATTTTAGAAGAAAAAAATAAGAAAAAGCAGTAATTTAACTTCGCTTTTGCCAAAGCAAAGTTACATAACGCAGCACATTATAGTACAAATGTTGTCATTGGTATTTTAAGTCAGTAGTACATTTGATAGCTATAATGCTATTATGTAAAATATCCCAGAGACATTGTATTTCATTACAATAATAATTACTTGGGTCATTAAACTAGAAACGGTGTGCTGCGCACCATTTTATTTATTTGTATCTATAATTAGTCGTTATGTCAAATTGCCGCATGCCAATGCGCTCGATTGCTTTTTAAAAATTTAAATGCCTTATATGGCATTTATTTTTAAACACAATTTCCAACCGCTTTGCCAGCGCCAAAAAAAAGCTAGCTTTTAGATGTTATCATAATTCTCGTAATTGGGTATTTATAGGTAATATTTTTTTCTACGCGATTCTCGTGGATTGCCATAAGAGCTTAAATTTTATGAAATCGACTTTTTAGGAGATTCACGAACACATTTGAAGTTTCTGCAAATAATTAAATATGTGAGTAAGAATAAAATTCTAAGCACTTATTCTATTCTCGTTACTATTTGAACTTTCTTGATTGTAACTATTAATATTATGTAAAATAGAAATTAAGCAATTGTACTTCTTAAGTTTTATTAATTCTTTTTTTCTTGATAAAAAAAGAAACAAAAATTCAAGACTTCATAAACTTTTGGAAACAATTACGGTTCGTTACGCTATATTTTAGGAAACATTGTAACTAGTTTACATTGCTTTGAAATCCCTTGTAAAATTGAAACTCTTAAGAAGCTGTATTACTAGACCCCTAAAATATCACGCTCCACTCTCCTATTGTTTTACCAAAATTTTCTGAGGTCGTTTTGCCAACGCTCCATCAAGGTTTCCTGAAATTAGTTTAGTATATTAGACTAGAGAATCAATAAGACCTATATAGTTTATGACAACCCCTCCAAAACTTAATTCAACTTTTTTTTGTATTGCACATAGAGAAGAAAATCTATTAACTGCTGTCGTTTCATCTCACATAAATGTTTCAGGCGAGTATTCTCTAGTATTCGGGTTTTCTGAAGTGACGAATGCAAAAGATGATAAAGGGTTAAATTTTAATGATGAAAATCAAATTTCTAGAATTAATGCTACTACATTAAATATTGACTTAAATAATACTTTAAAAAGAATTAATGGATGCGAATATTTAATACTCATTGGGTTAAGCGCAAACCAACAATCATATTTATCTTTTTTGGGAGATTATAATGTTATTGAAATTAACTCTTTAGAGGATATTAACATTTTTATACAACCAATTAGTGATAAAAAAACTATATCCTGTAGAGCAAAGCAAGTTTGTGAAGGATTACAATTAGCTTCAGCTCAAGGAAAAGCTCTTACCATTAATGAAAATGCAGAGATTATTGAGTTAGAAAAAAGAAACAGTGGTGGATTAATTGTAACTGAAAATGATAATTCAGTTTCAATTATTGTTGCAACAAACTATGCTATTTCAATTGATGTAGATATCGAATTTATAGAACCTTTTGAATTCCATGAAAAGAAATTTCTGGTACTAATTGAATCATGGAGAGAGCAAGTGAAAAATGGAATAGAAGAAAAATCCTTAATTGAATTACATACTCTCATTTATGATAAAATAAATCATATTAGTTTTATTAATCACGATTTTGTAACATTTTTCACAATTGGAGCACCATATTCATTAATCATCGAAAATATAATTCCTTGCACATATGTAGGTTTAAAACTCAAACCAGATTTTTTCATATTCAATAACATTTATTTTCAAGATAATTTTAATATTGAATCAGCAATTGTTTTTTCTCCAAGGTTTTTTTCAATTGAAGAAACAGATTTTGTTATAAATAAACTTAAAGAGAATTATTATCATGTTAGCGGATTAATTAAAGAAGAGGCTACTTCACATAACTTAGATTATTTTGTAAAGGAGTTGCCCTTTAATATTTTACATCTTTGTAGCCATGGTAATCAATCAGAAGGTTCACTCATAGAGGAAAGATTTGTCGATCAATTTGGTAACGAACATATATTTGAATACTTCTTAACATTAAGTATAGCACCAGATCCAGGCAAAAAATCTAAAAGTGGTGAGCCTCTTATTAAAGTTTCTAAAAAAATATTTCCAAGAAAACTAAATGGGTTTTCTTTTAGAACTAAAGAGTTCAAGGAACAAAATTATCCATCATCAATTTTCCCAAAAATGATTAAGGCTGTGCCAGTTAGGGCAAATGAAATTAGCTCAAAATGGGTTACTCTTGAAAACTCACATGAAATTGCTTGTTATAAATTTAGTCATTTAGGAATGTTTAGTCATTTAGCGGCTGGACATTCTCCATTAATTTTTAATAATACATGTTGGTCAGCTTATGATATCAAGAATCATTTTATAGGTGTAAGAGCTAGATCTTATATAGGGACACTATGGAATATTGATAATTCTATAGCCTATAAAACTGCAGAATCATTTTATAATTCGCTTTTTGATAAAACAATATTAGAAGTTCTACAAGAATCTCTTGTTCATTCAAAAAAAACTGAAGATCGAAATATTTATGTTTTTTATGGCCTTCACTTTACAAAACTAGAAAAAGGAACTTCTATAGAAAAAAGTAAAAAAAATATAACTATTCGCTTACTTAAATCTTTAAGTACTTGGAAAAGTAATTTTGATCAAACAAATGACCCAAATATTAAAGAAAATATTCAAGATTTAATGAAATGGAATAGAAATACAATTGTTAAAAACTATTTTAAAGAACTTATAACTATTATTGGAAAAGAAAAAATTAATGAGTTTTTTAGAAAATGATATTGGATTTAAAAATTAAAAATACGAAAAACGGATTTTCTGTATTAAAAAAAACTATAATTTAGGTATAATAAACTCAATGAACAAGGTAGAATTAATAAGACAGATTAGATTTGGTTTCGAACAATTGAAAAGCGATAATGGAACTTCAGATTTTGAACACATATGCAGATTCTTTGCAAGAAGTAGAATTGTTCAAAATGTAATTCCAGCAACAGGACCAGTTCAGTCTGGTGGAGATCAAGGTAGAGATTTCGAAACTTTTCATTCTTATTTATCAGAAAAAAATATTAATAGTTCATATTCTTTAGCTTATTCAAAATCTCCAATTGTATTTGCATGCTCTCTTGAAAAAAATCCCTTAAAGAAAAATGGTAAAGTTGACAAGGATGTACAAACAATAATGACCCCAAGTATTAATATTGAACGCATTTATTTCTTTAGCGGTATTGATATTCCAGTTGGACAACGACATAAAAAAGAGAAAGAGATTAAGGATAATCACAATGTTGATTTAGAAATAATTGACGCACAAGCTCTATCAGAGCATTTATCTGATGCAGACTTATTTTGGGTTGCTAATCAGTATTTAAAAATATCTAATGACTTTTTTCCAAGAATAACAGAAAAAAATTGGTATGAAAATATATATGAGGAATATACAGAAAGAAATGTAAACATAACTTTTGAAGAATTTTCAGATATAAAATCAGCCATTAGGCATATTTATAAAGATGATGTTTTAAAAGTTGATTTAAATTTTTGGCTAAATAAACTTGATCTTTTTATAACCGAGTCTTGTCCAAGAACTTTAAAAAGGAAGGCTATTTACGAGAAGTTCGTAACAAAATTGATGGGGCAAAATGATATTAATAATTTAGAAGATATTGTTAGAGATTATTTTAGTGATATAAATGATTACAATGACCCTGCTTCTTTGGAAGATGCTCAAGTTTTACTTTCTTTTATTAAAAGTTCTAAATTAATTATCGGAAATGAATTTAGTAATGACGAAATCGTTAAATATAGTAATGTATTAAATAATTTATTGGAAAGTGGGTTTATAAATACGACCAGTAAAAATAAAAAATGTTCTATAATTGAGATTCAAGCAAATATTATTTTACATGATTTCTTAAATGATTTTGATGTTGCAATTCAAAAATATATAAAAAAATTAGAAGATATTTTCCTATTCTTGGAAGAAGCTCCATTTTACCCTCTAGAAAGACTTTCTGATAGAATATTAAACTCAATAAAGCTTAGTTTGGAGCTGGATAAGGAAACTAGTCAGCTAGAAAAGTTCTCTGAAAAAATTGATGTTTTATTGGCTAATAGATATGGTGCATATAAAGCAGGTGAAAACATTAGAGATAGAGTTCAAGAATATCTTAATGCAAATAAAACTATTATTTCGATAACTCTTTTACATAAACTTAAAATAAAATGGTTTTCAAATGAAACTTTAAGAGGTTCAATCCTAACTTCTTTATTATTGTCTGACTGTTATTCAAAATTAGACATGGAATATGCAAGTAAGTATTATAGCATGATAGCAGCAAATATGTGTATAGTGTATAAAGAATCTGCAGATGTTTTTGATTTACTTCCTAATGCATTAAAAAGAACAGCAAATTCATGCTATCACACTGGTTCTTGGGTTAATTATTTAGATTTAATCGATATTACAATAAATTCATACCACTTAATAGAAAAAGATTTCGATATATATAAAGATGAAGAAACTTCAACACTAATATATTATCCTTCATTAATTAAACTTTTTTCAAATGAATTTAATCTCTCAATTGAAAATTATTTAGATTTCAAACTGAAGAAGTTGGGTTATATATATAATGAAATTATTGAGCTCTCAGAAAAAATTAAAATTGAAGGAAAAGATAATTTTAAAAAAAGTAACATAACCGCTATGCTATCTGAACAAATTATAGGTTTGCCTTTCAATGATTTAGGAGAATCTAGAAAAATTATATTTGAAGCATTCGGTATCAAATGGAATATTGAATTTCAAAATGATTATATAACAAACTCGATGGCAGAACAATTTGTTGCTATGCTACAAATATTTCTAGTCGAACTAATAGAAGAAGAATTATTTATTATAAAGTCTGATGTTACAGTAAGGTTTAGAAAATCTAAAAATAGTCAACCTTTATTCACTGAAAAACCATCCAATGAACAAATTATATGGGAAGCAGAAATTCCGTTTTATGAAGGAACAGATTTGAAAATAATTGATGAATTTCAATATTTTTATTCTGCATTAATAGGTGCGATTTTACGACAAGTAAGTTTATTGCCCAATAAAGGTTTTAAAAAGATTATAGAAGATAAATTTGGTGATGGTTTATATAACAAAGTTACTTTTGGAAATACATATAACTATCTCTATCGAGAATTTATAAATGAAAAAGATTTTAATGAATCTAAAAGATCTAATTTCAGTAATGATAATATAGCTATAGAATATAGTCTTCCAGAAAATCTAAAAGTTCCATGGAGAACTAGTCTATCTAAAACATATTCAGAGAAAGAGAACTTAACGTATATAAGAAAAAGACTAGCTTTTACTGCACCTTTAGAAATAACTTTAAAAAAATTAAAAAATAATAATGATTTTATGATACTCATTAATGAGTTTAGAGAAAATTGGTCAGATTGGCATATTTATTTAGCGATAGTGAACCTCGTAATAAATTATAAACTTCAAAAGATTGGTTTAACACCTGATAATCTAGATAATGCACAAGAATTCCAAAAAAAATATTTTGAATATTCAAAGAAAAAAGAAAGTGAATGGATGATTGAATTACCAATGAATATTTTCTCAAAAGATAACATTGAAAATTATATGTTAAGAACTGGTATTATTAGTGTTCTTCCTTCTTATGGTCTTCAAAATTTTTCATCCACACCTAATTTAAAGGCTATTAAAGATTTATTAATCAAACGCTTTAAATTTTTAGAAGACGGAAAAGAACTTACTATTTTTTAAGTTATTATTCCATTCCACACACATTCCACTACTCTCCTATCGTCGCTCCGTGAAAAGAGTGTTACATTAAAATTGTAGAGATACATTTTAGAATATTTTTTTTCAGAAACAATTGAAATACTTTCGCTTTTAACCAAAGCTCAAGTTGCATAACGCGGACCATTATAGTACAAATTACATGTTATAGAATTTGATAGCTATAATTCAATATTATGTAAAATATCCCACAAAGTCTTTGTTTTCATAAGTAGCATTTGTAGTCGGGTCTTTAAACATTCGTTACAAGTACAATTAAGCCTTTGTCATAACTTTCATATTCTGTATAATCCCATACATGTTTTTTTAAATACACGATTCTCAAGAAACTTCACGTTTACAGATTTGTAGCTATAATTAGTCGTTATGTAAAATTGCCTCTTGCCAAAAACGCTCGATTGCTTTTTAAAAATAATTATGCTACGCAGTAATTTTTCTAAACACAATTTTCCAACGCTTGCAGCCGCACAAAAGCTAATTTTTAGATTTCTTCATAATTTGTAAATCCAATGTAATTCTCGTTGTATTTTTTTCTAATAACATATAAATATTTAATAAAGCGAATTTTCATAAAGTTCTCTTAAAAAACATGAGGTGTTTAAGTCTTGAAATAACACTTTATCGCTTCATAAATTTCTGAACCTGTTTTTCGTTACCTGATTGAATTTCAATAAAATACATGCCACTCGACAAACCTTCAACATCTAATTCAAACTCTAAACTTGGAACACTTAGAGCCTTCGTTTTTAATGGTCTCCCATGTAGATCATAAATAACTATGGCATCAAAACCTGCTTTACTTTGTATGTTCAGATGATGAGATACAGGATTTGGAAAAATCTTAAAACCTTTAGCATTAAACGTTTCTACAGATAAGGCACTAACAATTTCAGTTGTTGCTGTATTGGTTATAATGGCAGGGTTAAAATCGAAATAGATATCGGCCGTGTTGTAAAAAACATCACCTAAAACCACATTGGCTTTTGGTTTTATTCTATAAGCAATATAGCCATGAGAGTTGGGTTCATCAGTCGTGCTATCTGCTAGATTGATATTATCGAATACAAAGGCTACGTTATTTCCGTCTGTAATTTCTACGCGACCGTTATGACTTAAGCTCTCTAATTGCATGGTATCCCAATCTAATTTGTTTTCTAATATATTTTCAACGCGCACATTGATAGCACTTGCGTTTCCTGTATTTTGAAATCTTATCAAGTAATGTAAGTATTTATCTGCCTGTTCTATGGTAATTTCTTCTCCTTCTAAAACCGTGATATCATTTGGATCGTAAGAACCAATAACCCTTTGGCTTAAGGTGAATGTATTATCTGCTTCGTTATCATCTCCAGTTATGGGGTTGATAGTGACTGTAGATTGCAACACATTACCAATAGTTGTTGTGGGAGGAGGAAATACATTCATTTGTATCTCTATGGTTCTAGATTCAAATGGGTTTAAATTGGCATAATCGAAGGTTAACGTATTACTGGTTTGCGAGCTAGTTGTTTCACTAGCTGTTAAAAACTGTATTTTGGCTTCATTATATTCAAACGTTAAGGTTCCACTAGCTTGCGTGCTACCAAAATTGCGATACACTATTTGGTAATTTGTATTAAAACCAGGTCTAGGGTTGCCTGAAGTTGGTAGAACTGCAATGCTTAAATCATTATAGGTACCAACCGGTTCGATGCAAAAATTGGCTGTATCCGTATTATTAGAGCCCACAAAGGTTGAATTGTGTTCCTCGGGTGTCATGGTAAAATAACTTGGTAACGTGTTAGGTACCGTGGTTGTAAAATCGCCAGCATTGGTAAATAGTTGATAGCTTCCATCGCTTTGGGTAAATGTTTCAAAACGATTAGGTCCATTATTTGTTTTTACTCTATAATTCTGAACTGGAACATCCATGGCATCACAGCCATTAGCATCTACATCCAATAGAATGGTGCCCGAAATTTCATTGCTTAAATCGACCACATTTTCATAGATGCGTACGTGACCAGAACCCGAGCCATTAGTAGCATTATATCTTGCACCAATAGCAACCTTAGAGCCATCTGCACTTAAACTCAAAGACCATCCTGATCCATCATAAGGAGCCTCTCCGTCCATATTTTCTCCTACTTGTAGCCAGGTATCCCCTGAATATTTATATACACGCACTTGACCAGAATTAATACCATTATCGTCATTGCGAGTAGCTCCTATAGCAACTATACTACCATTAGAACTTAAACTCACGGAATACCCTAAATAATCACCTTGGGCTTCTCCGGCTATTCCGGAGCCCATTTGTGTCCATACGCCACCTACATTTTGATATACATATACTTTACCAGTCGTATCATTTTGTCCAAACGCACCAATAGCAATAATACTACCATCTGCACTTAAGCTTACGGAGTATCCAAAAGCTGAAGCCACTCCTTCTCCATTGATATTGGTACCTATTTGTGTCCAAACACCATCTACATTTTCATAGATACTTACGAATCCAGGGTCATCACCATCGGAGTTATTTAAAGGAGAGCTAAAAGCTACTATATTTCCATCGGCACTTAGGATTACATCGCTTCCAATATAATTATCTGCTCCAACGAGGTCTGCCCCTATTTGTTCCCAGGAATTCCCTACTTGTTGATAGACACGTATTAAACTAAAAAGAGTTGCGGGATTACTATTATACTTTTGGGGGGATTGTATGGCTACGATGTTTCCAGCATCATTTAAACTTACAGTAGCATTTTTAGACAGAATACTATCTATAACATCATCCCCAAGAATATCTGACCCTATCTGCGACCAATCGCCTCCAGAAAATTCATATATACGTGCATAAATAGGGTAATTCCTGTTCTTAGCAAGAATAGCTAGTTTATTACCAGCCGCATTAAAACTGACGGAAATTCCAAAATCATCATTATATTCTTCACCTACTATATCTGTACCTTTTTGTGTCCACATGCCTCCTATATCCTCATAAACACGTACAAGACCTTTACTTTCACCAAAAGGCGAACCTATAGCTACCAAGCTGGCATCGGCATTTAAACTTACGGAATACCCTGAAGATTCATTTACTTCTTCTCCATCTATATCTAAGCCTGTCTGTATCCATTGGCTATGAGCTAGAGTTATAAAACTGAACGTGATGAGAATAAAAAGTAATGATTTTTTCATAGGTAGGTTTTAAGTAATGATTGCTAAACTACTACTTTTTTGGGAAATTAAATGCACTAAAATAAAAAATGCGTGTTTACTCGCACCTCTCCTATTTGATAAATAGGTACTCGTGAATCTTGAATAGATTTGGCTAACGCCTAATCTCATTCTTCGATTTATTCACAAGGTTAATATTGTTTTAGAGGAGCTCATGCATCTCGCAAACTCGATGTCATTAACATCGTAGAGAAAAATTATAGAAGAAAAAAATAAAGAAAAAGTAGAATGCCAATGCGCCAGCTGGCTCATTCACTAAAAAGGTCTACCAGACCTTTTCTTAACGCTCTGCCCTGCTTTTACCAAAGCAAAGTGCACATAACGCAGGCCATTATAGTACATTTTATAACAATTAGCGAATAGCACATTTGAGTGCTATTTTACATAGTTGCAGATATAATTCTTTAGACTTATATCGATAGCAATTATGTAAAAGCTAATTGTGACTTCGTTAGTACTTTATTAATTATTGAATTATGATTTTTTTTGTGACACTGCCTTTATCAGATAAAATATGTAATAAATAGACTCCTTTATGGAAATCGCTTATATTTATTTCATTGTTAGGGTTTTCATCTTTTAATAATAGTTTTCCAGTGATGGAATACAAAGCAATTTCTTCAATTTTTAATCCTTCTTTAGAAGATACATGAATTTTATCGCTTGTAGGATTTGGATATATATAAATAGAACCTTCAAAATTAGAATCTGCTATACTTAATGTTGTTGCAATTTCTGTATTAACTGTATTGGTAATAATTGGTAAGTTATAATCAAAGTATATATTAGCATTGCCTGAAATAATATCTCCTATTTGAATATCTGCTTTTGGCTTTATTTTAAAAGTTACAAATCCATGGCTATTAAGTTCATCATCTTGAGATGCTGGCAACTGGATATTTTCAAAATTAAAATCAACAGAATTGCCATGATGTATTTGCACATAATTTGTATGACTTGCTGATATTGGTCTGAAAGTATCCCAATCAAGATTATCGCTTATTACGTCTTGTATTCTAACATTAACAGCACTTGCTGTTCCTGTATTTTGAAAACGTATTCTATAGTGAAGATAATTATCTATTTCTTGTATTGTTATCTCATCGCCTTCTAAAACATATTTGTCATTAGGATCAAAAGAATTAACTGCTATTTGATTAAACGTAAACACATTGTTTCCTAAATCATCATCTAATACATTGCTATTTATGACTGATGTTAATGTTAAGATATCATCTGAATTAACAATTGGAGGCTGTTTTGTTTTTAAGATTACATCAATATAACGCGTTTCAAAAGGCTGTAATGCACTGTAATTATAGGTTAGCGTATTTGATGTTTCAGTATCTGGTGGAGTTTGAGTTCCTTGAATATATTCTTGTAAAGCATCATTGAATTGAATAGATACGTCTCCATCAATAATTGTGGTACCTAAATTTTCATAAGTAATTCTGTAAGCCGATTCAAATCCTGGTCGTGCATCTTCTAGAGGCATTACTGAAGTTGCAACATCATTTACTGTTACTATACTAGAAACACAAAAATTTACTGTTATTGTTTCAGCTATATTATTAAATTCAATTTCTTCGCTAATTGGTGAGACTGCAAAACGAGCATCATTTATAACAGGCTGTACAGTATATGTTCCATTTTGAACCAGCACTTTAGAGAGTCCATCTATATTAGTAAAACCTACTTGATTACCATCTACATTAAGAATTTCAATTTTCACATTATTAGCTAAAACAGATCCTGATGTACAACTGTTATTGTTTGAATCGAAAGAGACTAGGCTAAATATGGTATTGAAAGTTATATCGTATATTCTAATTTTTCCTTGCCCATCAAAACCATTGTCATCATTAAAAGGAGCTGCAGCGATAAAGGTATTGCCATCTGAAGATAACGAAACTCCAGCTCCATACTTTTCCCAAGCAGTTTCTCCAATAATATCAGAACCTAGTTGTGACCAATCTCCATCAAAATCATCATAATTATAGATTCTAACTCTACCATATTCACCGTTAAAAAATCCATCTCCTGTCCAATTATATAATGGATTACCAACAGCTAAACGATTACCATCAGCTGATAATGAAACTCTAGATGCTGGGAAGCTAAAATAATTTTCCGTTTCCCATTGGGAACCATTATAGTCATATATTATTGCCGAAGGCGCAGCTGCTCCAGGTACATTAATAGCAATGCGATTACCGTTTGCAGACATAGAAACAGAAGCTCCAGTACTTCCTCCTTGATTTGCTGGTCCGAAATCTAAACCTAATTGTATCCAGTCTGTCCCATTGTATTCATATACTCTAACATTTCCTTCAGCTAAGCCAGATCCTGGAGCTCCTACACCAATCCTATTACCATCTGCAGATATTGTTACTGAAGATCCAAATCTTTCATCTATGGTTATAGAAGTCGCTAGACCATTTATAACTGGTCCTAATTGCTGCCAATTTGTACCATTATATTCATAAATTACAACTTGTCCTGTGCCAGACCCATTATCACTATTTGTGGCATCACCAATAACTATTCTATTTCCGTTACTTGATAATGCTATTGCATTCGGTGAATAATATCCCTCATTACTTAATTTTATTATATCTCCACCTAACTGTTCCCAATCACTTCCATTATATTTAAAAATCTTAACATAATCGTTAATAAAATTTGCTGTTACTGCTAAAATAGTTCCATCAGACGATAACGACACAACACTCCCAAAATAATCACCTGTATTTCCACTAATTGTACTACCTAATTGTATCCACTGATCATTAACATTACTGTATACTTTAACTTGCCCAGCGTCTACTCCATTTACATCGTTTCTACTTGAACCAACTGCAATTACTGAACCATTATCTGAAATAGCCGAACTTCCTAATAATTCTATTGATGCTTCTCCATCAATATCACCTCCGATTTGGACTTGGGCATTTATAAATTGGAAAAATAAAATGGATAGTATAAAGTAAAATTTTTTCATAAAAAGTAGTATTTAAATATTCAACAATAATAATTATAATAAAATGATCCACCTAATATTTATTTTAACTAGTGCCACTCCACACACATTTACTCATGCATGCTTATTGCTAATGGAAATCGTGAATCTTCGATTTCACCTCTCTCCTATCATCGTTTATTCATAGTAACGCCTAATCTCATTCTTCGATTTATTCACAAGGGTAATATTGTTTTAGGGGAGTTATTGAATCTCGAATAGATTTGGCTAACGCCTAATCTCATTCTTCGATTTATTCACAAGGTTAATATTGTTTTAGAGGAGTTCTTGAATCTCGCAAACTCGATGTCATTAACATTGCGACTACAGAATAAACTTTAGTATTTTGGTTATTAAATACTCAGGATGTTCTTATTTAAAAAGTATGTAAAATAACAAAACCACTATGGGTTTTTAGCCTATAGTGGTTTTGTTATATTTTAGAATCTCTAATTACTATGTATTAATTTACAATAACTTGACTACCACAAGCAGTGTTAGCGGTATAACATTGAGTTCCTGAGCCTTTTTTACTGAAACTATAAGAGTAATCTCCGTCACATTCCTTATCTGTAGAACCGTTATCCCATAATTCTGTTCCCGAAAATGTTCTATCATCTCCTTTTTCAAATACATAAATAATTCTACCTGTTTCATTCCTAATAGTTACTTTTTCACCAGCCCTCTTTTTATGGAAAGCCATCGTTCTTTTATACTCAGGTGTTGCTTTAATAGAGTCGTTATACTTTTTTAAATCTGCGTCACCTCTATCTCTAGCAGCTATTATGTTTTTATCTCCCTTTAATTCAGCAGATGTTCTTGCATCTTGCTTCGCTTTCATAGCCACTAAGTAATCCGTAATGTTTTTACGTAAATCTTTTATCTTGATTCCGCTATTGCCACTAGAAATCCCGCCTGCCTTAGATTTTAATGCCTTCATTTTTTCTTTAAACGACATTTTCTTCTTTTTAGGTTCTTGTACCTTTTCTGCTTCTTTTGATGGTGTAGCTGTTCCTTTTTTTATGTATATTTTTTCAATTCCTTTAAAAGATGTATTATCATCAGAAATACCAGCAAGCAAGAGTACATAATCACCTATAGAAACAAATCCATCCTTTTTATATTTATGTTTTAATACAGATTCGAATGGGTATCCAGAAGCCAAATAGTAATTGTCTACAGCATTATACCTGTGCTGCACCACCCCTTTATTATTGCCTTCTTCTTCGATAACAACTTCTATTTTATACCCTTCTCCAGTAGCAAGATACTCTGTTTGGAAGGATACAGGAAAACGCTTATCGGTTGCTGTATACACTCCATCTCCACTTTCATCATAAACTGTCCAATATTCTTGATATTGATCTGTGGTAGATATATTAGTAAATAAACTGTTTTGTGCTTGTGTTATGGTTGCTACTAAAAGTAAAGCAAACGCTAAAATTGTTTTTTTCATAATTGGTTATTTATATTTTCCTTGTGCAAATATCTTATAGAGATAGTTTTAAAAACGTGGTGAGTTTCTGAAACACGATTTTCAATTTCTAAACAAAAAAATCCCGCAGGCATGACACTTACGAGATTTAAACAAACTATTTCCTTACTTTTTTAAGAATTTTTTGTGGAGACGCTTCCGTTTTCGGTTTCTATTGTAATTACATACAATCCACTTTTTAAGTTTGAAGTTGTAATGGTTTTTGAAGTTGTTTTTAAAACTTTTGTTCCTAATACAGAATAGATAGTAGCTCGTTTTAAATTGCTATTCCTTTTAATATTAGGAACTGTTGTTGTTGGTTTTGGGTATAACGATACTTCATGGAGTGTAAAATTTTCTATGAAGTTTATATCTGTTCGTTAGTTGCAAAATGGAAATCAGAAATTAGTATACAAGAATCGGAAATTGATATACCTCTACTCCTGCTCTGCTCTATAATTTTGCATCATTATTAATCTTTAAAAAAATTAAAGTGATGAATAAAACAATTTTTATAACAGGAGCAAGTAGCGGCATAGGAAAAGCAACAGCAATTCATTTTCAGGAAAAAGGATGGAATGTAGTTGCAACAATGCGTAATACAGATAGCGGAAAAGATTTAGCAGATTTGCAAAACGTTTTGGTAACGCGATTAGATGTTACAGACAGTAGTTCTATTAAATCCGCTGTAATGGCTGCAGTCAAAAAGTTTCAAACTATAGACGTTTTACTAAATAATGCAGGTTATGGTATGTTAGGGACTCTAGAAGCAACTCCTATTGCAACCATTCGTGAACAATACAATGTAAACGTTATAGGTCTTCTGGAAACGACGCAAACCGTTTTACCAATTATGCGCAAACAAAAAGCTGGAACTATTGTAAACATATCATCCATGGGTGGACGTATTGCATTACCTCTAGGTAGCGTGTATGGCGCTACAAAATATGCTGTAGAAGGTATTTCTGAAGCGTTACAGTATGAACTTGAGCCATTAGGTATTCATGTGAAAATTATTGAACCAGGTGTTATTACATCAAACTTTAGTAAATCTGTAGCTTTTAATGACGAAAACATTAGTGATTATAAAGTGGTTGTAGATAAAATAATGAAAACCTATAAAGGCGAAGAAACTAATGATACTTTTCCTGGAAGCGAACCAAACACAGTTGCTAAAGTAATAGACACTGCGATCCATGATACTACAAACCAACTTAGATTTCCTGCAGGTAATGATGCTGAACAAATGTTAGAAGCAAGAGCAAAACTATCGGATGGAGAGATGATAGCTATGTTGAAAGAAAACTTTGGAATTTAATTAAAGGAATCAAAAATGGAAAATATTATTATATCTGGTGCTACAAATGGCATAGGAAAAGCACTTATTGCCGCGTTAATAAAAAATGGCGACTATAAAATTGGAATTATAGGAAGGAATAAAGAGAAGTTAACTGCCTTAACCAAGTTACCGAACGCTACTGCTAATCAAATACACATTTATCAAGCGGACTTATCCTCTTTAGCACAAACTAAAAAGATAGCAAAAGAGATTATTGCTGATTTTGACCAAATAGATTATTTGATTAATAATGCAGGTGCTTATTATTATGATAAAGAAATCACCTCTGAAGGTTTTGAGAAAACCATAGCCACTAATTATTTATCTACTTACCTTCTTAACAAATACCTGAGTCCAATAGTAATACGTACGGCTTCAGAAAAAGGAGATGCGCAAATAATTAACACAGGTTCTAGTGGACACAAAAGAGCTATTAATTGGGACGATTTTAATTTTGATAAAAAAGAATTTGACGGCCCTTTTGTTTATGAACATTCCAAACACTTAATGATTTCTCATACGTTTGATTTAGCAAAACAATTACAGAATACAAATGTGAGAGTCAATACAATTCATCCAGGTTTTGTGACATCCGGATTAATAAAAGGAAAAAAAATGCCTTTCCCAATGAACGTGTTAACAAAAATTCTTCCGATATTTATGGGTATTACTCCTGAAAAAGCAAAAGATACTTATCTATGGTTACTATTTGATGAAGAAGCTAAAACGCTTAATTCGGAATACGTCAGTAATAAAAAAATAGGCAAAGTTTGGAAACCTATTATGGATGAGCAAGCACAAAAACGACTACGATTAGAAACCGAAAAAAGGATAGCAAATTATATTTAATAACAAGTAATTAGTACTAAAAACAAATGAAACCAGATTTTATAACTATTAACACTATTAGTGAAGTGAATGCTATTTTTCATGTAGACGCACCAAACCATCCTTTAGTATCTGTGATTCATTTAAACGATCCTAAAATTAGGAAGCGTTTTAATAACGAAAACTTTATAATCAATTTGTATTCTATTGCTGTAAAAGATATTGATTTGAAGGGATTTAGCTATGGCAGAAACAAGTTTGATTTTGAAAGTGGTACCATGCTGTTTATTGAGCCTGGTCAAGTTATTTCTCCAGGAGATGAAGAAATAGGTGACAATAATCAGGGTTGGATGTTATTTTTCCATCCTGATTTAATTGGCCACTCTTCGCTTTCATCTAAAATGAAGTCGTACGATTTCTTTTCATACAACCTTCATGAAGCTTTACATCTTTCTGAAAAAGAACGGAACGAAATAAAAATATTGGTTGATAAAATTGAAACAGAATATTTTCAAAATATAGATAGACACAGTCAAAATGTAATTGTTTCTGCTATAGAATTGATCTTAAGTTATGCGACGCGCTATTACGACCGTCAGTTTTTTACACGTTCTGTTTTTAATACAGATAAAGTGAGTGCGTTTGAAACACTACTAACCTCGTATTGCAATTCGGAACAGTTGAAAGCAGATGGAGTTCCTTCTGTTCAATATTTAGCCGAAGCTTTAAATATGTCACCAAAATATTTAACGGAATTACTAAAAAAGGAAACTGGAAGAAGTGCACAAAACCATATACATGAAGTTATAATATCAAAAGCTAAAACCACACTTTTAAATTCAAATAAGAGTGTTAGCGAAATAGCTTATGATTTAGGTTTTGAATATCCTCAGTATTTTAGCACGCTTTTTAAAAAGAAAACACAATTAAATCCAAGTGATTTCCGGTCTTTAAATTAGCCTATGCAATAAGATATTAAAATTAGATAACTTTGTAACTTGACAGGAAGTGCCTTTATAAACGGATTAATACAGTTGCTTACTTGTAGCTTATAATTAATGATATCTCCAGTTTCTATCATCTGCTCTTTAAGCTAACATTTTAGAAGAAGAAAACGAATATTTTATTAAAGAAGTGTTTTTTTACCTTTGTCTTAGTAAGTGAGGTAATCAATAAAAGACTAAATCTGTAAATAAGATGTAATTTCTTTAGCAGTTTGTCTTGCTGTTTTTCCTACTCCATAAATAGTTGCAGATGCATAACCGGTCCAACTACCATAGCCTACTAACCACAAATTAGGTATTTGCTTAGATCGCGTATACTGGGTTTCTATTTTATTATTATTTATGATATTGAGTTTTTTTAAATGGTTTAAATTAGCCCTAAAACCAGTACACCAAATTACAATATCAAACTCGCTTTTAGTGCCATCTTCCCATACAACACCATGCTCATAAAAGGATTTAAAAGGTCTCTTAGCGTTTAGCACACCTCGCTCTCTAGCCTCTTTAACAGTGTCTATCATTACGATTTCACTTAAAGAAGGTTTTTTTAGATTTGGTATGGTTTCTTTATTATCTAAAAATGTATTTGAGGCATCAATAAATAAGTAACGACCATCAATATGATCTGGTAGAAAACTAGGCTCTTTTAAAGTAACCCATTGCGTATTTGCAACTTTGGAAACTTCGGCTAAAATTTGTGCTCCTGAATTTCCTCCTCCTATAATTAATACCTTTTTGTTTCCATAAGTGCTTGCATTTCTATACTCAGAAGAATGCAATTGCACACCTTTAAAAACTTCTTGATTTGGGTATTTCGGAACAAAACGATGTTGCGCTGTTCCTGTAGCGCTAACAACAGTTTTACTGTAAAACAACCCTTTATTTGTTTCCACCTTAAAACCAAAATCTTCTTGTATTACAGAGAGTACCTTAGTTTGATGCTGTACCGGAAACTCATATCGTAATTCATATCGTTTTAAATAAGAAATGAATTCGTTTTTACTTGGATACTCCTCTACACCTTTTGGCATCATCCAACCAGAAAGTGAGCTATATTGTGTGGGTGAAAATAATTTTAAACCGTCCCAAGTTTGCAACCAAGATCCTCCAGCTTGCTCTTGATCGTCTAAAATAAGGTAGTCTAATTTATTTCTTCTTAAAAAATAAGCTACAGAAAGTCCAGCTTGACCACCGCCAATAATAAGTGTATCATATATTTTCATTTTGATAATATTTTTAATTAAATTAAGAAAAAACCATTAGTTTATCGCTATGCCTCTACACTTTTAATACTACTTTTTTTAATGTTTAAAATAGAGGCTCTTAAAAATAGAGAGCGGCTACTATTTGTTCATTAACGCTTCTAACAAGAACAACAATCGTTTGCATTATCATTTTCATTAAAAGAGCAATCTACACCAGCATCAATTGCTTTTTTTAACTGATGAAATGCTTGCTGAATCTTAGCTAATGGTGAAGCCACATTGATACGCATAAATTGTGTGTGCGAACTTTCAAACCAATCTCCAGGTGTTAAGGCTAATTTTGCTTGATGCACAACCAAATGTTTTAAAGCAGCATCCGAAAGATTCAATTTACTAAAATCTAACCAAACTTGATAGGTTCCTTCTGGTTTATAAAGGGTTACTTCTGGTAATTCATTTTTAACAAAATCTTCCATCCAATGCATGGTTTTTTCCAGATACACCAATAAATCATCTAACCACTCCTCGCCTTTTGTATATGCAGCAATTGTAGCATTAGCCGAAAGAATATTTCCGTGATCTAAATACAAAGAACCTATAATACTTTTAACTTGCTTATGTGTTTCTTCATTTGGTATATATAAGTATCCATTAGAAATGCTTTGCATCCCAAAGGTTTTTGCTGGAGAACCTAAAACAGCAATATGATTAGCACTATTAGTTAATGAAGCGATACTATTAAATTGTGCTTTAGAATACACAATATCCGAATGAATTTCATCACTAATAATAGTAACATTATATTGGTTTGCAAGATCTACTAATTTTTGTAATTCTTCCTTTGTCCAAACCCTACCAACAGGATTGTGTGGATTACAAAGTAAAATCGTTTTAATATTTAGGGTTTTGAGTTTACGCTCCAGATCTTCAAAATCCATTTGATATTGGCCATCCACAACTTTCAATTTATTGTGGATTACCTTTCTTCCTGCAGATTCAATAACCTTAAAAAACTGATGATAAACAGGTGTTTGTACTAGTATTCCATCTCCTTTTTCTGTTAATTCTCTAATTAAAACACCAATTCCTGTAAGCACACCAGAAACTTGTACAAAAGATTTAGGATTTAATTTTAATTGATGACGCTTTAAATTCCAATCTGAAATAGCTTTAAAAACTTCCTCTGTATTAAATTCATAGGCATACATATTTCTTGTTACCAATGTTTGCAAAGCTTCTTGAATAGGTTTTGCTATTTCAAAATCCATATCAGCAATCCATAAAGGCATGACGTCTGTTGCGCCAAACATTCCTTTTAAGTAATTAGGATTACTCTTAGCAAAATTATTTTGGTTATCGTGTATTATATCAAATGGATTCATTTTATGCTGTGTATTAGTTTTTGTTATTTCCATTCTTTTTTTGCTGCGACAAAATCTTTTTGAAATTTGTCTGTATGCCACATTAAGGCTAACATCTTATGCGCTATTTGCCTTGCTGCTTCTTCATCACTAGGAAAATGAACTCCCATAATTTCTCTGGATAAACCAATTTCGTAAGCTAAAGCGATATATTCATCTCTCTTTTCTGGCGCTAATTCACTTAAAGTATAAGCTTGAATATATGCCCATAATGTATGTCCGCTAGCAAACGAAGGTGTTGGTATTTCCTGTAAAGGTTTAATATTGGCATTAAGATGATAAGGTCTTGCTCTTATTACCTTAAATTTTATGGCAAACTCCAATAAACGAGTGTCTTGCATAACGCCTTTTAATAGTGCTGCAGTTTTAGGATACTCTTTTGCATTATACTTTTTTCCTGAAACCTCTCTAGCCATAAAAAATAAATCTTTTAAATTACTTTCATATCTATCATCCGTTTTCGTTACGTTTTTATGAGGCCAATACCCAATTTTGGCTAACTGTAAAACACGTTCCGTTTGTTCTGTTGTTCGTTTATTTTGTAAATCGAGTAAAAAATCTAATTCTGCTCTCGTTTGCTCGGAACTATTAGCTGGAAAATTTACGGAATTGCTAATAAAATCTACCTGACTAGAACTTAAATAATATGGTTGGTTTAAGGCATAAACTAATATAAAATTCAAATAATTACCGGATGGATATGCAATGGCATCCATAGATGTGAAGTCTTCATTTTTTTCTCCACTTAATTGGTTTAAATCTTTGTAATGATTATTTATAGATGCAATGTCATGTATTTCAGAGAAAGTTGAATGCTGACTGAATAAACTCGTAGTTATAGTAAGTAATAAAATTAATATGGTGTGCTTCTTAAATGTTTTCATGGTATTCATTATAATTAATATGATTTATAGATAGACGTCAACTTTAAAAAAAGACGCAAAAAAAAATGCCTCATTATGGAATGTGGCATTTTTCTATTAATTAATCGGATATAATTATTTTTCAGCATAAACACCAAGACTAACAATAGCGTTCTCGCTTGCCTTGAACTTTTCTAATTCTTCTGGGCAACAAACATAATGCAACAATACATCATCTGGTATATCAATAATACGTTCTTTAGTAATGGTAATATTTTTGAATCCAGCATCTTTTATGGCTTCTATATAATCTTCTTGTTGTAATGCTCCAGAAATACAGCCTGCATACATTTCCGCAGCTTCCATAATACCTTTTGGTAAAGTACCTCTCAATACAATATCGGACATGCTAAAATGTCCTCCGGGTTTTAATACGCGATATACTTCTTGATACGCTTTCGTCTTATTTGGTACCAAATTAAGTACACAGTTACTTACCGAAACATCAATAGAATTATCTTTTAAAGGAAGTGCTTCAATTTCGCCTAAAACAAAATCTACATTTGTATACTCTAATTTCTGTTTGTTCTCATTTGCTTTTTCAATCATGGCTTCGGTCATATCAACACCAATTACATGACCAGAATCTCCTACAATTCTTCTAGCAACAAAGGCATCATTTCCAGCACCAGAACCTAAATCTAGAACGGTATCTCCTTCTTTAATTTTAGCGTGTTCTGTTGGAATTCCGCATCCTAAAGCATAATCTGCATCTGCTTCATAACCAGCAACAGAGGCATAACTTTCACTCATTGACCAGTCTTGAATTGGCGAATCGCAAGCTGTTGGTCCGCAACCACAACCTGCTCCAGAATTAGCGACTCTTGTATACGCTTCTTTTACGTTTTCTTTAATTTCTTGTGACATATTATATCTATTTAAAGTGTTATAATTTAATTTTCACTCTATAGACGTCTGCTTAAAAAAAAGACGCAAAAAAATAGTTAATCACAAGATGGGTTGCATTTTTTTTCTTTGTAATCTATTACATCACCATATACATCTGTAGATATTTCACAACATTGGTCGTAAGAAGATTTTAATAACTCTCTACCACGTTGCACTCTGGATTTTGCTCCTGAATACGAGATGTTTAACCGTTCTGCTATTTCTTTTTGCGGAATATTTTCAATATCAGCCAAAATAATTGCTTGTTTATACTTTTCAGGAAGTGAATTAATAAACGGACTAATACAATGTGTGAGTTCAGAGGTAAGTGAATCATTCATATAATCTTCAGCCTCTATGTTGTCGGAAGACGTTTCAAATTTTAATTTTCTAAAATGAGAAATTATTTCGTTACGTGTTATTTGATAAATCCAAGACACCAATTTCTCTTTATTCTTTAAAGAGTCAAATTTTGTAAACGCCTTTAAAAAAACATCTTGTACAATATCTTTTGTAAGTTCAGGATCCTTAACTTTTCCGTTAACAAAATTTGTTAATCGTCCATTCATATCATTCCAAACGTGTATAATTTCAGTATTCATAGTTGTAAAAATAAATCTTTGATTTATTTATAGACGCAAATAATTAGAAAAGACGCAAAATGTTTTAAACAATTAATTGTATTTGCACACGATTCATCATAATGCCATGTAAGCTATAACTATATTTTATATACAATGGATTCTTGTTAAAAGCCCTAATATTTCTTGATAAACTCCATTTATGGGCATTAAGAAATACCATATTACAGCAATTTAATAATACATTCTAAAATCTAGTAAATTACAAATTTTGTGATGCCTTTGATGCAGCTCTTCCACAACATCTAGCATATTATCATCTTCTTTAAATAAGTTAAAGAATGCCATATCCAGATGTGAACTAGTTATTCCATTAGATGCATTTCCATATCCAGAAACTGCTTTTGCTCCAGTGATATCCAAAAAATATTGTGCCTCTTCTGCGTCTAAATCTAGAACTTTTGCATTGGAGAAATGTAAAATCTTTCCTTCTAATCGTCCTTCAAACATTTCTGCAATTTCTTGTAGACTATAGTAATAGTCATTTAAACAAATACTATTTGCTTCCCCGGTTATTACCATGTAAATTATTTCGTAGTCTTTAAAATGATGATCATCCAATACCAATGCATTTAAGCTCGATTCTAATCCTTCAATGGTGTCGCATGTATTATAAATACTGGCTACGCCATATTGCGTGGTTAGTTGTTCTAATTTTTTTTGTGCTTCGGTAACGGTATCTATCTCTATGTCTTCCACTGCTTCTAAACAGTAAATAAAATAATCGGCATCTATTAATTGCTCTTGGGGTAATTGCTGTGTTTTCTCTAACAAATCTCAGTATTTATGCGTAGTGTATCAAGTACAAAAATAATGGAAATCTTTTATTTTTTTCAATGATTTCATATAAAACACATAGAAATATGGCTAGAATGTTTGAGGGAGCGGATAATTTTAATCAACCCACTAATAATTAGGATGTTTCTTTAGTTATAGAAATGGATCCTATGTTTAAGGGAGCAACATCCTTTGATTAAGACATCTCTTACTGATGTGTATTTCATGAAAATTTACAAGGCAAACAACCTTCAGATAGAACGTTTTATTAAAGAGTAATTTTTTTATGGAAATCGGAATAAATATTATACTTCCCCTCTATAGATACTTATATAAAAAGTGTTTATACGATCGCCTATATTTGAGAAATAAGAGTAGTGAACCGCCTTTGTTGGTTACATTAATATTTAGGCTAACTATTATTCCAATTTAAAAATGTAGTTACAAAGTGTTCTTTTTTTCTAAAGGATACTGGTATTTTTTTACCATTTTTCAAATGAATAATTCCAGATTTCTCATACTTATCAATAAATTTTAAGTTGACTATAAACGATTGATGTGGACGAATAAAATTAGCTGTAATTAGTCGTTCTTCAAATTCCTTCAAGGTTTTGGAAACCAAATACTTTTTATTATCGCTACAATAAAACGTGGTATATCCTTTATCTGATTCACAGAACATTAATTCCTTTAAATCTACCACCTGAAAGCTATCATGAAGCGATAATACTAAGGTGTTATCTTCCTTATTCCAAGCTTCTTTTACGGTTTGTATTTGCTGTCTTTGTGTGGCAATAGGTAATTTTTCAACTTTTTGTAATGCCAGTTCCAGTTCTTCTACATCCACAGGTTTTAAAAGATAATCTACAGCTCCCATTTTTAAAGCTTGTAGTGCAAATTCTTCATAAGCGGTTATAAATATTACTTTAAATGCTAAGTTTTCTGTTTGTTCTAAAAAATCGAAAGCAGTACCATCTAGAAGATTAATATCTAAAAAAATTAAATCTGGTTTACAAGCATTTGCTACTATAACGGCATCTTTTACAGATTCGCACTCGCCAATTACTTCTACTTTGGCATCTATTAATTGCAATAAATTAAGCAGTCCTTTTCTAATATATGCTTTATCTTCTACTAGTAGTGTTTTCATTAAGCTACTGTTTTATACGGAATTATTAAAGTAACAATGGTTCCTTGTTCGTTATATTTTTTTCTATCTTCTATAGACACAGAACCTTGCATATTAAAATCTTTAGATAATACTTCTAACCGTTCCGAAGTTATTAGTGTAGATAATGATTTTTTATTTTTATTCTTCCCTTCTTTTTTAGATGCAACTCCTACCCCATTATCTATTATAGTACAAATTAGCTTTTTTTCTAAATAACTTAAACGAATATCTATTTTTCTGTTTTCTTTTTGATCTACAAAGGCGTGCTCTATAGCATTTTCTACAAAGGGTTGAATGAGCATTGGTGGTACTTCAAATAAAGGAATATCAATACTGTCTTCGACTAAAACAGTAGATTGATAGGCGTCATTTTCTAAATTCTGAAGGGCTAAATAATTTTGAATGGCTGTCAATTCTTGAGATAAGGAAACCGTTTTATCTCTAGAGTTTTCTAATATAATACGGAGTAGTTTTGAAAATTTCGAGAGATAATAAACAGATTTTTTTTCTTCTTTATTTAAAATCATGCCTTGCAAAACGGAAAGCGAGTTAAATATAAAGTGCGGCGTCATTTGAGAACGCAACAACTTTTGCTCGATAACTATATTTTGTGTTTTAGATTTTATATTTTTTAATTTTTGATAGAAAATAATGCCTCCCAAAAGTATGGAAACCAAAAGAAATCCAATAATTGCCCATAAATAATCTTGCTTAGATTTTTGTAAATCTTTACTAGTCGCTGTTACTACTTTTGTTAATTGTAATTCTCTAATACGAGAAGAATCTAATTGTTGCTTGTACTTATATTCATATTCTAATTGCGTAATCTTTTCAATATTTTCTTTATTAAAAAGGCTGTCCTGAAGTGCTTTAAACTTTTGATGGTTTATCAAAGCTTTTTTATAATCTCCTTGATGTTCGTAAATTTGAAAAAGTAATTCGGATGCTTTTTTTTGAGAAGGAAGCACCTTCAAATTATTAGCAATCTCTTCTCCTTTTAAAGTATAGGAAAGCGCTTTTTTATATTGCTTTTCCTCTAAATAGGTTGCTGCAATTCCTAAATAGTTTTCCGCTAAGCCTTGCTGGTCACCAATTTCTTTACTAATATTCATCGACTTTATATAATTCTCTCGTGCAATCGCTGGTTTTTTAAGCAGTAAGTGAACTTCAGCAATGTTCTTTAAACAGATAGAAGTTTGTTTTACAGCATTAATATCTTGACTTATCAGTAAAGATTCGTTAATAAATTGAAGCGCTTTAGTGTATTCCTTTTTGCTTTTATATATAAGACCTATGTTTGCTTTATTGGTTGCTATTAGGCTTTTACTTCCGTTATTGGACTGAAAATCTATAGACTGGTTGTGATACGCTAGAGCTTTATCATATTTACCCATAGATCTATAGACAGTACCAAGACTATTGAGTGCATTTGACATGCCAATGGTATCTCCTTCTTTTTCTAAATACGCAAAAGCTTGCTTATAATGTTCTATAGCAAGTGGAAAATTTCCTAAATATTTATAAACGATACCTAGGTTACTAAGCGCATATGGAATACCATATTCGTGGTTTATTTCTCTACTATAATTTAATCCTTTTTTATAATTAGAAATAGCTTCCGGATATTGTCCTGTTTCTGCATATATAGTTCCTATGTTTAATAAACTTGCAACCAGTTTTTTCTTAGCATGCATGGCTTCATATATTTGCAATGCTTTATTGTAATAGTTTAATGCCTCATCATACTGTGATTGCTGATAGTGTGAGACTCCTATTGCATTATATAAAGACGCCATTCCCTTTTCATCATTAAGACTGTCAAATAATTTAAGAGACTGCTTATAATAATCTAACCCGGCAGCATAGTTAGACTTTCTACTTTCAATAATGCCTTTTATATAAAAAATATTAGCTTTCCCTCTCGTAAAGTTTAAGCTATCATTTATGGCTTCGGCTTCGTCAATATATAAATTTGTTAATTTCATATCTCGTTGAAAATAGGTAAATGCCAAATCGTATAAAATATCTGCTCTTGTAGTATCGCGTTCTTTATGATTTTGTAATTCTACATGAAGACTATCCATATATTTATTTTGAGCAATAGCGGAAACTGGAAAAAACAAGGAGATTATTAAAAATACAATAAGGATGTTAATGATTTTCATAGGAAACAAGGACGTATTTTAAGCTAATTAACAATATAATCTTAATTGTTATTTATAAAAACCAGAATATAAGATATCTGATAGAAACAAAAAACTAAATAAAGAACAAAACCGCAAGCTCTTTAATTAAAACGCTTGCGGTTACTAAAATAAAGGAAACCAAAGTAGCTAATAAAATGATTAATAGCATAATAAGTAATTTACTTTGCAAACTTTTTAGTAAGTTTCCCTGTATCAAAATTAAGTTCTAAAATATAAACCCCGCTAGACATTGCATCAATTGCTATGGTGTTTTCTGTACCTTCTTTTACTTTAGCACCAGTAATACTGTAAATAGTATAGTTTTCTAATCTAGCTGCACCAGATGAGATTATCTTTAATGCATCCAAAGTAGTAACAACTTTTACCTCGTTAGCTAACTCAAAATCAGAGATACTTAATGCATCTTCTGTTACCGACATAAAACCAGTCCATAAAGCACCAGCATCGGTAACGTATGCTCCCATAGTGCCAGCTGGTATGTGTAAATGAATACCACTACGAAGACTATTAATAGTACTACTACCAAAAGTATCGTTAGTTCCTGTAATTATAGTAGGTGGTGTTGCGCTTTCAGAATAAACATCCGTTAAAGATAGATTCTCCGTAAAAACGGCAAACCCCATATAGGTAACACTAGCTGGTATAGTAATACTCGTCAAAGCAGCATAACGAAAAGCAGCATCACCTATACTAGTAACGTTATTACCAATTATAACATTATCTAGATTGTAATTTTGGACAAAAGCACCAACGCCAATTGTAAGAACACTGTCAGGAATAATAACACTAGTTAAATCATTATTTTGAAATGCAGTAGTGCCAATAGCAGTAACACTATAAGTTGTTGTGGCATTATCAACAGTTGCAGGAATAGCAACATCTGAACCACCATTAGCGAAATCATAACCTGTAACTTCAACAGTATTTGTACCAGAAACGGTATACTCTATAAAATTAGCATCTGTAAACGTTTGCGAATACCCTATTATAGTTATAAATAGGGCCATTAAAATAAGTAGTGATTTTTTCATAAGGAAATAGGTTTTAAAAGTTTATTTAAAGCCAAAGTAGTTTTATGAAACACAGTAAAAAATAGGAAATCTTTTTTTGTAAGGTTTTAAGCCATAAGCGTTAGGATGGATTTGATATACGTAATTTTGTTATGGAAATTATAGGAGTATCGTAGAACTCGTCTTGAATAAATAAGAGTAAAGGTGGATTTTTGTAGTATTGAATTTCATTCGAATCATTTAATGAATCATTCGAATGAAATAGCCTGATTTTATGAGGTGCAGTTTAACATCTAATTATTTTTTTTTTGACGAAATCCTATTAATTTATCTTTTACAATAGGAATTCTTAACAAGAATCCTATGCCCACAATTATTGCATAAATCAGCCAAGTTTTATCTAAAAGTGCCACGTGCAGTAAACTTAAAAAGATGGCAGCATAGGAGAAGCTCTGTAGTTTTTTCCAATTTCTTTTTAGTCGCTTCATGGATTTTCTATTGGAAGTAAAAAATAAAGGAATCATGATTAAAATTGCTATAAATCCCGTAACATAGTTTACTTGTGTAAACGTTTCCATAAATCCTTCTGCTACAATAAAAATAATGAAGTGTAAAAAACTCCATACAGGAGTTGCGATACCCATAGCTTGTCTTACAAAAAGATTGTTAATGCCAAAGAGAATAAAGAACGGGTACATGTTAGTACAGCCGTCATCCAACGTATAGCGAATTCTCCAGAAACATGATACAACATTTCTAAAGTGGTCATTTTATCTCCACCAGCACCTTCCAACTAAAGTGATTGGGATTCCATTGGTAAAATCAATGTTTATCATATTGAAAATTACAAATAGTGGTATTATAGCTAATATGGTAACAATCAGCCAGCCATAATTCTTTTTGATATACTTCATCTTAATATTATTTTCTATTACTAATTAATCCGTTTTCCGTTTAGATAGTAGGGAATATTCATTTCCGTTACACTTTTTAACCCTTCGCCTGCAAAAAGCACAACGATAAAGATTGATTATAGAAACGTTCTAATCTATCTTGAGATTCATCAGATTCAACTATAATGTAAGAATGAATAGTATCAATATAACGCACCATTTCTGTAGAATCTATAACTTCTTGTCTAAAATCAATCTGGTTTTCTACACGATAATCTGTAAAATACAAATCCATCATAGCACGCACTAAAGTTGTTTGTGACGTTAAACAAAGTGCTGTTCCTAGTGTAAAATATTCAAGTGAAGTAGTCGCTAGAGGCTTGTCATTTTTGTCCATAAATTCATCTGCGTAGATTTCCCATGTTTCTCCTGAAGACGTTGAAATAGTTACTTTATTTAGATATGGTCTTTCGTTGTTATGAACTGATTCGGAAATAGCGAATATTTCGAATTCTAAATTATCCATAGTACTTAACATATTAAATATGCCTTCATTTTTTTGTTCTTTTACTTCTAAATATTTAGGTTTTTAGGGATGTTAGTAACAGATGTCAATAAAAAATCACCATCAAGAGATACATCTGAATTAGATGTACCAGGTGTTGCTTTATAGGTTTAAAATTATTTTACAGGAATAATTCTTTACGTTCTGTCCCACTTTTACCAAAGCAAAGAGCCCTAACACAATCTATTATAGAGCAGAAATACTCTATAATCTGATGTTATATAAAATAGCGAGAAGTTATTACAAATATTCCAGATTGACTTTTTTTTAAAGCATCCGATTTTATTTAAATAACAAACAATTATGGAATAGAACGTATTTTTAAGACGTTAACCATCTGAAAAACAATACATTTACAAAAATTAATATTTAATCAATTTAATATGAAAAAAACGCTATTTTTTTTAACACTTATGGGAATACTTAGTATTCCTAAATCTTTTTCGCAATTATCGGCAGGAGATATTGCCTTTATTGGCATGAATGAAGACGTTTATTTGGGGACTCAAGATAATTCATTTTCATGGATTTCTTTAACGGATATTGCTCCAGGAGAAGTAATTTATTTTACGGATCAAGGCGTGAATATAAATTCGAATACTTGGTTTGACAACGATGAAGGACATTATTCTTGGACTGCTCCAACAGGAGGAACGGCATGTGGTACAGTAGTATATGTTTATGAAGATGGATCCTCTAATAATTTAATAGCTTCTTCTGGGGTATGCAGTTTAGTCGCAGGTTCAGGTTGGGATTTGTCTAATGGTGATCAAGTTCTTGCTTATCAGTCAGCTTCAGCAAAACCGGCATCCATATTGTCAGCAACTTTCATCGCAGGAATTCATAAGGAAGGAGATGGTTTTGCTGGGGAAATAAATAGTTGGACGGATCCTGTTTATGCTCAGTCAGATGCGCAATACTCTCATTTGCCTCCCGGATTAACAAATGGAGTAAATTGTATTTCTGTTTTTGACGCGGGAATAGAGTATGATAATGTAAAATATACAGCAACTTTAACGGGTACATCAATAACGTTATTAGAATTAATTAACGATGCATCTAATTGGACGATTGATACAACCAATTATATTGCACAAGACATTACTGTTAGTGCATATGCACCAGCAGTCACTTGTGTAACCCCTTGTACACAACCAACAGTGCCTGTAGTAATTTATCAACCTGAAACAATTTGTGAAGGAAATATGGCTTTAATTTCAATCTCTGGCGAATTAAATTACGCTACAGAATGGAAAGTTTATACGGGATCTTGTGGTGGTACACTTGTAGGTTCGACTTCTTCAGACAACTTAATAGTAAGCCCACCTAGTGGAACAACAACCTATTATGTAAGAGGTGAAGGTGGATGCGTGACTCCCGGTTTGTGTGGAACAGTTAACATTACCACTACACCAAGAGAAGATGCTTCTTTTAGTTATGATGCTTCTGCTTACTGTGTAGATACTGTAGACCCTACGCCTACAATTACTGGTGTACCTGGCGGTTATTTTTTTTCTACTGCTGGATTATCTATTAATTCTGCAACAGGTGTAATAGATGTTTCGGCTTCCACACCTAATACCTATACTGTGAATTATTATACTTTAGGTATATGTGATGGAGCAGGAACAGCAAGTGTTACAATTAATGGATTAGAGGATGCTTCGTTTAGTTACGCTGCTGCTACTTATTCTCAAACAGATGGCGATCCTACAGCAACAATTACAGGTCTAGCTGGTGGTTCATTTTCATCAACTGCTGGATTAAGTATTGATGCTGTAACCGGTACAATTGATGTCTCAGAGTCAACACCTAATATCTATATGATTACTTATACCACAGCAGGAAATTGTCCAAAATCTTCTAGTGTTTCTATTGAAATTACTGCAGCCTTAGGTATTGTTGATAATACATTAATAGGTGACGCTTTCTATTTTGTCAATCCTGTTTTTAATATTTTAACTGTTGAAAGTTCAATAGAGATAGCATACGTAAAAATCTATAGTTTACAAGGGGCTCTGGTTGCTTCTGCTAAAGATAGCAAAGTTGACGTTAGTTTTTTATCATCAGGTGTTTATATAGCCTTGATTAATACTTCAAATGGCTTGGTTGCTAGTAAGAAAATGATTAAATTATAATCTTGTAAAAATTAAATACCAATGCAAAGTAGAAAGAGCCTGTCTGAAAAGACAGGCTCTTTTTATTAAATGATTTTTTTTTTAACTGCAATCTATGCTCTATGCGATGTACTAAAAACCTCGCTACCTTCTTGGTATAGGGTGATATTTTATTTTTTAACGGCGTGATTTATTTAGTTCTAAATGGATTTACATACTTTTTTTACATGTTGAACTTCCCTAACTAATCCAACGTTCTGTTTTGTATAATTTAGAGGCTATAAATGCACCGATAATCATTTCAGTCCATGCAATAGGAAATATAACAGCTGCCGCACTCCACGCTCCCAAGCCTGTATTTACAGTGGCTATCCAGAAAACACCTATGGTTGCTAAAGCTGTAGTTGTACCAGAAATAATAATTGACTTTAAGTTATTCCCAAAAGCTACGGAACAAAGCCAAAATATAAATACTAAAACAGCAGTCAATAAAGTATCCCAAATTCCCCAAATCAAAGCATTACTTACTTCCATTGCACCAACTGGTATTCTGCCGGCAATAAATTTTTCTATTAATGGGAAGGCCACTAACATAGCTCTTCCTATTTCTGCTATATGTATCCAAATACTTGTTATTAAAGTGATAATAACAAATTGTTTTAAATTAAAAACTTTATTTTCCACGGTGATTTGATATTTAAATGTAATACAAAGAAGAGACAAATGGAAGAAAATATACGTTGATATTTGCTAAGAAATGGATTTCATTGTACTTAATAATGAGCTTGGTGTCGTTTTGTGAATTTTCACATCTGAGCAATTATTAAAGCTTTTAAACGCCTCTAACTCTTTAATAAAAGCAGCTTCAAAATCATCATTAAAAGAAAAGCTTTCTTCAAAAAATAAATGATTAATAAGAAGTGTTGCAGTCTTTTTATCAGCCTTACAATCCATTCTTGCCACTAATTTACCATCCCAAAGAATGGGTAATGAAAAATAGCCGTATTTCCGTTTCGCAGCTGGAGTATAACATTCAATCTTGTATTCAAAATTAAATAAGTGCTGCATGCGTTTACGCTGAATCAATAAATTATCAAAAGGAGATAGAATTTTTAACTGACTATGAATAGGGGTATTTAACAAATTCATAGCATTAGGTAATGCGTAATATATTTGTCCGTTTACACGTACTTGAACTAATTCATTGTTTGATTGCATCTCCTTTAATTCAGAAACGACAAGTGTTTTGGTATTTTTAAGTAAATAGGACATTTCACTTGCTTGGCCAATACCATTAGCTCTTAGATAGCTTGTAATTAAATACCGGATATGCTGTTGTTGCGTAGGGCATTTATCATCAATGTTATCGGGTAAAACGCGGTCCGTAAGGTTATATACCTTATGAAAATTCTTCCGACTAGAAATCATCAAATCCCCTTGCATAAACAAATTCTCTAATGCTTGTTTTGCAGGTTTACTTTCCCATTCTCTAACTTTAGCCGTATGTGCAAAATCCTTTGCCATTAAAGGCCCTTCGTTTTCTATGCGTTTTAGTATACTATCCATTAGTTTGACATCTTTCTGAAACCAATGGCTTTGTTCGTTTTTTAAAATAGCCTCTTTACGGGGAAGCGAATACTTATAATCGCGCATGGGTAAATATGCTGCCGCATGCGACCAATATTCAAATATCTGTTTAGATTCGATTAACGTATCAATATGAGAAAGTTGATATTCAGGATTTCTATTCCATAATGTATGATGATGGGCACGTTGAATAGCAGAAATGGTATCTATTTGTATATATCCAAGGTGTTCAATACTGACCAGCGTATTATTTATTGCAGTGCCGTTTAATGTGTCCGGCAAAACGCGTTGAGAAAGTAACACTAGCTTTTGTGCTTCTAGTGGGGAGAGTATTTGTTTCATGCTGAATCCCGTATTATTTTTCTAATACGACTTAAATGTTCCGCTGAAACACCAATAAAAGATGCAATTTGATGTTGTGGAACTCTCGAAATAATTTGTTTATTATTTTTTAGAAGGTCTAAATATCTTTCTTTGGGCGTTTTTAGGATAAACGATTGTCGTTGTTCTTCTACTTTCATAAAATTAATTTTGAACAATTGAAAACTCATTCTGTGAAATCCAATAATTTCTGAATTCAAAAATTCAATCGCTTCCATTGTCATTTCTATTGTTTTGATAGCACTTAGCGCTTTAATATTTATTTGAGAAGGCTTGTTTTGTAAATAATTTAAATAATCGTAGCTATGGTCATTTTCAAAATAAAAATTGGTAGTAAATTCTTTTCCATCTTTAATATAAAAACCCCTTGCACAACCTTCCAGAATTATCTTAACCACATTAGATTTATCTCCTTTTTTAAATAAGAAATCGTTTTTTAGATATTCAACCTTCTCAAAACCTGAGATAAATAGTTCCGCATCTTCACAAGCATTCCCAATGATTTAACAAGATGCTTTACGTAATCATTCATTGTAATATGTATTTTTTTTGATGAAAGCTAAGGTTTTATAAATTAAAAGTAGCAGATAAGTTTAAACAAAAATTAAGATTTATCTCTTTTTTGTTGATTTTAAAATTCCTGTATTATAAGACGAATTACCAATTTATTTATATCAAAATCTGGTTGCTCTAATAGCACAAGCTATCTAAATGCAATTATCCCAACGGATAATCACATTTAGATACTATGAGAAATTACTTTGGAGCGTATCCAAAACGGCACAGGATTTAATTTTCCCTACGTAATACTTCTAAAGGCGAACTTCGTAATACGGTTTGAATATTGCTTAATCCAATCCCTAAAACCAATAGTGTAATTCCGGGTAAAAAGACCAAAAACGGAATTACCGATGGTATAAAAGGTTCTTTAAAAACAAATACTGCCAAACATAAACTACTAAGTAACGCTAACAGCAAGCCAACCAAACTCCCAAGTAGCCCTAAAAAGAGATATTCGAAGGCAGAAATTTGTAAGATTTGTTTGTTTTTAGCACCTAATGTTCGCAACAAAACACTCTCTTTAATACGTTGGTATTTACTGGTTCGTACCGAGCCAATCAACACAATAATACCAGTGAAAATACTAAAAAATGCCATAAAATTAATTACCCAAGATACCTTGTCTAATATATTATCTACAACAGTAAATATTTGTCGTAAATCGATTATGGATACATTTGGGAATTTGGAAACTAAATCTTGCTGTAATGCAGCCGAACTTGCATCATCTGGCACATAAGTGGTAAGCACGTTAAACTGTGGTGCTTGCTCTAAAATACCTGAGGGAAATACGATGGAGAAATTGAGCTGTATTTGTGACCAATCTACTTTTCGAATGCTCCCAACAGTCGTTTCCATCAGAACGCCTTGTACGTTAAAAATTACTGGATCACCAACGTTTAGGTTCGCATCAGCCGCTAAATTATCGGAAATGGAAATCACAATAGGTGGATCTAGTTTTACGTTAGGAAGCCACTCGCCTGCTATTAATTCTTCCGAGGCTATCAGGGAATCCCGATACGTAGTTCTAAACTCATGATTTAAAATCCATCCTTTTATTTGTCTTGTGCTATCTTGACGTAAAGTATTCACCAATTGCCCTTTAATGCTTTGCATACGCATGGTAACCAAAGGAATATTACTAAGTACGTTTAAGTTTTTAGTTGTAATACTTTTTGCTAGGGCATCCCGCTGTTCTGGTTGCACATCTAAGATGATAATATTGGCATTTTGCTCCGTCTGCCCTACCTCCGTTTTCGCTAATAAAATGTCCTTAGTAAAATATAGGGTACTAATTAAAAAGGTCCCTAAACCAATGGCTACAACCAAAACGACGGTTTGGTTATTTGGTCGGAATAGATTTAGTAAACTTTGGCGCATCGTAAAACTCCAGTGTTTTGGAAAAAATCGTTTTATGGTTTTTATAAAACCTATAGCCACACCTGCCAACATGGTAAAGGTGAATACCGTAGCAATAATAAAAACCAATGCATACAGTGCATCTTTAATCAACCAAAAGGAAAACAGAAATAGAAATACCAACAAAAGGGCATACACCATAAATCTTACTTTTTGTGGTTCTTGAGATCCATTTTCATCCACACGTAATACTTCTAATGGGGAAACATACCAAGTACGAAGTAATGGCAAGAGCGCAAATAAAACGGACATAAATAGTCCTAAAAGAACTCCAATTAAAATGGGTTGTGCAGTGATTTTAATTTCCAACGCAAAAGGTAAAAAGTCTTTTAACAGATATGGAAATACAGCCTGTAGCCCGATACCTAGCAACGATCCAATAATACCACCAATAATTCCGATACCTGCAATTTGGATAAGGAAAATGAGAAAGCTTTGCAGTCTAGACGCTCCCATACATTTTAAAATTGCTATGGGTTTTAATTTCTCTTTGATATAAATATGTACGGAACTGGCAATACCAATACAACCGAGTAGTAATGCAATAAATGCCGCTAAATTCAAGAATTTACCCACATTATCATAACGTTTACCTAAACGTCGGGTGGTACTCGTATGCGTATCTAAATCGGCATTTTCTAAATCGAGTAATGGTCCTATTTTATCTTCTAAATGTTTTAAGTTTACCGTATCAGAAACTTTATAGAAATATTGGTATTCTTTTCTACTTCCAAACTGAAGCAATTCGGTAGCTTCAATAAAACGGAATGGAATAACTACTGGAGGTGCTACAGAGCTAGATATTGCGGAATTTCCTGGCATGGATATTAAAGCACCTGCAATAGGCAACGTTAGTTGTCCGATTTTAATAGAATCTCCTGGTTGTATGTTGAATTGCAACATTAAAGTTGCGTCCACTAATGCGCCACCAGATGCTTGATAACTACTTGCAGCACTGGATGGTTCTGTATTTATTTTTCCGTAAAAAGGAAAGCCTCCTTCCATGCCTTGTACCTTCACTAATTTGGTGCCACCATTCTTAGGAAAGGCAATCATAGAGACAAAGTTCACTTCCGAAGCATCCGGTTGTAAGGAATCGATGATGGCTTGTGCGCTTTCGGTTGGTATTTGTTTGGCATCGATAATATAATCGGCACCCATTAAGGTTTTGGATTGGCTTTGGATATTATCCTTTAAATTGGTGCTAAATAACTGGATAGAAACCACCGCTGCTATTCCCAAAATAATAGACGCCATAAATAACAATAAGCGTACTTTACTAGCCTTGGCATCACGCCATGCCATTTTAAACAACCAGCGTACTTGTAAGTTTTTAGTGTTCATATAGATTACAGTGCTGTAGTAGATTGGTTAGTGACTATTTTTCCACCTTTTAGTTTTAAAATCTGTTGTGTTCGGTTTGCTAATTCCAAATCATGTGTGATAATCACTAAAGTAGTTCCATTTTCTTTATTCAATTCGAAAAGTAATTGCACCACCTTTTCACCAGTTTCATCATCCAAATTCCCTGTAGGTTCATCTGCAAACAGAATGGATGGCGCATTTGCAAACGCCCTAGCTAATGCCACACGTTGCTGCTCGCCACCAGATAGTTGCGACGGATAATGATGTACTCTATCTGTAAGTCCTACTTTTTCCAATAAAGCCCTACTTTTTGTGGTAGCATTTTTAGCACCTTGTAATTCTAAAGGCACACTTACATTTTCAAGAGCTGTTAATGTGGGTAGTAATTGAAAATTCTGAAAAATAAAACCAACTTCCTTATTTCTCAACTGTGCGCGTTGGTCTTCATTTAACGCGCTCAAATCCTGTCCGCATAATTCCACAGTACCTGCATTTGGATAGTCAAGGCCAGCACAAAGGCCTAGTAAGGTTGTTTTTCCGCTTCCCGATGGACCCACAATGGAGAAGGTTTGTCCTTGCTCCACATCAAATGAAATATCGTGTAAAACCGTTAATTCTTTGTTACCACTGGTATATGTCTTTTCCAAACCAGTAATCTTTAATATCTTTGGCATATAAATTCAAATTAAATATAGACGAATGTCCAAGGGTCAAAATAATCAATTACAGGCATATTTACCAATTCTAAGAGAGTATAAACTCTTAAATTTTTGTTATTTTATTTTAGTGGTTTCCCTCTTTTCTTGTGGAGATACTAAAGCGGACAAAACAACAGCAGTGCAACCAACGGAAACACGGAAGGAAACCGTACTTACACCTGTAACAAAAAGCAAAACCATTTTGTGTTTTGGAGACAGTATCACTGCAGGTTATGGTCTTGACGATACTAATGATGCATATCCAGCAGTGTTGCAACAGACCATAGATTCTTTACAATTGGACTTTACGGTAATTAACTCTGGAGTTAGTGGCGAAACGAGTGCTGGTGGTAAAAGTCGTATTGATTGGGTGATTAAACAAGCGCCTAGTATATTCTTATTAGAATTGGGTGCCAATGATGGTTTACGTGGTGTCCCTTTAACAGAAACCCGAGCCAACTTACAAGCCATTATTGATGTGGTGAAGAATAAAAGTCCGGAAACCGTTATTGTTCTTGGCGGCATGGAATTACCTCCAAACATGGGACAGGCTTATACTACCGAATTTAGACAGTTGTTTGCCGATTTAGCAGAAAAAAATAGCATCGCTTTTATTCCTTTTATTTTGAAGGATGTTGGTGGTATTGCATCTCTGAATCAACAGGATGGAATTCATCCTAATGTTACTGGTCATAAAATAGTTGCAAATACGGTATGGGAAGTACTACAACCTTTGCTATAGTGATGCTATAGATCTGGAAATTACCAGTATTCAAATCCTAAAAAAACCTATTCAAAACAATCGTTTGAATAGGTTTTTTTTATAGATAGATATTCAGAATTCTCATTTCTGGATACGCATTATTCATACTTTGGTTTTTGAAACCATATATCAGATAAAGAAATATTGATGTTTAGTGTATTAATATATTCTTGTATCAGTAAGCTCTCTGTAGTTCCTTTTTTTGCAAGAGAATAGGAAATGTTTAGAAGAGATCTTCTGCCAATAGGTAGACCAATTCCAATAGAAGCTGCGTAGGCATCAATTTTGGTATCCTCCACTTTTAAATATCCCGAATTATAATTTAAGCCCATTCGATAGTCTACACGATCCCAGTATTTTTGACTATTAGGATTTTTAGTATATCCAGCACCAAAGCCAAAAGTATTTTGATCTGTGTACTCTCCAATAGCATCCGACTGATTGGTAGAAGACCAAAAGCTTTTGCTATAATCCGCAGTTAATAGAAAGTTTTTAAACCTAGTGCTATAACCAAAACCAAGTTTGAATGGTAAGTAAAAATCATCTATATTTTCTCCTTCGGTATCTTCTAATAAGGTATAAGCAGAGCCTATATATTTGCTGATTCTCACATCTTTAGTTCCTTTTAAAACGGTTGGAAAATCTAATTTCACCCCAAAATTATGCTTCTCTAAATATTTATATTGTAATCCTAATCCGAACTGCGCACCATGGTAATAATTTTCTTCGGTAATATCCAAATAGCTATCCGTGGTAATGGTCGTTTCCGTTTCCTCTATTTTTCCGAATAAATAGGAAACTTTAGCGCCAACGTTTAGGTTTTTGTTTATTGTTCTTGCGTAGTCTAGTCGTAATTCATTTAATCCTCCAGATCCTTCAATATTGGTTGTAAATGTTTCATTACTTCCTTCAATATTACTTTGTAGCCCTATTACAGAATATCCAACAGTAGTGGCTGGTTTTAATGTTAATCCCATACCATACTTGCCATCTATATTAAATCCTAAAGAAATATTAGTAAAAGTACTGGTTAAATTTTGCTCTTCAGATCCATCGGTAGAAAGATTAATTAATTCTGCAGAACCTCCAAAATCGAATACAAATTCATTTGGTGTTAGGGATGCAAACGAAGCCGAGTTAGAAAGATTAACACCATAACTAGCATCTAGGGCAACTCCTGTTTTACCAAGACCACTATTTCTACCAGTGTTCGCGTTGTTTTCTACTCCTAAACCAAAAAGGGAATATGGGGAACTTGTAAGGTTATTAGATTGTGAATATCCACACTGCCCAAGCATCATGGCCAAAATAATGATGTACTTCAATTTATTCATATACGGCATAGGTTATAATTAATTTTGTATTAAAGTTTGATTTCTGACTGTCGTTAAATATTATTTTATTTATAGTGGAAGTATAATCGTTAGGGATTAGAATAAGAGCATCTTCGGTTTCTGGACTTTCACTTAATTTTTTATCTAAAAATTCTGTAACCGGAACGGTGTATGCTATTTTATTAAACTCCGAACCATCCGTACTAAGCGTCGCAGTAACCACATCTACACTATTCGAAATTTGATCTGCTAAATCATTATTTTGATCTATAGTATATAGTAATAATTCTTCGCTTAATGGCAGAAAAGTAGAATACGAATCTGCATTAGGTTCTATATAAAGTGTTGCTTCGAGAATGGTCCCCGAACTACCAATATTATAAATATCTTTTATGGTAGGAAACTCTATTTTAGTTACATAACCGGTACCTGCTTGATTATAGCTGATATTGTTACTTTCGAGGGAAGAAAGATTATCTTCCTGATCGGTTAAAATTTCTAGAGGTAGTCCGCTAACATCACTTTCTATATGATTAAAATAGGTATCTATGGTCATATCATAAGTTAGTTCTTCACTTTCTAACTCTCCTGGAATACTGTAATAAAAACGCATATACGTTTCTGCGCTAGTTGTTGAAAAACCAATTATAGCAGCGTTTTCATTCGCGTCTGGACGGATTGTAAGACCTTTTAGTTGTTGATAAAAAGATTCATCATCTGTAATTGTATTGTCTCGAATACCATTAAATATGTTTGCCCCAAAATTGTATGGTAACGTTACAAGAAGCGAATCTTTATTAGGAGTTGGCGTGTATGTTTTACGTACCAAAGGAGTTGCTTCATAACCAAATTCTGAAGTGTTATAAAAATAAGAATCATCAGAACTTAATTTATCCGTTAGCTTATATACATTTAAGGAAGCAACTTGCGTCGTATCACTATACGAATAGGTATCATAGCCAAGAATTAATCCAACACTATCTAAAACAGCTTGATTATCTATAGCATAAATATAAGTGCTGAGCTGAAAATATGCAGAACTGTTTATAGTTCCCATATCATCATCTGTATATTGACCAATCAATAATCTATTATTAGTTGATGTTATTATGGAATCAAATTTCATGGTGGATAATGTCACCGAAAAAGTATCCATAGAAAAGACTCGAATGTTGGTATCTGTAAATTCTTCGCCGGCTAAAAGACTAGAGTCTTCGGTTTCTGAGGAGCAAGATATTATAGATGCTATAACCGTTATAAAGGTTATGAAAGGTATTACGTGTGCTTTTAATTTAAACATAGGTCTTTAAGTATTTGCACAAATCAACTACCCTTTGCACCTAATAAAAAGTATAATATACGTACAGCTACTATTCATCTACAAATACCATTATTTATACTATAAAAAGCCATAGCCATGTTTGTAGATTAAAAACCTGTGTTTGTCTACAAAAAAAGAGGATAGGTATATTTTATAATTAACCTAAGGAATGGAGGTAGTATGTTAGCAGTCGATGAGTAAAAAACCTTTATAATACATGAGTAAAAAAACGTTACATTATTTAAGCTTTAGTTTGATTTCCTTAGCTTCTTATGGACAAGAAGTTTTCACAATAACAGATGTGGAAGATTTGGTAGCTTTTAAATATGAGATATATCCTAGTTTGAATGATGTTCAAATAGAAGAAAAAACTATTGCTATTAATTTCTCATCGTTATTAGACAAACCAAAAATAAACTTTGGTCTAAGCTATACCAATAATAGTATAGATTTTAAAGACCATGATCTGTATAATGATTTTGGTGCATTTGAAGCGTTGCATAGCATGCAGGTGTATGCACAATATAAAAAAAACTTAGTAAAGAATTGGAGTTTAGACCTAACCATAGCTCCTTATTTATCTTCTACATTAAAGGAGAAAATTTCTAGTGATGATTTTGTTTTTAGTTACAAAGCTAACTTTATGAAAAGCTGGGATAACAAAGGACTTCCATCCTATTTAAAGATTGGAGCTGGTTATGGAACCTTATTTGGTAAACCTAATTTTTACCCACTGATTTCTTATGAGAAGCATGTCAATGAAAAATTTAAATATGAAATAGGTATTCCAATTACCGGAGCTTATTATAAATTAAATGACAAGAATAGTTTTGATTTTACGGCACAACCAGAATCTATATACGCGAATAATGCTTCGGGTTTTATTGTAAATAACAATGACGTTTTACACCATTCCAAATTAGAATTCAAAGCGGTGAAATTAGCTCTTGGATATAAATTGCATCTAGATGAAAATTGGACAACAAATTTTAACGTGGGCTATTTAACCAATAGTGAACTTACCATAGATAATAACGACAATAAAATATATGATTTTGATGCTAACGAATCCTTATCATTAAACGTAGGAATTAGTTTTAATTTAAATAAAAAAGTGAAATGAAAAAAATGATTAACAAAACAAGCTTGAAATTTGTGTATTTGGGTGCTATACTTGCGCTATTTAGTAGTTGTAGTAATGACGACGACGATGATGACAATGTTGGTAATTGGGTTAAAAAATCGACTTTTAACGAAGATGCTAGAAGTAGCGCCGCAGCGTTTACTATAGGAAACATGGGTTACATGGGAACCGGCTATGATGGGGACGATTATTATAAAGATTTTTGGAGCTATAACATGGATACGAATTCTTGGCAACAATTATCCGATTTCCCTGGTATCGAGCGAAGTTCTGCCACATCGCTAGTGATTAATAATGAAGGCTATATAGGAACAGGTTATAACGGAGATTCTAACGAAGAATTATCCGATTTCTACAAGTATAATGCGAATACTAATGTATGGTCACAAATTGCAGATTTTGGTGGTTCTCCACGTTATGGTGCAGTAGGATTTAGTTCAGATAGCTATGGATACGTAGGTACTGGTTATGATGGAAGTGATAAAAAAGATTTTTGGAAATACGATCCAATAGCAGATACTTGGCAAGAAAATTTTGGTTTTGGAGGAGATAAAAGAAGAGATGCGGTTACATTTACAATTGGGAATGATGCCTATTTAGCTACCGGAATTAGTAATGGTGTGTATGAAGAAGATTTTTGGGTTTTTAACTTAGATACAGAAACTTGGACAGAGTTAGAAGATCTAGACGATGATGACGATGACGACGATGATTATGATATCACTAGATCTAGTGCTGTAGCATTTACTATTGGTGGTAAAGGATATATTGCTTGCGGTGAATATGTAACTAGCATAAGTACAGTATATGAGTTTAATCCTTCAAACCAAGATTGGGAAGAAAAAACAGATTTTGAATTATTTTCAAGAAGAGATGCTATTTCTTTCTCTAATGGCGAACGTGCTTTTGTAGCACTTGGTAGAAATGGAACTTTATATCTAGATGATAATATGGAGTTTTTCCCGAATCAGGAACAAGATGATGATGATAATTAATAAATAACAAACGAAGAGTCAGGGTACGAATAGAATCCTATTTTACTTCTGACTCTTTTTTAAATTCAAATGTTATGAAAAATATTTACAAATACATTGCAATATTTTTAACCGTTTCCATGATTACCATGCTGTTTTTTTATTTTCCATCGGAAAACAACGAAACAAACATCGTGAAAGCGTCTCCGTATTCTTTAAAGGTGGTGGCAAAAGATAGCTTCTTTATTTATGAGGTGTATAACAATGATAATTTGTACATCCGACAAGAATATATTCCGGCAGCAAAAGGAAAACAGATTTTTAAAACTAAAGAAGATGCCGAAAAAATAGGAAAAATGGTTGTGACTAAACTTTCAAAAAACATGCTTCCCGGAATAACTATTGTCGAATTAACAAATAATAATATTAAATTCGATAAAATTTAATTCATCTGTAATAATAGAAACTTGAAAATAAAAATATCTTATAAAGAATTTATAGTACACCTACTCGTATGGTTATGCATTAGTATATTTCCGTTGTTCACTGCGTACATGGATTTAGGCAAAATTCCTTCCGGAATGTATTTTAGAGCAGCCATGCATCCCATGGTTTTCTATGCCAATTATTTAGTTTTTGTTCCTTATTTATTACTGAAACGGAAACTACTACTTTACATTTTAGTTGCTATAGTTTTTTTAGTGCTGTTTAATTATATCACAGAAAATTTGATTTTTGACCACTTGGTAAAAGTTAATGATTTTAGAGATATGCCGCGACCAGGAAATAAACGAAGAGGTCTATTTGGTATGCGACATGCGGTACCTATTGTATTCTCTTTGTCTATTTTTCTATTAGGTGGTATTTTTAGCTTAGTTATGGATTTCTACAAAAGAGATCGATTATCTAAAGAGCTAGAAAACAATCAAAAAGATATCAAATTACAGTTCTTAAGAAATCAATTAAACCCGCATTTTTTATTCAATTCTTTAAATAGTATTTACTCCTTAGTCCGAAGTAAATCCGATGACGCACCAGAAGCAGTAATTACTTTATCCGAATTAATGCGCTATATGCTTTACGAAGTGAAAGATGAACAAGTACCATTAGAAAAGGAAATAAATTATATCCAAAATTATATTGCGCTTCAAAGATTACGACTTAAAAATAGTGAAGCTGTTAAAGTTAACATAAACGGGAATACAAAAAACTTAAAAATCTTTCCTTTGTTGTTAATTCCTTTCATTGAAAATGCCTTTAAATACGGAACAGATTATGAAGGGAATACGCATATCAATATTAAAATTGTAGTCGACAATAATACATTGAACTTTACGGTAGAAAATATTGTAGGATTATATAAACGAGATAAAAAGAATTCCGGTGTTGGATTACCCAATATAGAAAATCAACTCCAGTATTTATATAAGAATAATCACGAATTAAAGATAGAACAAGATAAAACCCATTACAGAGCCTTTTTAACCTTAAATTTAAATAATAATGAAATGCATAATAATTGATGACGAGCCTTTGGCGATTGATATTATTGAATCATACTGTCAAGCGATAGGTGGTATTGAGGTGATTTGTACATTTACAAATGCTATTAAAGCTTTAGATTTTATAAACAATAATACTATTGATTTGGTTTTTTCAGATATTGAAATGCCTAATATTTCTGGAATAGAGCTGATAAAATCATTAGAAGGAAAAGTGCCGTACTTTATTTTTACAACAGCATATCCCGAATATGCTTTAGAAGGTTTTGATTTAAATGCAGTCGATTATCTAGTAAAACCGATTCCATTTCCTCGTTTTATAAAAGCAGTGAATAGAGTAAAAGAAATGATTCGACTAAATGATAGCAATACTTCCTTTAATTTTTCGTCTGCAGGTGGCGAAATTGCATCGCATGAAGACAACTTTATTTTTGTAAAATCAGAATACGAAAATTTAAAAATCGATATGCACGCAATAAAGCACATTCAAGGTTTAAAGGATTATTTAAAAATTCATTCCGAAGATGCCAAACCCATATTAACCCTAATGAGCTTTAGAGAAATCCAGTCCAAACTCCCGGAAAGTACCTTCATAAGAGTACATAGATCGTATATTGTTAATGTCAATAAAATAACATCTATACAAAAAAATAGAATTGTAATTAAAGACGAAAGAATTCCTATTGGCGAAAGCTATAAGTCTATGGTCTATAGTCGATTAAATATTTAATTAATAGTTTATTAAAAAAAGTAAATTAAAAGGAGAATACGCTTCGCTCCTAGTACTTTTACTCCTTTATGCTGAAATTTTCACCGTTTAAAATGATGCTTTTTGTACGTTTTAAAACGTATAAGTTGTTCGTATTCTAGTACTTCACTCCTATTTCATTATTACTTGGTTATTTTTTTATTAAAAACGTATCTTACCAAAAGATATTCGTTCCAAGTAAAAATTAAAAAGAAATGACCAAGTTTACACATATTTTTGAACCATTAGATTTAGGATTTACAACGCTTAAAAACCGAATTCTAATGGGTTCCATGCATACCGGTTTAGAAGAGAAGAAAAATGGCTTAGAAAAAATAGCAGCTTATTATGCCGAACGTGCAAAAGGAGGCGTAGGACTAATTGTTTCTGGTGGAATTGCCCCAAACGTACAAGGTTGGACAGGTCCTTTTTCTGCGCGAATGAGTACTAAAAAACATGCCAAACATCACAAAGTGATTACAGATGCCGTACATAAGGAAGGCGGAAAAATATGTATGCAAATTTTACATGCTGGACGTTATGGTTATCATCCATTTGTGGTTGCGCCTTCGGCTTTAAAATCACCGATATCTCCTTTTAAACCTTTTAAACTGAAAAAATCCGGTATCCAACGTACTATTCGGGATTTTGTAAACTCCGCTAAACTAGCAAAATTAGCCGGTTATGATGGGGTGGAAATTATGGGATCAGAAGGTTATTTAATTAACCAATTTATTGCCGAAAGAACCAACAAGCGTACCGATGATTATGGAGGAAGTTATGCCAATAGAATGCGCTTGCCAATAGCATTAGTAAAACAAACTCGGGAAGCTGTTGGTAAAGAATTTATTATAATCTATCGTTTGTCCATGCTAGATTTAGTCGAGAAAGGAAGTACTTGGGAAGAAGTCGTTACCTTAGGTAAAGAAATTGAAAAAGCCGGAGCTACCATTATAAATACAGGAATTGGTTGGCATGAAGCACGAATACCAACTATTGCTACATCGGTACCAAGAGCTGCATTTACTTGGGTAACCAAAAGAATGAAAGCAGAACTTTCTATTCCGTTAATTACTTCCAATAGAATAAATATGCCAGAAACCGCGGAAAAAATATTGGCAGAAGGACATGCCGATATGGTCTCGATGGCAAGACCGTTTTTAGCGGATCCAGAATGGGTAAATAAAGCGAAAGCGAATAAATCGGACGAAATAAATACGTGTATTGGTTGTAATCAAGCATGTTTAGATCACGTTTTTGAACAAAAAGTAGCAAGCTGTTTGGTGAATCCTAGAGCATGTCATGAAACGGAACTGAATTATCTTCCCACAGAAAAAAAGAAAAAAATAGCCGTGGTTGGTGCTGGTCCTGCTGGTTTGGCAGCTTCTACTATTGCTGCGCAACGCGGACATATAGTTACTCTTTTTGATGCCGATAAAGAGATTGGTGGTCAATTCAATCTAGCAAAGCAAATTCCAGGAAAAGAAGAGTTTTATGAAACCATTCGCTATTTTAAAAAACAATTAGAATTGCATCAAGTAACCGTGAAATTAAATACACGAGTAACTGCTCAAGATTTAAAAAATGGCAATTTTGATGAAGTTATATTAGCTACCGGAATTAAACCCAGAAACCCGAAAATTGTAGGAATCGATCATCCTAAAGTTTTAAATTATTTGGATGTTTTAAAGTGGAAAAAGCCAGTTGGAAAACGTGTTGCCGTAATTGGAGCTGGAGGTATTGGTTTTGATGTTTCCGAATTTTTAGCACACGAAGGGGAAAGTACTTCCTTAAATATTGATGCTTGGTTAAAAGAATGGGGAATTGATAAAACCATGGAGGCTCGTAGTGGAACGGAAGGCGTAAAAGCAGAAGTGCATCCTTCGCCTAGAGAAATTTTTATGTTCAAGCGTAGCAAAGGAAAATTTGGTGGTAATTTGGGTAAAACCACAGGTTGGATTCATCGTTCTACATTGAAAAAGAAAAAAGTGCAATTTATCAATGAAGTACAGTACACCAAAATTGATGATGAAGGTTTGCATTATGTTCAAAATAAAGAGCAAAAAGTACTGGCAGTAGATTCCATTATTATTTGTGCTGGCCAATTACCTTTTAAAGTATTATTGGAACCTTTAGAAGCATTAGGTGTAAAAGTACATGTGATTGGAGGTGCAGATGTTGCCGCAGAATTGGATGCAAAACGCGCCATAAACCAAGCTTGTAGATTAGCAGCTATAATTTAAGTAGCAATAAAGGAAATGGAACAAAACGAAGTTCAACTCTTAATAATTACTGTTTTTATTCTATAGCAGTCTGTGATTGCTTTACTATGTAGTATGGAATTATTTCATTTCCGAAACGTTTAATCCGTATCCATATACGTTTTCATATATAGTATGATTCTCTCTTATTACACCCATTATGTACAGATTTATTTATCGGTATTCCGTGACTTTAGCATTTTGACCGAAAAAAAACGACGGTATAACGATGTTTTCTATCTAGCCCTTTTTTTTAGATTTTTTTTTAAACGTATAGCAGTCAGTGGTTTATTTATTTTTTCTATATGTAGATTTGTTTTGGCATCTCAATTGCTTCTAGTTTTCGAAACAAATAGGAATAATATAAACCAAATACGAACTAAATACTTTTGTATCGTATAAAAGGAAAATTGTTCCAAATATATAAACCCCAAAAAAACTATAAGCTTGGAGAAACTTACACAAAAATTATTACTACTTATTGTCTTTACCCTTTTTACTTCGATTAATAATAATATTATAGCACAGGTAGGTATAGGAACATTAACGCCAGATGGTTCCTCTATGCTGGATGTAAAGTCCACAGATAAAGGAATGTTAACACCAAGAATGACTACCGCTCAAAAAGCAGCGATATCCAGTCCTGTGCAAGGGCTCTTGGTTTTTGATACCGATTTAAATGGGTTTTACTTCTTTGATGGAGCGAGTTGGGTAAGCCTTAGTGCCGCAAGTGGCAGTAGTGGTGATTATACCGGATGGGGAGATTATGTAGATGGAACATATACTTCTGCAAGTCCTTTAACACTAACAGCGTACTCTAAAGTGACTTTGCCTAATGATGCAAGTACTATAAGAGATGGTCAAAAACCTATGGATGTAACAGCATTTTATGATCCTACTACTTCTACTATAACAGGAAGAAATGGAGATGGTTTAAATGTACTAATAGAATTTAAAGTAAACCCTACAGCTAATAAAACAACAAAAATAACAGTAGCAATCGATATTGGAGGTGCTGTTGGAGAAATATATACAAGAGACTTTATTACGTCAAAAGGGGTTGGAGTAGAACATTATTATTTGAGTTCTTTTAATGCGTACACATTAGCTACTTGGGAGTTAAACGGTGGAACAGTTAAAATAGAATCCGATTATGCCGCAGAGATTTATGACATCCGATATATATTAACAAGAACCCATAAAGCAAGATAATTTCAAAACATCGTCTTATTTGAAAAAACGATGTACAATAAAAATAAGTTACCATAAGAATAGTTCCCTAAGAATAATATTTTCATTAAAAAATTTAGTTTGGATTGATTAATAGCAAAGTTTAAGTAAAATCAAACTATTTTAAAGCATCTCTTTTTGTATTGAAAAGGGGTGTTTTTTTTATTTTGAAAAGAACGGATAAGAATTTACCAGTAATAAAGTAAAGTCGGTTAATCCAAATGAAATAATTTTAAAATTCTGTTAAACAAAATTCAGGGTAGTTAAAATGTTGTAACTTTGTAATTCATATGAAGCAAATATTCCATAAAATAATGTCTTTTGCAATGGCTTTTGTAGTGTTATTCTCTACAATGTCATTCAGTGTAAGCATGCATTATTGTGGTGATACTTTAGTGGAAACTGCTATTTTTAATAAAGCAAAAGGTTGCGGAATGAAAATGGAGAAGCCCGCTACAGATGGTTGTTCCATCACTAAAAAAAAATGCTGTAATGACGAACAGTTACTTGTAGATGGTCAAGACCAACTACAAATTCAATTCGATACTATTTCTTTAGAACAGCAAGTATTTATAGCTTCATTTGTATATACATATAGCCACCTTTTTGAAGGTGTAGACAGCAATGTATCTGCGTATAAAGCATATGAACCACCACTCGTCAGCAAGGAAATCTTCAAGCTAGACGAGACTTATTTAATTTGATTTTTAAACAATAGACTGTATTATCCAATGATTTATTTCATTAGGATGATTTCTTGTATTTGGTGTTTTCCTATTTGGGATAGCATCCCTTTCTAACTGTTTAATAATCAAAATTCATGCTAAATAAAAGCATTAAATTCTTAATAGAGAATAAACTCGTAGCCGTTTTATTACTCGTCCTTTTTATAGGATGGGGAACTGTAAATGCACCTTTTAATTGGGAAACTGGCTTTTTGCCAAGTGATCCAGTAGCTGTAGATGCTATTCCCGATATTGGTGAAAACCAGCAAATCGTTTTTACAAAATGGGAAGGTCGTTCGCCACAAGATATCGAAGACCAAATTACCTATCCACTAACCACTTCCCTACTCGGTATTCCTGGTGTTAAAACCATTCGTAGTTCTTCTATGTTTGGTTTCTCTAGTATCTATATTATTTTTGAGGAAGACATCGAATTTTATTGGAGCCGAAGTCGGATTTTAGAAAAATTAAACTCCCTACCAAATAATGTATTACCAGATGGTATTAATCCTGCTTTGGGTCCAGATGCTACCGGTTTAGGTCAGGTATATTGGTACACCTTAGAAGGTCGCGATGAAAACGGAAAAGTAACTGGTGGCTGGGATTTACAAGAGTTACGTAGCATTCAAGATTACTACGTAAAATATGCATTATCTTCTGCAAGTGGTGTTTCCGAAGTAGCTTCTATTGGTGGTTATGTGCAAGAATATCAAATAGATGTGAACCCAGAGTTAATGCGTCAATATAATATTGGTTTAAACCAAGTGGTAAAGGCAGTTAAAAGTAGTAATCAAGATATTGGTGCGCAAACGTTAGAAATCAATCAAGCCGAATATTTAGTTCGTGGTTTAGGCTATGTAAAATCGGTTGCAGATATTGAAAATGCCGTAGTAACTTCCGAAGAGTATACAGCCATCAAGATTAAAGACATTGCTAAAGTATCTTTAGGTCCTGCTGCACGTCGTGGTTTATTAGATAAAGAAGGTGCCGAAGTGGTTGGTGGTGTTGTAGTTGCTAGATATGGCGCCAATCCAATGGAAGTAATTACCAATGTAAAAGCGAAAATTGATGAGCTAAAAGGTGGTTTGCCTACTAAAGTTTTAGCAGATGGAAGAACCTCACAACTAACAGTGGTTCCTTTTTATGATCGTTCCGAACTTATTGTAGAAACCTTAGACACACTTAGTGAAGCATTAACGCTAGAAATACTAATTACTATTTTGGTGATTATTATAATGGTGTTTAATTTAAGAGCATCCCTTTTAATTTCCGGATTATTACCAGTTGCGATTTTAATGGTTTTTGTAACGATGAAACTATTTCATGTCGATGCAAATATTGTAGCACTTTCAGGTATTGCCATAGCTATTGGAACTATGGTGGATGTTGGCGTCATACTTGCCGAAAATATGATTCGCCATCTGGATGAGCAAAAATTAAGATTTCGTGAAGATGGTACCGCGTATACTATTAACGAAATTGTTTATAACGCTACTGCGGAAGTATCTGGTGCAATTTTAACAGCCGTTTTAACTACCATAATAAGTTTTGTACCTGTTTTTACAATGATTGGTGCCGAAGGAAAACTATTTAGACCTTTAGCATTTACAAAAACTATGGCTTTATCGGCATCCTTGGTAATTGCTTTATTTATAATTCCGCCATTAGCCGCTTTTTTATTCCGAAAAACAGTACTTAAAAACACCTTTAGATATTTCTTAAATACCGCAATAATAGTTGCCGGAATTGCAGTAATCCTATCTGGTTATTGGTTAGGAACCATTTTAATTGCTTTCGGAATTACAGGTTTACTGATTGTTTTGGGTAAAATAGATGCTAAAAAAGGAAACTTGATTAACATCATTATTTCTTCAGCAGCCATTGTATTTCTACTTGCCGAATATTGGAGACCCTTAGGTTTTGATCGTAGTATTCTAATCAATTTAGTTTTTGTGGCTATTATTTGCTTCGGAATTTTAGGAATCTTCTCCGTTTTAAGAATCTATTACGGAAGCATTTTAAAATGGGCTTTGGCAAACAAAATGCTATTTCTAATTATTCCTGCTACCGTTCTTGTTTCTGGAGTTTGGATTATGAACAACACAGGAAAAGAGTTCATGCCTTCTTTAAATGAGGGATCATTTCTATTAATGCCTACTTCGCTACCGCATGCGGGTGTAGAAGAAAATAAACGGGTATTACAGCAATTAGATATGGCAGTTGCTACCATTCCAGAAATTGAAATGGTAGTAGGAAAAGCTGGTAGAACAGAATCTGCGTTAGATCCTGCGCCTTTATCAATGTACGAAAATATGATTCAGTATAAATCCGAATATATGCGTAATGCCGAAGGAAAAAGGCAACGTTATAAAGTGAATGCCGATGGCTTGTTTATATTGAAAAACGGACAATTGGCGACTGATGGTAGTGAAAGATTAAATAGAATGTCAGATCGAGTATCACGAGGTACGAGTGATGTATCGAGATCCTATACTTCTCGAAATAATTCGGATGAAAAATCAGAATCACTCGAAGTGACAACCACAGTTTCAAATTCCCAGCTAATTGAAGATAACGATGGTGAATTCTACCGTAACTGGCGACCAGAAATTAAGAATCCAGATGATATTTGGAAAGAAATAATAAAAGTCACCAAATTACCAGGTGTAACTTCTGCTCCAAAATTACAACCTATTGAAACTCGATTGGTAATGTTACAAACAGGAATGCGGGCTCCGATGGGAATAAAAGTAAAAGGACAAGATTTAAAACAAATCGAAGCTTTCGGGTTGGAATTGGAAAACCTTTTAAAACAAGCAGAAGGTGTTAAAGTCGAAGCCGTTTTTGCCGATAGAATTGTTGGTAAACCGTATTTGCTAATTGATATCGATAGAGAAAAAATTGCACGTTACGGAATTTCTATTGAAGATGTGCAAAGTGTACTGAAAGTGGCTATTGGAGGAATGGCACTAACCCAAACCGTGGAAGGGCGAGAGCGTTATGCCGTTCGTGTTCGATATCCAAGAGAATTACGTGGTAATCCAGAAGATATAAAAGACATATATATTCCTGTTGAAAAAGGAAGTCCGGTTCCGTTAAGCGAATTGGCAACGATTCGGTATGAAAAAGGTCCACAAGTTATTAAAAGTGAAGATACCTTTTTAGTCGGTTATGTGTTGTTTGATAAAATCGATGGTTTTGCAGAAGTGAATGTGGTAGAAAATGCACAAGCTTTATTTCAACAAAAAATAGATTCTGGAGAGTTAATTGTTCCTAAAGGAATCAGTTATAAATTCACAGGAACGTATGAAAATCAGTTACGTGCGGAAAAAACACTTGCTGTTGTTGTTCCGTTGGCATTAGCCATCATCCTTCTAATTCTTTATTTTCAATTTAAATCGGTAACCACTTCATTAATGGTATTTACCGGAATTGCGGTTGCATTTGCAGGTGGTTTTATTATGATTTGGTTATACGGACAAAATTGGTTCTTTAATTTCAGTCTCTTCGGTGAGAATATGAGAGACCTCTTCAATATGAAAACCATCAATTTAAGTGTCGCGGTTTGGGTCGGTTTTATAGCATTATTCGGAATTGCTACCGATGACGGCGTGGTGATGGCCACGTACCTCAAACAAACTTTTGATCGTGAAAAACCAACGGATAAAAGGAGTATTAGAGCTTCCGCTTTAGAAGCTGCCAAAAAACGTATTCGTCCATGTTTAATGACCACAGTAACGACTATTCTTGCATTGCTACCTGTATTAACTTCTACAGGAAAAGGAAGTGATATTATGATTCCGATGGCTATTCCAATATTTGGAGGAATGGTAATTGACGTTACCTCCTACTTTATCGTTCCCGTTTTATATAGCTGGAGAGAGGAAATGAAATTAAAAAGTGAAAAGAGAAAAGTGAAAAGTGAAAAGTGAAAAGTGAAAAACTAAAAGTTTAAAATCATGAGTAAAAGTATTTTAAAAGATAAAAGTTATGCCTTTGCTATTTTAATTGTGAAATTATCGCAATTACTAGTTACAGAAAAAAAGGAATATATTTTGAGTAAACAACTTTTAAGAAGTGGAACTGCAATTGGAGCATTAATTCGTGAAGCTGAATTTGCTCAAAGAAAAAAAGATTTCATAAATAAAATGAGCATTTCGCTTAAAGAAGCAAATGAGACGTTGTATTGGATCGATTTATTAAAAGACACAAATTATATGGATAAAGATCAATACCAAGTTCATAATGAATTAAACAAAAAACTGGTGGCTATGTTAGTAAGTTCTATAAAAACAGCAAAATCTAAATTATAATGGGAAATCTTTTAAAAAAAGTACTGATTTTAATATCCTCACCTTTCGACTTTCATTTAAAAAGGATAGCTATTTTTAGTTTTTCACTTTTCACTTTTCACTTTATGAATGGTCAAGAATTAGAAACTTATATTAATGAAGCTTTAGAAAATAGTCCAGAAATCAAGAAATATGAATTGCGCTATGGTATTGCTTCCGAAAAAGTAAAAGAAGTAAATAACATTCCTAATACGGAATTTAGTGTAGGTTATTTTGTGACCACACCAGAGACTCGTGTTGGTGCACAACGTGCTCGATTTTCGGTAAAACAAATGTTACCTTGGTTTGGAACCATAACCGCAAGGGAAAATTACGCATCCTCTATGGCAGATACAGAGTACGTGGAGGTCACCATTGCAAAGCGAAAATTGGTACTTGCTGTTTCCCAATTATATTATCAGCTTTATGAAATTAAAGCTAAAAAGGAAGTGATTTCTAGCACTATAGATTTGTTAAAAACCTACGAGCAACTTGCATTAACTTCTGTAGAAGTTGGTAAGGCATCTGTTGTAGACGTGCTTCGATTACAAATAAGACAAAATGAATTACAACAAGAAAATGAAGTCTTAACGCAACAATCAAAAGGTTTTCAGGCGGCTTTGAATAGTTTATTGAATCGTAAATATGATTTAGAAGTACCCGTTGTAGCAGCTTTAGAAATACCTAAAGAAGATTTTCAACTAGAATTGGAGACGATTTCCTTAAATCCGGAACTTTTAAAATATGACAAGTTATATGAATCGGTAGCGCAATCAGAACTGCTTAACCAGCGAGAAGCTATGCCAATGTTTGGCTTTGGGTTGGATTATATTCCTGTTTCCGAACGAACAGATATGAACCTAATAGATAACGGAAAAGATGTTGTAATGCCAATGGTTTCCATTTCTATTCCAATTTTTAATAAGAAATATAAATCGGTTTCTAAACAAAATGAACTCCGCAAACAGGAAATCCAATTTCAAAAAGTAGAGCGGCTAAATATATTGCAGGCTAACTTATCCAAAGCCATTTCTCAACGTAACCAGTCGCGAATTAAATTCGACATACAAGCTAAAAATTTAAAGCAAGCGAAAGATGCGGAAACTATTTTAGTAAAAAGCTATGAAACAGGAACGATTGATTTTAACGATGTTTTAGACATTCAAGAATTACAATTGAAGTTTGAGATGAATCAAAAAGAATCCATTAAAACATATTACGTACAATCCACAATTATTAATTATCTAACTCAAAAATAATGAAACATACCTATCACATACATGGAATGACTTGCAACGGTTGTCGCGGTCATGTTGAAGAAACCCTTTCTAAAGTAAAAGGTGTTTCTAAAGCTTCAGTAGATTTAGAAAAAGCAGAAGCTACCATAGAAATGGAAGCTCATATCCCTTTAGAACAATTTCAAGAAGCTCTAAAAAAGGATGGTGGACGATATAGCATTCACAAATTAGGAGAACATCACCAGCATACAGAAGTTAAAAAAGACGTGCAACCAAAAGGAAATGGCAGCGGGACGTTCTATTGCCCAATGCATTGTGAAGGTGATAAAACTTACGATAAGCCTGGTGATTGTCCGGTTTGTGGAATGGATTTAGTAGAAGAGCAAAATCTATCTATCCATACTGCAGAGCAATGGACTTGCCCAATGCATCCAGAAATTATAAAAGATGAGCCAGGCTCCTGCCCTATTTGCGGTATGGATTTAGTACCCATGAAACCAGATATTTCCGCAGAAGAGAAAACCTATAAAAAGCTCTTAAAAAAGTTCTGGATTGCAGTGGTATTCACAGTGCCTATATTTTTAATTGCCATGAGTGAAATGATTCCAAACAATCCATTATATACTATTATGGAACAGAAACAATGGAATTGGATTCAGTTTGCACTATCGATTCCTGTAGTGTTTTATGCCACTTGGATGTTTTTTGAACGTGCCTATCGAAGTATCAAAACATGGAATCTCAATATGTTTACACTTATCGGAATTGGTGCAGGTGTATCTTGGCTATTTTCGGTATTCGGAATGTTCTTCCCAGACATTTTTCCAAGTCAATTTAAAACAGCTTCTGGTGCCGTACATGTGTATTTTGAAGCGGCAACGGTAATTCTAACATTGGTGCTTTTAGGACAACTTTTAGAAGCGCGTGCGCATAGTAAAACCAATTCCGCAGTAAAAGAGTTACTAAAATTAGCACCCAATAAAGCAACCAAAATAGTAAATGGCGAAGCTATGGAAGTGCCTATCGATAAGATTGCTTTACACGATATTCTAAAAGTAAAACCTGGAGATAAGATTCCTGTAGATGGTGTTATTACAGAAGGAAACACCACTATTGACGAATCTATGATTTCTGGAGAACCCCTTCCTGTAGACCGATTCGAAGGCGATAAAGTAAGCGGTGGTACCATCAATGGAAATCAAACTTTTTTAATGAAAGCTGAAAAAATTGGTAGCGATACACTACTCTCTCAAATTATTCAAATGGTGAATGATGCTAGTAGAAGTCGCGCGCCAATTCAGAACTTAGCAGATAAAGTTTCTGGTTATTTTGTGCCTGTTGTGGTTCTTATTTCTTTAATCACTTTTGCAATCTGGACTATTTGGGGACCAGAACCTGTTTATGTATATGCCTTTGTCAATGCCATTGCCGTATTAATTATTGCTTGTCCGTGTGCACTAGGTTTAGCGACGCCAATGTCTATAATGGTTGGTGTTGGTAAAGGTGCTCAAAATGGTGTCTTGGTAAAAAATGCAGAAGCATTGGAAAGAATGGCCAAAGTAGATACTTTAATTATTGATAAAACGGGAACCATTACCGAAGGAAAACCAACCGTAGAAAAAGCAGCTGCATTTAATACCGTTTTAACGGATAAAGAAGTGCTGCAATACATTGTGTCTTTAAATATAAATAGTGAACATCCTTTAGCCGAAGCCACCGTAAAATATGGTAAAGAGCAAAATAGCGAAGTATTAAAATCAGAAGGCTTTAGTGCTGTTACAGGAAAAGGTGTGGAAGCTACGATAAACAATAAAAAAGTAGCCTTAGGAAATCCTAAAATGATGGATTATGTCCATGCTGAAATTACTTCAAAAATGGAGGGAGAAGTGAAAACCTATCAAAAACAAGGGAAGACCGTTTCCTATGTATCCATAGACAAAACAGTAGTTGGTTATGTGGTTATTGGAGACAAAATAAAAACAACTAGCGCAAAAGCGATTAAGGCACTTCAAGATAAAGGAATTGCAGTAATAATGCTTACAGGTGATAATCACGATACCGCACAAGCTGTTGCTTCGGAACTGCATCTTGCGGACTTTAAAGCAAGTATGTTACCAGAAAATAAACTACAAGAAGTAGAGAAGTTACAACAACAAGGAAAAGTTGTAGCTATGGCTGGTGACGGCATTAATGATGCTCCGGCATTGGCGAAAAGTGATGTTGGTATCGCGATGGGAACAGGAACAGATGTAGCCATTGAAAGTGCGATGATCACTTTAGTAAAAGGCGATTTACACGGTATTGTAAAAGCGCAACATTTAAGCGTTGCAGTAATGAAAAATATTAAACAGAATCTGTTTTTTGCATTGATTTATAACACGATCGGAATACCAATTGCAGCAGGTGTTTTATTTCCTGTTTTCGGAATCTTATTATCCCCAATGATCGCAGCTTTAGCCATGAGTTTTAGTTCGGTTTCGGTGATTGCAAATGCATTGCGATTAAGAAATATTAAAATATAGTATAATGAAAAATAATAAGATAATTAACCTGCAAGGTATTGCTGACAGAGGAAGCTTCCTGGTAGGTTTTAAAAACATAGAAACTTATGAAAAAGTATAGTATTTATATAGGTTTGATTATAGTTGGATTAATTTTAGGATGGTTCCTTTTTGGAGGTGCATCAAATACAGAAGAAATACACAAGCACGATACTGTAGCAGAAACAAACCAAATGTGGACCTGTTCCATGCATCCACAAATTATGAAAACGGAACCTGGCGATTGTCCTATTTGCGGGATGGATTTAATTCCTGTAGAAAATAATTCGGATGGTTTATTAGCGGATCAATTCCAACTTTCAGAAAATGCAATGGCATTGGCAAACATACAAACCTCTATGGTTGGTGCAAGTAATACCAATACGGATTCCGGTATCATTTTATCTGGAAAAATCACGGAGAATGAAAATGAAACAGCTACCATGCCGGCTCATTTTGATGGAAGAATAGAAAAACTATATGTGAATTCGTTAGGGGAACGTGTTAAAAAAGGACAGGCGATTGCTCAAATATATTCACCAGCACTTATTGCGGCACAACAAGAATTAATTACCACCTATAAGTTAAAAGCATCGCAACCACAATTGTATAATGCGGTTAAAAATAAATTTAAAAACTGGATGATTCACGGATCACAATTGGATGAAGTGGAACAGACAGGTCAAGTAAAAAGAAGTTTTACAATTTACTCACATGTATCTGGTGTGGTGACCGAAATTGCCATAAATGAAGGTTCGCATATTATGGATGGAAAACCCATTTTTAAAGTCTCCAACCTAAACACGGTTTGGGCAAATTTTGATGTGTATGAAAATCAAATCAGCCAATTTAAAAAAGGGCAAGCTGTTGTAATAACAACCAATGCGTATCCAGATAAAACATTCCAAGGGAAAGTAGATTTTATAGATCCTATTTTAGATATGAAAACTCGAACGGTAAAATTAAGAGTAGTCCTTAATAATAAAGAAGATCTATTTAAACCTGGAATGTTTGTGGAAGGAAAAATAAAAGGAATCGCTTCTTCCAGTAAAGAACACGAATTATCAATTCCAGCTTCTGCTGTTTTATGGACCGGAAAGCGTTCGGTAGTATATGTAAAAACTAATCCTACAGCACCTGTTTTTGAAATGCGTGAAATCACATTAGGGAATCGAATAGGTAGTAATTATATCGTTTTAGAAGGTTTGCAAAAGGAAGATGAAATTGTAACCAACGGGACTTTTACCGTAGACGCAGCGGCACAATTACAAGGTAAGAAATCGATGATGAATACATCCAATACAGCAGCATCTAAACCAGCTATGGAACTTATGAAAATGACATTCCCTACCCATTTTCAAAAAGAGTTTAAAGAAATACTTCCTATGTACCTAAAGATGAAAGATGCCTTTATTGAAAGTAATGGGAATACGGTTTCTGATTTTGCAGGTACTATGCATCAGAAAGCACAAAATTTCGATGTAACTGGTTTAGGGAAAATGGAATTAGGACATTTTAATAAAACGCTATCTATGCTAAAAGCGATTTCCGAAACTAAAGAAATAGAAAACCAACGGGAGCATTTTGTTATACTCAATGAAAATATAGTAGCAATAGTTATGAATATAGAGGATTTGAATACCACATTATATGTTCAAAAATGCCCAATGGCAAATAATAACAATGGTGCCATGTGGCTGAGTAATGAAAAAGATATCCGAAATCCGTATTACGGAGAGACAATGATGACCTGTGGAAGTGTCATTCAAGAAATCAAATAAATAATAACATTAAAAACGAATATAGGATGACTAGAATAAAGAAGTTAAATATTATAAGCGTTCTACTTGCTTTAACAGCAATAGCGATGCTTGGTATTGGTGTTATAATGAAAATTCCAGCTCCAGCTTTAACGGGTGTCGGATTTCTATTAATAGTATGGGCTTTACAAGTAATTAAATAAATAACAAATACATAAATTTTTAAACAATGAAGAAAATAGTTTTAAGTCTAGCTGTAATAGCTACAATGGGTTTAACAAGTTGTAAAAACGAAACCAAACAGGAAACAGAAACAGCAACTACCGAAGTATCCAAGGAAATGGCTATGGCCGATATTTCTTTTGGTGTACGCGGAAACTGTGGTATGTGTAAAAGTACGATCGAAAAAGCCGCAAATGCTGTTGCTGGTGTATCTAAAGCAACTTGGGATGTAGATAAAAAGAAAATGAATGTTTCTTTTGATGATACTAAAACTGATGCCATGGCTATTCATAATGCCGTTGCAGCTTCTGGTTATGATACCGATAAAGTTCTAGGAAGTGAAAAAGCCTATGAGAATTTACCGGATTGTTGTAAATATGATCATGAAATGAAAATGAATTCATCTGGAGCTCCGACAGAATAAAACCTTTCACATCCAAATCATAAAGCCAAAAAAGCCTATTAAAAACAAGTATTTTTAATAGGTTTTTTTTAATAATAGAAAGAATACCAATCCTATTTTCTCTTTAGTTAAGGCTTTAATAGAAGAAGTTTTATAAGAAACGTCTACTGTTTGCTTGGTATATAATTTTAATTCAAGATCATATCGGCAGCTTTCTCACCAATCATAATCACTGGAGCATTTGTGTTTCCAGAGGTAATTGCTGGCATTATAGATGCATCTGCTACTCGTAATCCTTTTATTCCATGTACTTTTAGTTCTGGATCAACAACTGCCAAACTATCGATTCCCATCTTACAAGTACCAACCATATGATGGTATGTGGCGCAAGATTTTCTAATATAATCAAGAACTTCTTCTTTGGTTTTATCTTTACCTGGATACACTTCTTCTTTTGTCCATGCTTTCATTGCTTCCGTGTAACCCATTTTCTGACATATTTTAACCGCTTCATACATGGCATCTACATCGGCTTGCTCTCCTAAATAATTTGGATCTAAATGTAATTCGTCATCAGGTTTGGATGACTTTAGTTTTATTTCTCCTCTACTTACAGGTCTAATGATACCTGCGCAAAATGTGAATGCATTTTCCGGACCTTCAAAACCAGGACTGTAATACGGTAATGCCATAAAAAGTGGTTGTAAATCTGGAACTAACATATCTGGCCGACTTTTCCAGAATAACTGCGCTTCTAAAAGGTTTGCTTGCGGTGGTGGTATTTGCTGTTTTGCTTCGAATATAACACTTGTCAATAGGTGATCATGTAAATTTTGTCCAACACCTGGAAGGTTTTTCACAATATCAATACCTAGTTTTTCTAAATCTTCAGCATTTCCTATACCAGAAAGCATTAATAACTGTGGAGAACCAATTGCCCCTGCAGATACAATAACTTCTTTTGTGCTATGTGCCGTAATTAGTTGGTCTACTTTTTTATAACGAACGCCAATACAAGTCTCACCATCAAAAATTAAATTTTGTGCTTGCGCATTGGTAACCACTGTTAAATTTTCGCGAGACAAAATAGGTACTAAGAAAGCTTTTGCTGTAGAACAACGTTCTCCTTCTGGAGTTACGGTTAAATCGTTTAAACCAGCACCCCAAATGTTAGCATTGAAATCGTCTGTTTTAGGAAAACCTAATTCTTCACATGCGGCAATAGCAACATGCGATATCGGGCTTGGTTTTTTTATAGGAGTGACATGCAGTGGTCCCTGATCCCCATGATATTTATTCGCTCCTTTTTCAAAATTTTCTGATTTTTTAAAATAAGGAAGCACGCTTTCATAATCCCAACCTTGGCATCCTTGATACGCCCAATTATCGTAATCGGTGTGGTGTCCTCTAATATAAATCATACCATTAATACTGCTACTACCACCAAGTGTTTTTCCTCTAGGCCAATAACGAGGCGTATTTCCAGCATTTTTTTGAGGTATGGTCATATATGCCCAATCTCTTTTGGTTTGCCAAGTAGCTGGCCAACCCGATGGAGAATGAATATTGGGATCATTATCTGGACTTCCTGCTTCTAATAATAAGACAGTATGATTCGGGTCTTCAGATAGTCGATTAGCCAATACACATCCCGCAGATCCTGCACCAACTATTATAAAATCATATTTCATATTTGCTTTAATTTAATTAATATTCGTTTCTTTTTCTTAGAAAATTTTCCCTGAATGCATACATGTAATACCACATGAATTTCTAGAATGACATGCCAATTACAAAGGGAGCTAAAAAGAGAGTTTTGTTTATTTCTATTGTAAAATTATCAATTATTTACAGCAAAAGTTTAAGTATAGTTCGTTTTAAATTAATTATAATGCGAATTATATAAATTTAACAGTATTTCATTGTTAAATTATAGTATTCTACGAAAATTATTAACTATAATTTATCAGAAATCTCATCCATTCTACAAAACCCTTCCAAAAGATAGCTCTTGTATACGAAATGGGAAAACATGGTTTTTACTTCGCTCCTGCGCGGTCTTTGTAGTATTGCTATGTTTTCGCAAATAGAAAGGTTGCATATATTTTGTAACCCCTTTTTACTAATATTTTGTTTTGTTTTGAAAATAATTTTAACATTTCTCGACATAATCAAGAACTAAATCCTACTTTTAACTAAATGAATCTAACCAAAACTTTTGTATATCTAGATTTTAGCAATTATTTTTGCACGGATGGGACTTTTCGCTTTGGTGATATTTTCCTTTAGAGCGGTAACCATTCGTCAAAATCAATTTAATATCAAGCAACATTAAAAAAATCCTATATATCATTTCGTTAAAAAAGCCTCCCTATAAATCGTATAGTAAAAAAATGAAAAAGGTAAAATGTCTGTGTTTTCTAATTGTTATAAGTATTACAAACTATAGTTTTTCGCAATTGGGCGATTTAGCTAAGATAGACTACACCATACTTCCTGCAGGAAATTCGAATGTAGAATATACCAGATCTAGAGCCTTATTTAACGTGCCTATAAAACTGAAAAACGAAAAAGAGTACTTGTTTTTAGGATTAGATTATAGTAATTTTAATTTAAGAATGGAAGGAGATGATCGTCCTTTTGATAAAGAGCAACTTAGCGATTTTCAGTCTTTGGATATTAATATAGGATACACCACAACATTAAAGAACGATTGGCGTTTAGGTGCAAGATTATCTCCTGGATTTAGTACCAATTTATCGGCTACAAGTCTATCTTTTGAAGATGTGATACTTTCCGGAGTGGTGGTATTTATAAAGAATAAAAAAGAAAGTGAAGACGTTAAGAAACCTTGGCGACTTATTATTGGCGCGTCCTATTCAGGAAATCGTGGTTTTCCGTATCCGCTACCTTTTATTAGTTATTACCGAAAATTTCATCCCAAATGGTCGTATAATGTTGGGATTCCTAAAACGAACCTACAATATCATATTTCTGCAAAACATCGCCTAAAAGCCTATGCAGATTTAGACGGATTTACAGCCAACTTACAACGTGGTGTGCTTGTAAATGATGCCGTGGTGGCCGAAAGCGTAAACATGTCTTTAATATTAAGCGGATTGCAATACGAGTTTCATTTCACAAAACACTTACAGTTTTATGCACGGACTTCCTATATTTTGAGTAATTCGGTGCATTTAAGAGATAAAAACAGAGACGATATTATAGATCTAGACAATTCGAATACGCTGTATTTACGAACTGGGATCCGGTTTAAGCTTTAATTGGTAATATTTTATCGGTTTGCTTGGATATGAAAATCTTATATCAAAACTCTGTTCTAATCCCATTAGTCTAATTGTATTAAGCAAATTCCATAGCAATTGGTAGTAAGACACATTCGCTTTCTAGTGGTGTCCCAAAGCACCTTGATCTGATCTACACCATCAACTATATATCAAAAAGACCATGAAAACGCTTTAAAAATCCCCTACTTTTTCATACCTTCATACTACTAAATAAAAAGTCATGAAACAGGTAATTATAGTATGTACGGCCTTATTTATAAGTAGCTTATCATTTGCACAATTTCAAGTTTCGGTGAGTTCTGGTTATGCCATAGGAAGTGCCGAGATGAAATTAGGAGAAAAAATCAATTCCTTAGAAACCGAAAACAGCTATGGTAGCTACGGGGAAGGTGCCAATTTTCAATTACGAGGAACTTATTTCTTCGGAGAATCTTTTGGTGCAGAAATAGGATTAGGTTATTTGCATGGTACCGATCAAACCGTATCTAAAGTGAATCTTCCAAATAGAGAAGTCGATGCCGTGGCTAGAGCGCGTGCTTTTGGCGCTTCTGCTTCTATGGTTTATCGATTTACCAATAATATTTACGGGCGTTTTGGTGCTTTAATAAAAGTTGGTGGTAAAACAGAAGCGGTGATCTATGATAAAACCGTGTTTTCACAAGATCAAGCAGATGCTTTTGGTGTGCCGTTAGGTTCGTATTCGGAAACTAATTATAAAGAAGATTTTCACGGACAATTTCCTTTAGGTTTTATTGCTGCGCTTGGTTATAAATACGATTTGAAGAACAACTTAAGCCTTTTTGTAGAAGCAGAATATTACGGGATTAGCTTAAAACGGAAAGATTCCGAGCTTTCCGAATTTAATACCGATATTGTTTTACCAGATGGCACCGTTGCGGTGGCTGGTTTTTATTCTTTAGATAATTTACCAGATGGTTATAATAAAGAAACTACCTATGTAGATAATCTGGATAATAGCAATACCGATGCGTCTAAAAAACTGTCTCAAAAAGTACCGTATTCTTCTTTCGGAATTAATTTTGGTATCACCTATACCTTTAATAAATCGGCTAAAAAGGAATAAGGCTTTTAGAACTTAACAGCGAATAGAAATCCTCTATTTTACTTCATTATCCGCCAAAACGTCTTGGTGGCGGTAATGGGATACGCACCGTTTCTTTAGGAACATTTGGAAATTTACCGGCTTCCCAATCTTTTTTCGCTTGTGCAATTAGTGCTTTGTTAGAAGCCACAAAATTCCATTCTATAAAGCGTTCTTCTGGTAAAGTATCGCCTCCAAAAATGTAAATTGTCGTGTTGGCTGCTATTTCAAAACTGCACAATGTACTGTCTTTTGCTACCAATAATTGTTTTGGTTGGTAGGTATGGCCGTCACTCGTGATACTTCCTTCTAAAATATATAATGCGCTTTCTCCAAATAAATGTTCGCCTATGTTTACGGTTTTCGCTTCCGCGGAATGGATTTCCAAAAAGTATAACGGACTGTACACAGGAACAGCAGATTTCTTGCCAAAAGCTGCTCCTGCTATTAACTTAAAATGCACCCCATTTACTTCCCAACTAGGGATTTCTTCGGCGGAAACATGGGTAAACGATGGTTTACATTGCTCTTCTTCTTTCGGTAAAGCGACCCAAATTTGTAAACCATGTAACATTTTATCCGAAGTTCTTAAACGCTCGGGAGTGCGCTCGGTATGCACAACGCCTTTTCCTGCAGTCATCCAATTTACGGCTCCAGCGGTGATTTCTACTTCGGTACCCAAACTATCGCGATGCATAATAGCACCTTCAAATAAAAAGGTTAAGGTAGATAAACCAATATGTGGATGCATGGCAATATCCATATTTTCTTTTTCATCCATGCAAACCGGTCCCATGTGATCGATAAATATAAAAGGACCAACCATACGCTTCTGTCGAAAAGGCAACAATCTCCCCACCAGAAAATTACCAATGTTGGCAGCGCGTTCTTCAATTATTAGTTTGGTATTGGACATGGTTTTATAGTTTATTATACTCTTTAAAACTAGGATCTACAAGCTTCTTCTTTTCGGGATGTTTTTGAATATAACTCAATATATAAGAACAATATGGCAGTACCATTTTGTTATGGTCTTCTGCATATTGCAAGGTTTTTTCTACCAAAGCGCCTGCAATACCGCGACCGTTTAAAGCCGGTTCTACTTCGGTATGCAATAATGCAACTTGGTTGTCTGTTTCTTTATAGGTTACAAAAGCAATGCTGTTATCGATTTCTATTTCGAAACGTTTCTTTTCTTCGTTTTTATACAGCGGTATGTTTGTAAAGTCTTCTCTCATTTTTTAAATATATAAAAAACAGCTCCAAAAAAGAACTGTTTTAAAGGTTTATTAATCTTCTAAATACCCGAATTTTCCAGTATTGAAATCTTGAAAAGCTTCCATTAATTCTGCTTCGGTATTCATTACAAATGGTCCGTGCGCAGCAATTGGCTCGTTAATCGGTTCACCACTTAATACCAATATTACAGCATCTTCAACTGCTTCGATACTAAAGGTTTCTCCATCGTTTTTAAACATTACAAAGTGATCTTGTGGTGCATCCACAATTTCATTCACTTTTGCTGCACCTTCTACCATTAAAATACTTGTAGTATAATGTTCTGGAAAAGACAATTGCGTCTTCCCTCCTTTTTTCAATTTCACATTAAACATATTAATTGGTGAAAAGGTAGATGCCGCACCTTTATTTCCTTGAAACTCTCCTGCAATTACTTCTACTTCTCCGGCAGCATCTGGTAAAGCTACTTTAGTTATTTCTGAATTAGAAATTGCTTGGTATTTTGGTGTGCTCATTTTGTCTTTAGCAGGAAGATTTACCCACAATTGTACCATTTGAAATTCCCCTCCTGTTTTGCTCCATTCGGTTTCATGAAATTCTTTATGTAAAACACCTGAAGCTGCAGTCATCCATTGTACATCGCCTTCCCCAATGATTCCACCTCCACCAGAACTATCATCATGTTGCACACGACCTTTATATGCAATAGTTACGGTTTCAAAACCTCTATGCGGATGTACGCCAACGCCTTTTGGTTTATCGGTTGCTGGGAAGTTGAATTTGGAATTATAATCCAACATAATAAATGGATCCATACGTTGCATGGTCGATGTTCCGGGAATAAAATTGTGTACTCTAAATCCGTCACCCACAAAATGTGGTGTTCCTGGTCTGGTTACTTTTTCTATATTTTTAGTTTTCATAATGTGTACTTTTATTTGATTACTGTAAAATTACAGGAAATCTAAAAGTTCTGCATTGACCTATGATAAGAAGTGCCTTTTTAGAAATTATAACTGTTTCTATATCACTTACGTGAAAAGTTTTCTGCTGCTAAAGCTTTACGCACACGACTTAAACTTTCTGGAGTAATCCCTAAATAGGAAGCAATCATCCATTGTGGCACACGAAGTAACATATCTGGATACATCCCGACAAATTCTAAATAGCGTATTCTTGCAGAAGCTCCTAATAACAAACTGATGCGTTTGTACAAATGCCGAATATGGTTTTGTAGTAAGTTTTCGTTTTGTTTTCTGAAATCCGGATTTATTTTCGCTACACGATTCACAAAATCTTCGTCTAACATTACGGTTAGCGTATCTTCAATGGCATCGATATAGTATGTAGAAGGTTCTTGAAAGAAGACGCTTCCGCGATCGCTAACAATCCAGTTTTCGGATGCGAATTGTAGAATGCTTTCTTTGCCTTCTTCATTTAAAGCATAAAAACGCAATACGCCTTGTTCTACAAAAAAGGAATGGGAACAGATTTCACCTTGCTGTAAAAGGAAATCGTTTTTAGAAACTTTCTTTGTTTTAATAAAAGGTGCTATTTGCGTGAATTCGCTTTCCGATAATCCGCATTTTTCTATAATATGTTTTTTAAAATTGGGTACCTTCATCATAGATATAAAGGTAAATAATTAGAATCTAAGAATTCCTATTTTACGTATTAATAGACATTGCTGTTCTTCTTTTTTTCCAGAAAGCACTTTCTTTCCAACGGTTTTCTAAAGCATATTGCGCTTCTAGTTTTTCCATATAGCCTTGAAAAGCATTTTCAAGCACATAAGTATAAGCTAGCAAGGCATCTTCTTTATTAGCAAAAACACTAGCAAGCGCATGTCCAGCATAATAACCAGATGCTAACGCAGAGGTAATTCCGTAAGAAGAAATAGGATCAAATGTATATGCGGCATCTCCTACTGCCATCCAACAATCCCCAAAGGTTTTAGCTAGTTTACTTGTTCCTGCAGGCATTATTTTTAAGTGCTCTAGATCCAGCACGGCAAAAGCTAATAACTTAGAAATATGCGCTGTATTCTTCAGTTCCGCTTCTATAAAAGCAATAGTGTTTTTCTTTTCTGGCAAGAAATCACGATCTGTAAAAAATAAAAGTATAATCTCGTTATCCTTTTGTGGCGCAACGTACCACCAACCATTTTCTGTAGCTTCTACTAGAATTTGATGTGGCATTGGAGCTTCCAAAGTTGCTTTACAAACCATTGCAAACTGGTTATCTAATTGCTGTTTTTTAATTCCTAATTGCTGACAAACGGATGCTTTTCTTCCTGTGGCATCCACAACGTATTTTGCAGAAAGGACTTGTGTTTCATTTTCATTTTGAATACTTACTTCAACTCCTATATTGGTTCGTTCTACTTTCCGAAACTTATAACCGGCCATAAAGGAACTTCCTTGGTTTATAACGTGCATTCGTAGTTGTTCTTCAAAGCGCAATCGATCCAATAAATAGCCATGGCCATAAATACCTGCGATAAATTCTTTTAATTCTAATGCCGAATTTCCCCAACAACTTTTATTACCATAATAAGGATGATGTTCCTTTGCTTCTACCAAATGTTGAATACCTAATTTTTTTAATAAGGGTTTTGCGTTTGGCGGAATTGCTTCTCCTAGCTTTCGTGTGGGGACTAAATTAGCCTCGACAATAACATGCGAAATCCCTCTTGCACCAAGTGTTAATGCTGTAGCAATTCCGGCAGGTCCTCCGCCTATAATAATAACATCGTATGTGTTTTTAACGTTCGCCACGATCTAATGTTCTTCTTTTTCTATTCGTTTTAGGTGCATCTTTACGTAATTCTGCAACTTTTTTCTGCGCGTGTTCTAAGTTTTCAGCCATAAGCGTTACGCCTACATCTGCTTTTAAATGCGGATCTACTACACTGTCTTTATCTCCTTCGGCATATACGACTTGCGCAAAGGTTGGATCCGGATCTTCCGCACTAAAATTTCGTCCCATTTCTACCCAAGAAACTTTGGGAAGAAAACCTTCGGTATTATTGGGGATCGGTTTATCCTGTTTGGTGATGATACCTAGTTCATGCCATTCATCAACCATATTGGTTAGTCGTTTTAAATGGTCAGCTTCAATATCTCGTAGCCAATCTTGGCGATAATCTAAATGTTTTAAACGTTGTGCAACGCCTACATTCCCTGCTTGCATACGCAAATAGCCATCTTCTGCTAACACCTGATTAGGTACTCGTGCAGCCCAGAAAGATGGTAATGGTAAATAGGTAGAAACAGTATATCCAGAAAGGCAACTTGCTTCATCGGTTTGCCATGGTACACCCATCCACCGGGTTAAAGATCCTGGACCGTTTGCAGAAAACGGACCGTTAGCAGCAGTGGCAACTTCTGGTGTTAAAATGGGACCATAATCTAAATGTATAGCTTTACCTTCCGGAAGCACATGTAAACGATATGGTTCTTTCCACATGTGAATAATTCGCATAGTCCATGTAAGTTCTATTCCGGGATGAAATGGTCCGCCTAAGCAATCCTCTAAAGGTGCTTGTTTTAATGCGTTTATTTGTTCGGAAAGCGATAGTTTTTCAAAAGGAACAAATGCTTTAGGAGTTCCTGATTTGAAATTACCCAGCATCCATTGTTGTAAACGCTGATATTGCGTTACGGTAATTGGTAAATCGTCTAATGCTATTTTTTCATAATCTCCAAAACCATCGCCATAAAATGGAGGTACTTTTGCTGGTGCCCAAGTTTTAGAATTCGGATCTCTAAACCATTCGAATACGCGATCTCTTGCAGATTTGGAGGTTTCACTCGGATTTGCTAATACCGCAACCAAATCGGGGTTTGAAAAATTGGAAGGTGAATTATGTCCGAACAGCATATTAAAACCTTGATTCACCCATTGTGTTTGACTCATACGTTCTAATATTGGGTAAATATCTCTGTAGAATTCTACACCATTTTGAGAAGGATTTGGATAGCCCATTTGCGTAATGAATAAATTTTGAACCACATCATTCATCGTTACCACACCATATAATCCTTGTCCGAAATTTGGTGGTGTCACCGCAATCATTGCTGGCGTAGCTTCATAGTCTACACCATTTATAGTAACGGTTGCTCGAATAACACCATCGCAAGTATCATCATGCCAACCATCATTATTTGCAAAAGTGGTAATAGGTAGATTATCATGGGATTGGGCATCGCCGTTTCCAGCGAAGAATAATAAACGACCAGCAGTATCGGTTTCTAAATGTCCTAACTTTACTGGTGTTCCGTAAAACGATCCATCATCAAAGTTGTGCTTGCCCTCTTTTATATTTTTACCACAAATAGATTTGGAACTAGGTTTTATTGCTAGTTTTTCTCGATCTGCTCCTTGTACATCGTTATTTCTTGGTTTTGCGGATTTAGAATAGGTACCCAAATCCATAGCATTCCTAAAATCATACCAAGCAGGTTTTACATTGGCAACTTCTGCTCGCCAAGTAATGGTAGCTTCATTTGCTGTAAGTTCTTGTATCGGTTTCCCATTAGCATCAAAAGCATAAATTCTAAAACGTGCTACTTCCTTTTTAATACGACCTAATGCATCTTTGAAACCTCCTTTTGGAACGGTAGATATTCCTGGTTGTTCTGCTGCTAAAAAGTGTTCCGGAGAGTTTCCTATTCTGGAAATTCCGATAGGTGGATAAATACTAACGTAACTTATTTCTGATGTTTTCATAATACAGGGTATGGATTCTATGTAAAGTTCTACAAATAAAACGAGGTCTACAATCCGTATTTATACCTGAATTTTGGAGTAAAATACTGTTATTGTGACTATTAAATAGAAAAAAAAATGATATATCCTATAAAAAAAGGTTCTACATGTTGCCATGAGAACCATTTTTGTTAGGTATAAAAGTGTAAAGCTATTCTGTTTTATAAGAAGAAATAGCCAATAGATACTTGTGCTACACCATTTCTGAATTTGCCAGTAGAACCATCGACATCATTGATATTAGATACTCCTAAGTTATAACGAGCGCCAAAATTTAAACCGTTTTCTAGTTTATACCCCAATCCGAAGTTCACTCCAAGATCTAATCCTTTAAAACTGCTTTTCACATCATCGCCATCATTTTTTGCAGAAAGTAAAAATCCTATTTGCGGACCAGCTTCGACACTAAAACCTTTGGTGATGTAGTATTTTCCCATTAAAGGGACATTCAAATAATTTAAATTCACTAGGTCGTCCTTGCCATTTCCAGTACTATATCCTTGCATAGAATACATGATTTCTGGTTGAAAGGAGAATTTTTCATTGATGTGCATTTCAGCCATAACTCCAAAATTAATTAGGCTTGTTACGCCGCTATCATCTCCATCATAATCGCCGTAAAGGTTCGCGTAATTAATGGCAAGTTTCGCACCGAATTCCATGTCTTGGGCATGTGCTTTTGTAAATCCGATAACGGAAATAACGGTAATAAGTAATAGTTTTTTCATGATTGAAAGTTTTTATTGTTCCTAACAAATGAAAAAAAAATAACTCCTTCTATTTTCCTTTTTATCATAGATTTAACGTTTTTAACCAACTTTAACAGCGTGTTAAAAAGTGCTGATTTCTAGTTGGTTAATTGCTTTGGCGCATTGATTTATCTACGCAAAATATATTTGTAGTTTCTTAAAATTCTTCCGATTTCATAAAATATAAATAAGAAGTATTTTGTCTTCCTTTTTACTTTCCGTTAGAAAAATATTAAAAGGATAAAGCAATACATATCACGAAAGGGAACTATCTTTGAAAAAATAAGATAGAAAAAAGAGTAAGACTATGATCGTTGTAATTGCACCAGAAAAGGATATACCTAATGAAATAGAAATTCTTAATCAATTATTTCAAGAAGGTTTAACCTGCTATCATTTTAGAAAACCGGATAAGGATTATCAAGCACATTGTGATTATTTAAATAAAATAGACCAACAATATCATAACCGAATTGTAGTACATTATCACCATAGGTTAATTAATGACTATAATTTAAAAGGAATTCATTTTCAAGAACAAGAAAGAATTGCGCATATCGATAATCCAGGACAATATTTTAAAGGGCTAAATATGTTTGGAAAAACGATAAGTTCTTCTTTTCATGAGCCACAAGACGTAGCAGATTGCTATTTTGAATTTGATTACCATTTGTTAAGTCCGGTGTTTGCTTCCATTTCCAGAAAAGATTATGCTGGTCGTGGTTTTGATGTGCATGCGATAGATAAAACCATTATAGGAATGGGAGGCGTTACTGCAGATAATTTAGACGCATTTAAAACATTAGGCTTTAAAGGTGTTGGTGTTTTAGGTGGTATTTGGAACAGTGATACACCCATTACTGTTTTCAAAAAAATGAAAGAACATTTTCAATAATTAGGAATAAAAATAAAGCAATTTTATAAGACAAAATTATCGCTTCGTAATAATTCGTATCCTATAAAATTGCTCTTTATATATTTAAATTTTAGTAATTTCCAGAAAGTTATTCTGTGAAAAACATTTCTAGAAAAACTACAAATAGCAATGGCTATTATGCTTCACCTCTAGCAGGATAGCCTTGTTTTAAAATATAATCGATTCCGTTTAAGACATCTTTAAATTGCGGACGTCCAAATGGCATAGATTGTATAGATTCCCAATATACAGTGCCGTCTTTATGGATTAAAAATAATCCAGGTTCACTAAAATGTTCTGGTTCTTTTTCACTAATACCCTTAGATATAAATAAGCCCCATTTTCTGGCTTCCTCTATAGAAAAACCGTAACCTAAAGGTATATTTGGAATATTCCATTCTTTATAGGTTTCTTCTGCAAGATTTTTGGTGTTGGTACTAATGGCGATTACGTTTACTCCTCTTTCTGTAAAATCGTTAATTTTGGCTTGTAATTCTTCTAATTGCATTTTACAAACCGGACAATGTTTCCCTCTAAAGAAAACAATTAATGTAAAGTTCTCTGGTTTTTGTTCCTGTAAACTCCATGTCGTATCATTTACTAATGAAATCTTTAATGCTGGTGCTTTTTCTTGCGGTTTTATCATTTTAAAATATTTTATTTTGTGAATAAATGTAATTATCCGGATTCATTTAAAGGTACTGTTAACACTATTTAATATAACTGATATATAGCTATTTATGTGTTTTTAAAAATTCGACATTTTTTCTTTTTTCTTTGCTAATTGTTTCCCTAAATCATTTATAGATTCTGAAATGGAACTCCTAAAATTATCGTGACTAGCTTCTGCAAATAATCTAGGGCCAAAAACACTTAAGCGAATATTGCAAATCTTACCCGTTTGATCTGAGGTCGTATTTTCTGTTTTAAAAAAAACATCCGCTCTTATAATCATGGAATACTTATTAAATAAGCTTTCTAATTTTTCGATTGCAAATGCCTCTATTTCTTTATTTGCTTCTACGTCGTGATATTCAAAATGTATAGTCATAGTCTTCTTCATTTTTAATTAATTAATTATCCTTCTATGGTAAAATTAATTATAATTAGTCACTAACATTGTCGTAAACGCTATCTATATGAACGCATATGCCAAATACTATCGGTGTCTTTTATTGTAACTCCTTCATAATTTCGGCAAACAATTCGTAAGATCGTATTCTATCTTTTATATCATAAATATTGGTAACTGCTATTAATTCGTCGGCATCTGTTTGCTCCATAAACTCTTTTACTTGGGCTTTAACAGTGGCTTTACTACCAATAAAAGAATACTTAAGCATTTGGTGTACTTGCGGATTTTGCATCACTTGTTTTAAGTCGTCTGTCATTGGTGTTGGTGGTTGCACCGCATCCCGTTTTCCAGTAAATATACCTACAATCATTCGGATTAAAGAGGTTGCTAGATTTTGAGCTTCTTCGTCGGTATCTGCAATGATAATATTCACTCCAACCATTACATATGGTTTTTGTAGTACTTCGGAAGGCTGAAACTCTTTGCGATAAATCTTCAAAGCTTCCCATAAATGCGTTGTAGCAAAGTGACTAGCGAAAGCATAAGGCAAACCTTTTTTAGCTGCTAAATGCGCACTATCTGTACTTGAGCCTAAAATGTAAACAGGAACATCTACGCCTTCAGCAACTGTAGCCCGTACTTTAGCAGTCGCATTTTCTACCGAAAAGTAGGTTTGTATTTTTTCTAATTCGTTTGGAAAAGAATGTGCCGCTTGCATAAAATCAGATCGTATGGCTTGCGCTGTTTCTCTATCTGTTCCTGGAGCTCTTCCTAATCCTAAATCAATTCGATTTGGGTATATGGATCCTAGAGTACCAAACTGTTCTGCAATGATTAACGGCGAATGATTAGGTAACATAACACCTCCAGAACCAACACGAATGGTACTTGTGCCTTGTGCAACATAGCCAATTAAAATAGAAGTCGCACTACTCGCAATATTCGCCGAATTATGATGTTCTGCTAGCCAATAGCGTTTGTAACCAAAGGTTTCAGCATGCTGTGCTAGTTCAAGGACATTAGTATAAGTTTCTTTTAGCGTATGACCTTTAGAAACTAAAGCAAGGTCTAATATAGAATAAGATGTTGTATTGGTTTTCATAAATGCTTATAATCAATTGTAGTATTAAGTTTAATATAGTCGTTTTATCTTAGACAAAATTACATCATTCCGTATGTTTTTAATCCTATTACAAGGAATACTAAAATATCGGTTTCTATACTTTTTATACTGAAAAATAAATGCTTCCATTTCCAAAGGCTATTCTGTACTTGGATTCTTATAATAGTCGTATTTTTGCAGCGCATTCCATTTTTTGAATGCAGTACACCATAAGAAACAAAGATATGATTATACCAAAATTACATTATATAGCAGCAGGAAATTCATCAAAAGAAATTTTAGAAAACATACAAAAAGCATGTACTTCTGGAGCCGAATTAGTGCAACTTGGTATGGAAAATGCTTCCGAAAAAAAGCTCTTAAAAGTTGCTAAAGAAGCGATTAAAATTACATCTGTTTTTCAAACGAGATTAGTAATAAGCGGTTATTATAAAGTGGCAAAAGAAATTAAAGCGGATGGTGTGTATTTAGAAAAAACAGACGTCTCGCCTACTGTAGTTAGAAAACATTTATACGCTTGGCAAAGTATTGGTGGTGCGGCAAATACTTTAGCAGATTGTGAAAAACTATTAGATGCATCTATCGATTATATTGTTTTAGGTCCTTTTAGAGAAACAACAACCAACGCTCATTTAGGTCCTGTTTTAGGAATAAAAGGATTTACTGCAATTACAGATAATTTAAAAACGCCTATTCCAATTATTGGTTTTGGAGGCATCACCACAGCAGATGTTGTAGATATATTAAAAACGGAAATTTCTGGAATTGCTGTTTCTGAAGCTATTACCCAAGATTTTGATGCAATAAAAACCTTTAACCAATTATTAAATGCATCTTCTACCCAAGAACAACGTCATACCTTTGAATAAATGAATGATTTAATACAATCGATAGTCGTAAAAGATTTGGATGGTATTCCAGTAGATTTAATGGAAATCTATAAAAATAAAGTGTTGCTACTTATTATCTATAATAACGATTGTTTGGGATGTACAGGTCGCGCTATACCTTTGGCTTACGACTTTCAACAGAAATATCCAACCATTCAAGTAGCAGGTATTCATGCCGATTTTGTAAATAGAGAAGGCACCAAAGCAAATATTAAAAGCATTTTTACTAGTGGTGAAAATCCGTTTCCAATTTATATCGATGCAGCTCATAAAGTGTACGACCAATTTGAATCGGAAGGCACACCACAATGGTTACTAATCACAGAAAAAGGAGAACTATTTCGTTCTATTTTTGGGTCGCAAGATAATGCGAAGAATAGATTGTATTATGCGCTGGAGAGTTTAGTGGAAAAGGGTAAGGAACAAGAATAGTTCTAAAATATACATGCGAATTACAAGTTTTTTCAGGAAGTATATTGGTTGTCATAGGATGGCAATTAAAAAGAGAAATTAATTTTTTTTTAGGTTTCCTTCCTCCATTATTCTACATAAAGGTACAAGCACGGAATACTGCCTCTTTGTGGTTTTTTGCATTTCCTTAAAACTGAAGAAATGCACTTAATTTATTTCCAAATTACACTTAAAAATGCATTTCCTTTTATTTTTAACCTGCTACATTATAGCTATTTAATATTGTTTACATTTGACTAAGTAAAACTTTTAAAAAAATAAATTAATCGCTTTGAAAAGTCTACGTCGTTTATTTATCATTTTATTACTTTGTGGTTATCCCTTGCTAATGCTTTCTCAAGAAGCGTTAACTAGTGATGCAGCGTACCAAAAATATGAGAAATTAAGTGCCACTATGGCCATCTCTTTTCCAGAAGATAATTTTAAAACCTACCGACGAACGTCCTTTTCTGTGCATCAATTGGAAACCTATCTATCGCAACAGTTTCAGCGTTTAGACTGCTTACCGTTTATTAAAGATAAACATGCATTTGTTATGGATGCATATTTACATTCTGGTAATTGGTTTCATGAAATAGGTTTATTTACGCAATCCATAGCATCGTACACTTCTTTTTTTGAATATTATGAAGCCCATAAAATGGAGTTTACTCCAGAGGAAGTTCGTAAGGATAAGAAAATGATTAGTTTTGCAAATAGTATAATGGCAGAGAATTATGCAAACTTAAACCAATTAGATAGTGCTTCTAAACAGCATATAAAGAATATTCGATTTACCAATACACTTCGTACTATTTCTAATCCTTCTGCAATTAATAACTATGGTTTGTTTTTTTATTGGAATACCAAAGAACTAGATTCTGCTTTAATCTATTTTAATAAAGCCTACGCTATTACACAAAAACAATTTCCAGAGCATTCGCTAAATGGAAGCATTAGAGATAATATTGCAGACATCTATATGGACCAACATAGATATGCGGAAGCAAAAGAGATGTATGCAGCAAACTTTGTATTGTACAAAACAAAACATATAGAAAAAATAGGATCTAGAGACATACCAAGACTTATAAGTGCTGGTGCACAGTTAGTACAAACCAATTTAGCATTAAATGATATAAAGGATGCAAAAATTATTTTTTCAGAATTGGATTCTATTGTAAATGATGCAAAAAAACAAAAGGAATTACTTCCAGATTCTAAACTGGAATATCTTCATGTAAAAGAAAACTTTTATAAGGCGACCAATAATCTGCCACTAGCGTTTACTACCCTTAAATATTCTACTGCTTTTTCCGACAGTTTAGCGACTGTAGCTTCTAAACAAGATAACCAATGGAAAGATGAATTAAATGCAGTTACTTTAGACAGAGTTGCATTAAATTTTGAAATAGAGCGCATAGAAAAAGAAAACAAGATTAAAGATCAAAGTGCAAAGTTGTGGATTATTTCACTGATTAGTGCGGTACTCATTATTTTGCTTATCGTACTTTATTTAGGAAGAAGACAACACCTTTTAAATTCTAAAAACAAACAACTTTTAGCAGAACATGAATTAGAAAATGCAGCATTGAAAGTGGAACAGCTACATTCGGAAATTAAATCGAAACAACGCGATTTATCCGATTTTGCACTAAGCTTAACCCAAAATCAAGAATGGGCAGAAATGTTGGCGGATAAAATTAAAATGCTGAAAAAAGCTACTTCGGAAGAGCATATTACAATCTTAGAAAAACTGGAAGAAGAAATTAAAAATAAAGTGCAGTTTGATAAGGATAGTATCGTTTTCTATGAACGTTTAGATAAGCTTAATGATGCTTTTTATACGCATTTATCAGAGTTATTTCCTAATTTAACTAAAAATGAAATACGTTTGTGTTCTCTTATTCGATTAAAAATGGACAGTAGAAATATTGCAACTCTTCAAAATATTGCGATTGCATCTTTAAATACTAGCCGCTACCGTCTTCGTAAAAAAATGAAACTTGCAGATGATGTGCATCTAGACGATTTCATCCAGCAATTATAGTCATTTCCTTCTTGAATTCTTACCATAAAATAGTATTGTCTATTAGTTGTCTATTGCTTGTTCATTATGTGTCTATCTAAAAATAAGCAGGTTATCTTGATTATGTTTTACATTAGCCGAAAGGTTTATTAATGAGTTCCTCTAAACTATTGTAATAGCAAAATCAGAATAGTTCAATCATTTTAAAACACAACATCATGAAAACAATGTTTATTACCTTCCTATTCCTAGGATTCGCACAAGTAACGTATTCCCAATCTGACATTGCCTACACAGAAACCACAGACCATACTTTAGAAAGCACACATGTAAAAAAGGATTTTAATTCGGTTTCTGAAAAGATAATAGGTACCTCCTATTTATCTGCAAAAACCAAAAAGCTACAACTACAAGTTTTTAATTACAACATAAAGAATGCGGCAGTGTATGCTGCAAATGTAAATACGACTTATAGTGTACATTTTACCGAAGGCAACAACCATGTAGATGCTATTTATGCTAAAGATGGAACACTTTTACAATCGGAAGGTATATTTAAAAATGTTCGTATTCCATATAATATTAGTGTAAAAGTTGCCAAAAAATATGCAGGTTGGATGGTTGCAAAAACCTACTGTTATAACAATTATAGACATAATAAAGATACCGAGGTATTATATAAAATGCAGCTTAGAAAAGGAAATAAAACCAAAGCAATTGAGATAAATCCTATGGATGATATCTTATAAATAATCCCTATAAAACGATGGTTTTTCCTCCCTTAATAGTTTCCTACTATTAAGGGTTTTTTATGGAAAGGATAATTAGGATTATAAAAAAGTAAAATGGTAAAAAAAATGGTTCACTATTCTAATCCTAAAATCTCTTAAAAAACTATATTCGCGGCATGTGGATGTATTTAGGCTTATTGGCCGCTCTTTTTTTAGGTTTACACAATCTGTGTAAAAAACATGCTGTTCAAGGTAATGCTGTATTTCCGGTGCTTTTAGGTACAGTTTCTAGTGGGTTTTTATTTGTAACAGTGTTTTATTTATTATCTGTTTTTTATCCAGAATACGCACAAGAAAACGGTTATCATTTTCAAAATATTTCTTGGCAAACGCATGGCTTTATTTTTATAAAATCGGGTATAATGGCTGCTTCCTGGGTTTTAGCATATCAGGCTTTAAAACATTTACCTTTAACCATTGTTACACCAATACGTTCTGCTGCTCCATTTTTCACTTTTATTGGTGCTATTTTAATTTATAAAGAGAGTCCTAATATCTACCAATGGCTTGGTTTTTTCACCATTATATTCTCGGTAATATTATATTCTAGAATTGGTAAAAAAGAAGGCATTCATTTTAAACGGAACAAATGGATTTTCGCCATTATTGCTGCTACCTTTTTAGGGGCTTGTAGTGGTTTGTATGATAAGTTTTTAATTCAAGATTTACGTTTAAATCCGCAAACGCTACAATTTTGGTTTTTCTTATATACCATGCTTATTTTACTCGTTATCTTAAGCATTACCTGGTTTCCGTATCCTGCAAAACGTAAAACGTTTACATTTCGTTGGTCTATTATTGCTGTAGGTGTTCTATTAGTAGCAGCAGATTACTTTTATTTTAAAGCATTACAAGATCCGGAAGCTTTAATTATGCTACTATCTGCTATTAAAAGAAGTCAGTTAATCATAGCTGTAGTTATTGGTGGTATTGTGTTCAAGGAGAAAAATAAGCGCAAGAAATTAGTGCCTTTGGTTGGTATCCTCATTGGTGTATTTTTGATTCTGTATTCTAATTAAAAAAGAAAAGCCCATCCAAATAAATGGATGGGCTTTTGTAAAACTTTAAGTATATATGTCTTAGATAACTTTTACGTTAACTGCATTTAGTCCTTTGTTTCCTTCTTGTAAATCAAATTCTACTTCGTCACCTTCGCGAATCTCATCGATTAATCCTGAAATGTGTACAAAATGATCTTTGTCTACTCCTTCTTCTGTGATAAATCCGAATCCTTTGGTGTCGTTGAAAAATTTTACTGTTCCTTTACTCATAATAATTGTAATATATTTAATTTTAATAATTACTAAATAGAATGCAAATATGGTGCCAAAAAATAATTGGTCCTTAAACTTAGCAAATACGTTTAGCCCTGATTGCAACGGCATCCTTTTTTCTTTTTCAGAAAAAAGATATAGTGAAAAGCAGGAAATGGCTTCAAAAACAAATTATTCTATACGTTCGAAACAACAAAATGATACTACCAATCAATAGGAAAGTAGTCTTTCAAGAATTTTCCAGACCAATGTTTTCCTGTATTAATTCCATCTATTAACGGATCCATAACACGTGCTGCTCCATCTACAATATCTAAAGGTGGTTGAAAATCATGTACGTCTACTTTCTTTTTAGATAATGCTGCAGGATCCTCATCGGTAACCCAACCGGTATCTACGGCATTCATATAAATACCAGATTTAGCAAAGGTAGAAGCCGAAGTATGCGTTAACATATTTAAAGCTGCTTTCGCCATATTGGTATGTGGATGTCTGTCTACTTTTTTAAATCTATGAAACTTTCCTTCCATCGCTGAAACATTGATAATGTGTTTCTTACCTGTGTTTTCCTTCATCATTACATTAGATAAACGATTACATAAAACAAAAGGAGCAACCGCATTTACTAGCTGTACTTCTACCATTTCTGTGGTTTCAATTTCACCCAATTTTAAACGCCAGCTGTTGGTTTTTCTTAAATCTACTTGTTGTAAATCTGCATCTAATTCGCCTTCCGGAAAAACTTCAGCGGTTTGTAAAGAGTTATCAAAACTGTACGGAATTTGAGACAATTCTGCAGAGTTTCGTAAACCAATTCCTGGTTCTGGTCCGTGCCAAGTTACTGGTAAGACATTATTTTTATTGGTTTTTGAAGGACCAACACTTAGGCTCGTCAATTCTTCTAAACAACTTTCATGATCTTTTAATAGCGTTTGCGCCAATTCTGGAAGTTTATTAATAGGAAGCTTTTCATTTTCCATTAAATGAAAGTAAAAACCAGAAGGTCTTCTTACCGTTTGTGCCGCATTATTAATTAAGATATCTAAGCGATTGTATTTTTGCTCTATATAATTACAGAAAATCTCTACACTTGGTATATGTCTTAAGTCGAGTCCGTGAATATGTAAACGATCGCTCCAATCTTTATAATCTTCTTCTTTAGAAAAACGGATGGCAGAATCTGCAGGAAAACGTGTGGTAGCAACAACAGTTGCACCAGAACGCAATAACATTAATGTAATATGGTAGCCTATTTTTAATCTAGATCCTGTAATTACCGCAACTTGATCTTTTAAATCTGTAGTTTGAAAGCGTTTTGCGTAGTTTAAATCCCCACAAGCGGTACACATGGTATCGTAAAAATGATGCAATTGTGTAAAAACGGTTTTACAAACGTAGCAATTTCTTGGAGATTCTAATTCTAAAGGTTTGTCTGGGATTGCAGCGGCTGCTAATAATTTAGGAGCGACAAACAAGGAAGCTTCTCTTGCAGAACGTATTCCTGTTGTTTTTCTAGCATGCTTATCTTTAGCAATCATTTTACGTTTTGCCGCTTTTTTAGCGTCTTTACGTCTGCGTTGAAACTCATCCCGATTTGGTCTAGACAATTCGCCAGCGACTTTATAGAGTGCAACGCGTTGTTCTTCGGGTAGTTCGAAAAGTAAATTGGTATTTTCTAATAGCGTCTCTAATGTTGTAATACAAGATGCTACGTCTACATTCGATTTATTTTCACTCATACCAATTCCTTCTAATTTTCATCAAAGATAATGACACTTTTGGAAACCTAAACTATGGTATACTAAAAAAGCCTATCCAAATAAATGGATAGGCCTTTGTAAAACTTAAAGTATATGTCTTAGATAACTTTTACGTTAACTGCGTTTAATCCTTTGTTTCCTTCTTGTAAGTCAAATTCTACTTGGTCACCTTCTCTAATCTCATCGATTAATCCAGAAATGTGTACGAAGTGGTCTTTATCAACTCCTTCTTCAGTGATGAATCCAAAACCTTTAGTGTCGTTGAAAAATTTTACTGTTCCTTTACTCATTGTAATGTAATTTAATTTATTATTATTTTAATACTTTGCAAATATGGTACCAATAATTTTAAGAAGCAACTAATTAATTAACTAATTTTCAATTTCTTGTGATTTAATGGTAAAGAATTTTAAATTTTCATTTTTTTTAACAGGCTGTTTTATAGGGTTTTATTTCGTGAACGAAAGAATCCATATTCTTTTAGTGCCTATAACTACTTTAATAATCTATTATTTACATTGGCTTTTAGCACCCCTATTATTTATACGCATACGATTACTGCTTTTTAGTATTCTAATTCCTAAATAACTTAAAAAAACGAAATACATACTATTTAAATCTATTTAGCTTTATTGGTTGCGCTTTTTTGGTTTTTTTTAGTAGTTTTTACGTTATTTCTTGGTTCGCTATGTTTTCCTGAATATACCAACGAAATAGTATTGCATGAAAAACGTATAGTTTTTTATAAAAACGATGCTAATGGCTTCTTCATGTATTTAAGTATACGTCATTAAAACATTTACCGATTTATTATTTTTACATCAAATACGTTCTGATGGTCTGTTTACTTCTCTTTATTGGTGTCCTTTTAAAGATTCCAGCTTCAACGCTACATATTTAGTAATCGCAACCTTTATGTTTCTTCTTTTACATGTAATATGTGTAATAGTCGATGTGCAATTGGAGCAAAAATTACTGCTACTGTACTTAAAAAAGCAATACCACTAAATAGCGCATAAAAGGAAGCAAATAGTTTAGCTTCATCTGTTGGCATAGCGTCTACTGGTCCCATTCCTGTTAAAATTAAGGAGGCATTATAAAAAGAATCCACCCACGAAATATGTGCATAATGATGATACCCAATGGTGCCAATACTTAAAGAGAATGCAATAAAAACAATGGAGAATAAAAAATATTTTAGTACTCTTAAAACAAAATTTTTAAAAGGTAAAATCTGATTATTTTTATGTTCAAAAGCATGTTTCATTAGTTGCTATTTTAGAGTTTCCATCCACCATAATGGTTGTTTATTAAATGCTTTCCAATCGGTTTGCAAAGCACTGTATAGTTGATCTATTTGGGTAAAATCTTTTATATTATTTTCTGGATCTACTTTTAGTTTTAAAATGTAATCCATAAGTTCATAGCACACGGTGAATTGTCCGCAAGCAACTAAAGTTTCCATTCGGTTTTTAGCAATGTCTGTTTTGTCCCACCATAACGTTGTAGGCGTTTCTGAAGCTGTTAAACACACACTTTCTAAGTTTTTACTTGGCGTAGGTTTTATATCCTTATTATACCCAGAACTATTACTATAAGGTGATTTTTTTCCATTTAATTTATAAACAGTTGCTGTAATACGTTTGTTTTTCAATTCACTTTTGGAGTAAAATAAATCGTAATTAATACGTCGCATTTGTTTTAAAAATACATCATTTATCATAGTCATTGCCGATGTTAATCTATCGGAAAGCATAACTTGTATTAAACTAATATCTAACTTTTTAAACGTTACAATATCCTCTAACAATGGCTCTGGGACATTTTCTTTAAATAGTGTTTTTATTCTAGATATTACCGAAGATTTAATAACGGCAGCTACTAAACCAAATACTGTTAATAGTAAACCAATACCAAAAATAGCACCTCCTAAAATATACAAACCTGTGTACGCTTGGTCACCAAAAAGGTTCATATTATTTAAAATCAAGATGAGTAAACCCACTAGAAATGTTATCCAATACAGCGATTTTATAGTAAAGTATTGTAATATTTTATTGATTACGCGTTTTACTGTAGAACTCTTCTCTATTTTGGTAGTATTTTGTTGCCAAGGTTTCATTTTATAGCTTCCTACATCGTTCACAATAATTAGGTCTAATCCTTTTTTTGTCCTTTCCATTCTTTCATTAATCAGCATCATACTACCAATACCTTGATTGTCTGCAATGCCTCCATCCATAATACCAACGCCATTTATAAAGTTATCTAGTCCTTTTAAATTTTTATAAGCAGGACTGTTATGATTGTCAAAATAGTCATCTGGAAATATTAAGGGCTCAAATCCTACAGGAAAGCAAGAAGAAGATGCAATAACATCACCTAACATTACTTCATCACGCAAAGCATTCATTTCTTTTTGATTGCTTTTGTATAACGGATTATTCCCAAAGTATCCTTTGTTTTGAAAACGATATGTTAATCCGAAAGAAAAATCGGTAGCATTAAAACATACTTGTTCTAGTTGTTTTATTTTATCGGCTTTAAAGTGTTGAAAAGAACCTTCAAAGATTGGCATTTCTTGATACGTCAAAGCAAATGCATTAATAAGGGATCTATTTTTATACGGATTCGCTTTCCAAACACTATCGTTTTCTAATTTACTAATTGCTGTTTTTAAGAGCACATCATTTTCTGGCGTAAATGTGTCATAGAAGTTTTTAAAAAAATCTTTAAAATTATAATTGGGATCTTGAACAGCCTTAGCAAAAGCAACTCCCGTTAGTGTACCTCCACTTACGGTACTTAATGCTTTTACAGATTGTAATAATGATTTGCCTTTATAGTTTACATGATCTAAATAAGATAGTATTCCTAAGGCAAAAAAAGTAGCTCGGTAACCACCACCACTAAAGCAAAGGCCTATATTTTGGAAGGGTATAAATTCGGGTTTTATTTTTGTTTCTTCTATCATAAAAATAGTAACGATTGATTGTTTTTAAAGATAGTTATTAATCCGTCTATAGTTATGAGTATAAGTACCTGATTTTAATTACTTGTAATGCTATATTAGCATAGTGTTTCTATGTTATTCCTATAAAATTAAAACATTTTTTGGAGTATTATAGATTGATTCTAAATTCTTTGTAGCCTTTTTATAAAACTAATTAATTATATTTGATTGTATTAAAAAAAGTTAAATATACATAAGGTGTAAATGGTTAAAAAGAAATTAGATAGCTTTAGCTTATGGAGTGAAAATGCTATTTTTAATATTTTGTTTTTCGTGTCTTTTCTTACATCCATAGTAATGAGTATCACTATGGAAAAAAAAGACTTAATATATATATGTCCAATAGTTATTCTAACCATATTCTTGAAATATATTAGTCTGACTAAAAAGAAAGCAGACCCTTTATTTATTTTGGCATTATTGGCTTTTTTGAGTATAAATATTTTAACTTTTTATTCTTTTAAGGATTACTTTATTAGTATAGCCCTTTTGACCGCTGGATATTTGCTATTATATACTTTGATACTTAAAAAGTATTTGAATAAAGGTAAATTAAAATCGATAGTGTCCTTGTCCGTTTTAATTGGTGTTATGTTAGTTGGCTATGTAATTTATTCGGTAGTTGATTTGTTGATAGGACATATTCCGGATCAAAAATTCATTTTTGTTATTTTAGTTGCTACTTGCTTATTTGTTTATTCCATTACATTTGCCGTGATATACATTAATGATAATTATGCAAATGGCACTATTTTATTGGCTTCTGGTGTGTGTACCATATTTAATTTGGCACTGGCGCCAATTAATGAGTATTTTTTCTACAATAAAACATTTACAGTCCTACTTCTTTTTTGTCATTTTCTGGCAATTTATCTTTTTATGATATTTATTTCTAAAACGAAAGTAATAGAAGCAAAAGATTTTCAAAATGATTTTTTTGAAGAATAAAAAAAGGAAGATAATTATAAAACTATCCTCCTTTTCTACTACTAATCAATCAAAAAACACTAATCCATTTCTATAATACCAACTATTTCATAAGCTCTGGTACCATCTACTTGTACTTTTTCGTATAGAATATTAGCATATTCATAATACGTTTCTCCATTTAAAATCACTTTTTCATAATCCTGTGGTAACTCATATACTAGAGTTCCTATTTCTGGATCTACCACTTCATATTCATTATTAACTTGGGTATAGAATATACCATTTGCGTTATAATAGTTATAGTTATTAAATTGTACTCTTTTGTAGTTGGGTGGTAATACTTTTATTCTAAAACCAATCTTAGGTGCAATTACAATATAGCTACCTCTAGATTGTGTGTAATATTTATTATTTGCATAATAATAGTTCTGACCTTTATAATTAATAGGAGATTTGTTTGGTATATTTCTAACAGAAACTACTTTCTTTTTAGGTGTTTTGTAGGTTACTTGCGTACTAGCTATTCTTTTACTTGTATTCGTATTACTTTTTGCAGTGGTAGTTTTTGTTGTCTTTTCCGTTTTATTGGTGGTTGTAGTAGTACGACGTATTTGTGCAGAAACCTGCGTGCTAACCGCAACCATAAATAAGGTTGGTAAAACCAGTGTTTTTATAAATGTTTTCATAATTCAATTTTTTAAAGGTTAAACTTTATTTATTACCTATTAAGACAATTTTTAATAGGAATAGTTTAAAGATATACACATAAAAGAACTATAAAAAAGCAAATAGACAGTTGCCTATATTCTATCTACAAACAGGATTTTTTTATCTATGTAGATTTTATTTATGGAAACAAAAAAAGGTATACTACGAAAGTATACCTTGCTTTTAAACTATTGAAATATTAAAATTATTTTAATAATCCTAATAAACCAGTTAATTCTGAAAGGTTTAAACTTGAACTACTATCTGTATCCAAAACATTAAAATTATCTGCAACAGAACCAATAGCTTCGGTAGAACTAATAGCTTCATCATTATTAGTGTCTAATAAGCTAAAAAGACTAGTGATTTGTTGTACTGTGGAGTTTGAACTTAATGACCCTAATAATGTTGCTGCTTGAGATACCGATGATGTGTTAACGTTTTTCACGCTATCACAGCTAAATAAACCTATTGCAATTGCTAATGTAAGTACTACTTTTTTCATAATTTGTATTTGATATTATTTTGAGCAAAAGTAATTATACCTTTAGATATTAAGTCAAAGAATATACGTGCGCTTTCCATTAATCTACTAAAGACAAGATTTTATAGACGAAACAGCAAATAGTAAGTTTTAAAGCGAGTTATTGTTAATAAAAGCTAAGAATTTTGGTTTGTATTGCTCTGAAACGGTAATGCGTTGATCGTTGATAAGGATTTGACTACGCTCCACAACTTCAATGTTTTTTAAGGATACAATAAACGAACGATGCACACGCATAAAATGGGTTTCTTGAAGTTCTTCTTCTAGAGACTTTAAACTCATTAAAGTTAGAATAGGTTTCGGATTATCTTTTATCCAAATTTTGATATAATCTTTCAGTCCTTCAAAATACAAGACATCTGCTAGTTTAATACGTAGTTGTTTGTATTCTGATTTTACAAAAAGAAATTCCTTTTCTTCAGAAACCATGTTTTGTTGCTTTCCTTTTACCAAGGAGAACCAACTATTAGCTTTATTGGCTGCTGCTAGAAACTCGGCATAATCAAAAGGTTTCAACAAATAGTCTAAAGCTTCTACTTTAAAGCCTTCCAAAGCATATTGATCAAAAGCCGTTGTAAAAATAACACGTGTTTCTTTCGGTAGCATTTTAGAAAATTCTAAGCCTGTTAAATCTGGCATTTGTATGTCTAAAAACAGTAAGTCTACAGGTTCTTTTTTAATAAATTCCAAAGCCTCAATAGCGCTACTGCATTTTTGTTTTAGTTCTAAAAAAGGTGTTTTCTCCACATAACTTTCTACCAAATTAAGCGCCATAGGCTCATCGTCTACAATAATACAGGTGATTTTTATAGTGCTCATACGTTTAACTAGTTTCTATTTTTAATGTTACTAAAAAACGGTCGTCTTTTAATATTGTTTTAAAGCTGAATTTATCTGGACATAGTAATTGTAATCGTTTTTCTAAATTTTGAAGTCCAATACCAGAGCCACTTTTATCGTCTGTTTTCTTCGGGAAATTATTGTTTTCCACAGAAAATAAAACGGTATTATCATCACAAGTCATGTTAATATCAATACTACTTGGTTTGGTGGCAGAAACACCGTGTTTAAAAGCATTTTCAATTAATGAAATAAATAATAAAGGTGCTATTTGAATGCCAGTTTCTTCAACAGGAAAGCTATAGCTAACGCTTGTTTTATCGGACACTCTTAACTTCATTAAATCAATATATTTTTTAAGAAAATCAATTTCTTTAGTAAGAGGAATGGATTCTACATTAGTTTCATATAACATATAGCGCATCAACTTACTCAAACTATGTATAGAAGATTTGGCTTGATCTGGCGAAATATCGACTAAAGAGTAAATATTGTTTAAAGAATTAAAAAAGAAATGCGGTTGCAACTGATAGTGCAAATGCTGTAACTCCGATTCCAATTTAAAATTCGCAGCCTCTTTACGTTCTGTTTCTGTTTTTGCCCATCGCATTGTAGACTTTAATGCCACCGAAAAGAATAAAGGCGCTAAGTAAGTTAGCAATTGTATATAAATAGCCATTTTAAATGGAGGCTTTACTCTATTTGTATTTGCCAAACGTTGCTTAGAAATTTCCTGAAAGAAGGTGTCTTCAATATATTCTTTTAAAAATAAGAAGAAGATAATCATTACCGCATTTAGAATAATAAACTGCAGTGTTTTTTTGGAAAATAACAAGCGGTCTACAAACACAAAAAAGTTGATATAAAATATGATGGACGAAAAGAATAATGGGATCCAGAAATGTGCTACAACCCTATTAATTTCTTGTTCTTCGCCGTAGGATAGCAAGTATGGCACACACAATAGTGTAAGCCATACAAGCAAATGTGATACTACGGTTATGGTTTTCTTTTTATACATAATTTATTATTCGTAACGCAAAGCGGTTATTGGGTCTAAAGCCGATGCTTTTCTTGCAGGATACCATCCAAAAAAGATACCTGTTACCGCACAAACGGCAAATGAAATTACTATAGAATATAAAGCCACGCTAGTAGGCCAATTTAAGAATTTTTCTATAAAAACCGTGGATCCTAGTCCTAATAATACACCTAATACACCACCTGTAATACTTATTAAAATGGCTTCTATTAAAAACTGCATTAAAATATCTGCTCCTTTTGCGCCTACAGCCATACGTAAACCAATCTCTTTTGTTCGTTCTTTTACAGAAACATACATAATATTCATAATACCAATACCTCCAATTAATAAAGAAATACTTGCTACTGCAACCAAAAGTATGGTAAGCATTTCACTGGTAGAACTAAAGGTAGAAATTAGCTCTTCCATAGAACGTACAGAAAAATCATCTTCTTCACTATCCAATAATTTATGTTCTGTACGCAATATAGCACTCAACTGTTCTACGGCATTTGGTGCATCATCTTCACTAATCGCCGATGCCACAATTTGATTTAAGTGATCGATTGCCAGAATACGTTTTTGTACTGTAGTATAAGGAGCAATCACAACATCATCTTGATCTTGACCAAACGTATTCTCCCCTTTTTCTTCTAATACTCCAATCACTTTAAACGGAATATTGTTAAAACGAATCATTTGTCCTACAGGCTCTTGTCCATCAGGAAATACATTATCTACCACCGTTTGTCCTATCACCGCTACTTTAGAAGCTGATTTAACTTCAGCATCTGTAAACATACTTCCACTCTGCAAACCAACCACCTTGATATCTAAATATTCAGGATTCACACCATAAATAGAAGAAGGCCAGTTGTTAGAGCCGTTAATAATTTGCCCATTACCATTAACTACAGGTGTGATGTAACTAATTAAATCGGATTGCGCTTTAATCGTCTCATAATTAGCGAGTGTTAATGTTTGTACATCTCCTCCACTACCTCTTGCTGGACCTCTACTGTCTGCACCTGGTTGTATGGTTATCATATTAGAACCCATACTCGAAATATTTTCGCGAATACTTTCTTTTGAACCTTCACCTATTGCTAACATTGCGATTACAGATGCTACACCAATGATGATGCCTAACATGGTTAACAATGTTCTTGTTTTATTAAGAATGATTGCTTTGAATGCGATTTTGAATAAATTTAATAGTCTCATAATTAATCGTCTAGTTTAGGTAATTTGGCTAATTCTTCTGTTGCAGAAAGTACTTTATGATTCTTATAATCCTGCAAAATGTTTCCATCTTTTAACACAATAGTTCTGTTACTAAACATAGCAATATCTGGCTCGTGTGTTACAAAAGCGATAGTAATACCTTGTTCGTTTAGGTCTTGAAAAATGGACATAATTTCGTAGGCAGTTCGTGTGTCCAGATTTCCAGTGGCTTCATCTGCTAATATCATTACTGGATTATTAACCAGTGATCTGGCAATAGCCACACGTTGTTGTTGTCCTCCCGAAAGTTGCGATGGTGTATGATGTAAACGTTCTCCTAAACCTACTTTTTTTAAGGCTTCAATAGCTCGTTTTCTTCGTTCTTCGGTAGAAACTTTACTGTTATATAGTAATGGTAATTCTACGTTTTCAATAGCCGATGTTCTTGCTAATAGATTATACGATTGAAAAATGAACCCAATTTTCTCGTTTCTTATGGTTGCTAATTCATTTCGAGATAAATCTTTTACCGATACACCATCAATTTCATAGCTTCCAGAGGTGGGTTGATCTAAACAGCCTAAAATATTTAACAAGGTGCTTTTCCCCGAACCACTAGAGCCCATGATGGTAACAAATTCGCCTTCGTTAATTGTAAATGAGATACCTCGTAAAGCGCGTACCGTTTCGGCTCCCATGGTAAATTCACGTTTTAAATCTTCTATTTTAATGATTGCTTTTTTCATAGTATTATCTTTTTCCGCCACCACCTCTTTGAGGCATAAATGGACTTTTACTTTGTTCCTCTGTAGCCGCTTCTGATTTAGAAACTCCTTTTAAGCTATACACTAGTTTATCACCTTCGGAAATGCCACTTAAAATTTGCACATTAACACCATCACTAGCACCAAGTGTTACCATCTTCGGTGTAATTGATCCATCAGTACCTAACACCCAAAGTGCAGTGGCTTCTCTAGATCTTTCGCTATTTTTTGTTTCTAAGCCATGTTGTTGATTATATGTTGCTAATACTTCTTTTTCAGGTTTAAAGTTGATGGCTTTGGCTTCTGCCGTTAATACATTACTTAATTCTAAAGTGTAAATAGAGATGGTTGCTGTTAATCCTGGTTTTAGTTTTAAGTCTGGATTATGTGCCTTAATCACAACGGTATATGTTACAACATTTGAAGTAACCGTTGGATCTAAACGCACTTGTGTTACTTCACCTTCAAAGGTTTCTCCTAGGTAGGCATCTACTGTAAATTCTACACGTTGTCCTTCTATAACTTGTCCAATATCTGCTTCATCCACATCTGCTTCTACTTGCATTTCTTTTAAATCTTGCGCAATTGTAAATAGCGTTGGTGTACTTAAACTTGCTGCTACCGTTTGTCCTTCATCGATCGCTCTAGACAATACCACACCATCAATTGGCGAATAAATATTGGCATAACCTAAATTGGTTCTGGCCTGTTGTAAATCGGAATAACGCTGTGTCACCGTTCCTTTTGCAGTTTCGTAGTTGAATGCAGCATCGTCAAAATCAGATTTACTAATCACTTGATTATCGAACAATGTTTTTTGTCTGTCGTAAATCGTTTTTGTATAATTTCGCTGACTAACCGCATTATCATAAACAGCTTGTGCTTGTGTTTTAGCTGCGTTTAGATTGGTTTTATCTAATTCTGCTATCAGCTGGCCTTCGGTAACAACGCTATTATAGTCCACATATATTTTCTCTACCACTCCAGATACTTGTGTCCCTACTTCTACTTGCGTAATAGGCTCCATCGTTCCGGTTGCTGTAACCATGGTAGTGACGTCTGCTTTTTTAGCTACTATAGTTTTTGCTTCTACTATTATGGCATCGTCGCCTTTTATAAAACTATAGGCTATGACTGCCAATAGTACTATTATCGCGCTTGTTATGATGATTTTCTTTTTAGTTTTCATAATTTTTTGAATTAAAGTTGGATATCGTTTCCTTGGTAAAATTGTAATAATTGGTGGTATAAAATGTTTAAGTATTTCGATTGTAAATAGTTTTGCTGTGCATTGGTAAATGTATTTTGACTAATCACTAAATCGGTAGTACTTAAAGCTCCCAGTTCATACTTTTTTTGTGCAAGTTTATACGATTGCTCTGCTGCTATTTTTGAAGCATCCGAAGCAACTACTTGCTCTTGCGCAGACACTGCATTTTGATATGCTGTTTCTACTTTTTTATAGATTTCTTTTTCTGTGCTTTGTTTTTGAATTTCGGCTTTTTCAATATTGATGTTCGCCGTTTTAACCGCTGCTTTGGTTTGGTTTCTATTGAATATTGGAACACTTAAAGACAGTCCGATTTTCTGATTGAAATTAATATCAAACTGATCGGAAAAACTATTATCATTAATACTTGTGAAACCAGATCCAATACTTCCAGATAAGGATAAGGTTGGTAAATAAGCACCTTTAGCAATATCTAATTCTTTCTTATTGACTTCAATATTTAAAATACTTGATTGTATTTCAGGAAGAAAACCAAGCGCATTCGTATAGACTTTCATTTTATCCAACTCCAGGTTTACTAAATCCATGTTTTCATCAATAGTTTGAATCTCTAAATCTTCTAAAGGAGATAATTCTAATAATTGTTTCAGCTGAATGATATATTGCTGGTAATCGTTTTTAGCAGCAATCACATTGTACTTGTTCGTCGCTGCTTGGCTTTGCGCTTCGGTATAATCCCCTAATGCAATGGTTCCCGCATCTAAACGTGCTTTTGCTCTTTCTACTTCTTTTTGTGAGGCAGTTACATTGTTTTCCGCAATAGCGATACTTTCTTTACTATATAGCGTTTGTAAATACACTTCTAAAATATTTAAAGCAATGTTATTTTTTTCTACTTCTTCTTGAAAAATACTTTGCGCTAAGAACAGTTTATTTTGTTTAATCTGATTGTTCAATTGGTTCCCTTGAAATAAAGTCATCGAACTATTAATCCCAACATTGGTGCTATTTATTTGATCGGTTACGTAACTACTTGTAATTGGATCGATGGTATTTCCGCTAGAAAAATTTTGAGAAGCACTACCAAATAAATTAGGCAGTCTAGACGATTTCGATTTGCTATAATCTATTTCGGCAATGTCCTTATTTAAGGCTGCATCTTTAACTGTGATGTTGTTTTCTAGTGCATAGGAGATGCAATCTTCTAAGGACCATACTTTCGGTGTTGTTGCTGTAGTGGTATCTTGTGCAAAAGTGAACTGCACAAAGAATAGACTTACAAGGATTAGATATAATTTCATTTTATTGAGTGTTTTGATTTAACACTTCAAAGGTGCAACTATATACTATCTTAATATAAAGGAATAGACGTTTGGGGGAATTGACTATACGAAAACCGAAATTCTATCGATACGATTTTTTCGATTTGCTCGGAAGGCTCTAAAAACAAAAACAGCATCTAAAATATTTAGATGCTGTTTTTTATAAAAGATATAGAATAAAGGATTCTTTAAATACCCTCAAGTCCTTACTTGTTGCACAATTACTTGCCGCTTTTTAAAGTAATCTTCAATTCGATTTCGGTGTTTAATAGTTTAGAAATCGGACAAACTTCTTTTGCTTTGTGTGCTATTTGCTGAAACTGTTCTGCGTCAATTTCTGGAACATCACCTACTAAATTTAAAGTGATTTTTGTAATGGTTCCATCTTCAAAAGTAACCGTAGCATCTACATCTAAAGTAGTTGCTGTAAAGTTATTTTCGTTTAGTAAGAAGCTTAATTGCATCGCAAAACAACCTGCATGCGCTGCTCCTATTAATTCTTCTGGGTTCGTTCCTTTTTCGCCATCTTCAAATCGGGTATGGAAAGAATAGGCTGTTTTATCTAGCACTTTACTTCCTGTGGTTAGATTTCCTTGTCCGTCTTTACCACTTCCTTGCCATACTGCATTTGCTTTTCTTGTAAACTTCATAATATTTGTTTTAAGTGAAACTAAATTATTTATTTGGAAGCATTCGGATAATCGGTGTATCCCTTTGCTCCCGTTGTATAAAAGGTGTCTGCATCCCATTCGGCTAGTTCCAAATCATTCTCAAAACGTGCTACTAAATCCGGATTCGAGATAAATGGTTTTCCGTAAGCTACTAAATCGGCATCACCAGCTTCCAGAACTTTATTTCCTTTCTCTTGATCAAATGCGGTATTAATCATTAAGGTTCCATTATATAAAGGTCGGAAATGTTTTGCAATTTCGGTCACCGCAAAAGGCACTTCCGAAACATCAGAAAAAGGTTCAGATAAATGTACATAAGCTAAATTATAATCGTTTAATTTTTTGATGATATATTCAAACGTAGGAATCGTGTCTTCGTCTAAAGTAATTCCGAACAGACCATTTAAAGAAGGATTAAAACGGACTCCTATTTTTTCCTGCGGAATCACTTCTTTCATAGCATCTAAAACTTCAAAAAAGAAACGGGTTCTGTTTTCATAGCTTCCTCCATAAGCATCTGTTCGTGTATTAGAACATCCGTTGAAGAATTGCTGAAACAAATACCCATTAGAAGAATGAATTTCGACACCATCAAATCCTGCTTTTATTGCATTTGCTGCTGCATGTTGAAAATCTTTAACCGTCCTTTTAATATCTTCTATAGTCATTTCCTTTGGCGTCACTGTATCTTTAAAGCCTTCTGGTGTAAATGATTTTGCATTCGGGTTTATAGCCGAAGCTGAAACTGGTAATGCACCATGATGAAAATCTGGATGCGACATTCTGCCAACATGCCATAACTGGATAAATATTTTACCACCTTTATCATGTACACGTTTGGTTACTTTTTGCCAACCAGCGACTTGTGCTTCCGAATAAATTCCTGGTGTATTAATATAGCCTACAGCTTGCTCCGAAACTTGTGAACCTTCTGTAATAATTAAACCTGCCGAAGCGCGTTGCTCGTAATACAAACCTTGTAATTCGTCTGTTGCTACTTTTGCTTCGTTATTAGCACGACTCCGTGTCATAGGAGCCATTACCACTCTGTTATTTAGGTTTAAATTTTTAGTATATGCGGTTAATAATGGTTGTTTGCTCATGTATATGGTTATAAATTGTTACTGCAACAAATTTCCATAATTATACGAACAATCTCATTGACCTATATCAATTAGGATAGATTTAACTTTTTTCTAACTCTACTTAAATTTTCAGGAGAAACTCCTAAATAATTGGCAATGTCATAATTTGGAACGCGATCTTCAATTTGCGGATACGAAGTACAAAATTCTAAATAGCGTTGTTGGGTATTCTTTTCTTGCGCAGACAATATGCGCTTACTTTGAGAAATAAATGCTTTGGTGATTAATATGCGAAAGTAACGTTCAAAAATTGGAGCTTGCTTATATAAATTTTGAAGACTATTATAATGAATAGATAGTAATTGTGCATCTTCAATAGCCTCAATATATAATTTGGCAGGCGCTTGATTGTAGAAAGCTTCAAAATCGCCTATCCACCAATTTTCTATAGCAAATTGAATAATATGTTTATGGCCTTTCTCATCTAAATAGTACGCTTTTAAACAACCTTTAATTACAAAATACTCGTGTTTTACTTGCGTTCCTGGCTTTAATAAAAACTGTCCTTTAGAAAGAGAGACTTCATTTAAAACAGATTGAAATGCCTGCATATCGGCTGCGGATGGCTGAATATTTGCATGTATATGTTTTGAAATGGACTTATAAATCATGTTACAAAGATGAGGAATTGATTATATTCTAAAATGATTCCTTCTCTTTTATTCTTTAAAAATAAACCAAAATAGCTTAGAAATATAAAACTTTGTTAAAAAAGAATGAACATTCATTTTTAAGTATATCTTTGTACTCTCAAAACAAGAAGATGAAAGTTATCTGGAAAATTTTAAGAATACTGTTAGCATTATTTATGATATATGCAGGTATGCAACATTTTATCAAACCTGCTTTTTTTAATGCATTTGTTCCTGATTTTTTAATCTATAAAAATCTTATCATTTATGCTTCCGGTGTATTAGAAGTTGCATTAGGAATTCTGTTACTTATACCAAAGTACACTAGTAAAGCGGCGACGGGAATTTTTGTTCTAATGATCCTCTTTCTTCCTATTCATATTTGGGATGTGTTTTCAGAAACACCTGCCATTGGAAGTCATCAGGCAGCTATGATACGATTACCAATACAGTTTGTTCTAATTGCTTTGGCATATAAACTTGAAAAAATTAAAGCATAATGGCGAAACTTCAAAAAAGTATTGATAAACGAAATGCATTGATTAAAGCGACGATTGAGTTGGTAAACAACAATGGTTTTCACGCAACACCAATGAGTAAAATAGCAAAAATGGCTAACGTTTCTCCAGCGACCATTTATTTATATTTTGAAAATAAACAAGACCTAGTAAATCAAACCTATGTCGAAGTGAAAGCAGCATATACAAAATATGCTTTTGAAACTTACGACGAAAGTATGTCAATTGAAGCAGGATTTGAACTTATATGGAAACGCATTGCGGAGTTTAAACTCAAAGAGTGTGAAAACGCCATGTTTTTAGCGCAATGTGATAATACACCAATGATTGATGAACCTAGCAGACAAGAAGGTATTAAACACCTGCAACCACTACTCGACCTTTGGGCGCGTGGTAAAAAAGAAGGTATTATTAAACCCTTATCCGATTTCCTACTATATGCCTATGCGATAAATCCGCTATCGTTTTTAATGATTACTCAAAAGCGCGGTGCTTTTCAACTAGATAAAACACATTTGGAAGAAGCATATCAATCTGCTTGGAGTAGTATAAAAGTTTGTAAATAAAATGAAAAAAACAGCAATAATATTAGGAGCTTCTGGTTTGACTGGCGGTATTTTACTTCAGAAATTAATGGAAGACGATAGCTATGAAAGCATCAAATTGTTTTCCCGTTCTAAAATAGAAGGGCTACCAAACAAAGTAACACAGTTTATAGGTAATCTATTAAAGTTGGAAGAGTTTAAACCAGATTTTACGGCAGATCAAGTGTTTTGTTGCATTGGTACAACAGCCAAAAAGACACCAGATAAAAATTTGTACAAACAGATAGATTATGGTATTCCGGTAACGGCAGCAAAACTGTCTAAAGAAAATAAGATACCCACTTTTTTAGTAATCTCGGCAATGGGAGCATCGGCAAAAAGTAGTGTCTTTTACAATAAAACGAAAGGCGAAATGGAACGCGATGTATTACAACAAAACGTAAAAAACACCTTTGTATTAAGACCATCGATAATTGGTGGAGAACGTAACGAGGCGCGCCCATTAGAAAAAATAGGATTAGCAGTATTTAAGGTGATTCAGCCTTTATTTATTGGAAAATTAAAAGAATATAAAATCATAGATCCAGAAGATATAGCGCAAGCTATGATTACGCTGGCAAATAGTACAAGTCATGCGGAAGTGATAATTACTTCCAACGATATTAAAAGAATAGCAAAAAACAACTAAAAAATAAAATTAAACATATGGAATTATTAGATAAATTAAAGTGGAGATACGCTGCAAAAGCAATGAATGGTGAAAAGGTTTCTGAAGATAAAGTAGAACGTATTTTAGAAGCTGCTCGTCTTGCTCCTACATCCAGTGGATTGCAACCTTTTGAGATTTTTGTAATTAAAAATCAAGCCATTAAAGAACAAATTAGACCAGTTGCTTGGAATCAATCTGTGATTACCGACTGCTCTCACCTACTCGTTTTTGCTGCTTGGGATACCTACACCGCAGATAGAATTAATCACATGTTTGATTTAACCAATACCATTCGCGGATTTGAAAATGAAGGATGGGAAAACTACCGCCAAATGTTATTAGGTATGTATCCGCAAAAAGATGCCGAAGAAAACTTTAACCACGCCGCAAAACAAGCATACATTGCTTTTACAGAAGCGTTAACTGCTGCAGCTTTTGAAGGTGTAGATGCAACACCATTAGAAGGTTTTGAACCAGATGCAGTAGACAAAATTTTAGGGCTACGTGAAAAAGGATTGCGTAGTGCGGTGATGTTACCTATTGGGTATAGAAAAGACGATGCAGATTGGTTAGTGAATTTAGAAAAGGTTAGAAAACCTATGGAAGAATTAGTCACTGTTATAGAATAAAAAAACAATTATCATGAAGACTATATTATTAAACAACAGACCCGAAGGGAAACCTACCGTTTCCAATTTTGAATTTGTTACCGAAGATAAACAGTTAACCATAAATACAGGGGAAGTCCTTTTGGAAGCTGCTTATGTTTCTGTAGACCCTTATTTAAGAGGAAGAATGAGTGATGCTAAATCGTACGTTCCTTCTTTTGAATTAAACAAACCGGTACATTCTGGAGTCATTGCTAAAGTGATCGCTTCTAAAAATGAAAACTTTAAAGAAGGCGATTATGTTTCTGGGATGCTAAATTGGCAAACACAACAAGTTTCTAATGGTGACGGACTTTTAAAAGTCGATGGAAATAAAGCACCATTAAGCACGTATTTAGGTGTTTTAGGAATGACTGGATTAACCGCATATTTAGGTTTAACTCAAATAGGGAAACCGGTTGCTGGTGAGACGATTGTAGTTTCCGGGGCTGCTGGAGCTGTTGGTAGTGTGGTTGGACAAATCGCAAAAATTCTTGGTCTTCACGTTATTGGAATTGCTGGTACCGACGAAAAAATCGACATGCTAAAAAACAAGTTTGGTTTTGACGCTGGTATCAATTATAATACAAGTACAGATATTAATGCAGACCTTAAAAGATTAGCGCCAAATGGTGTAGACATCTATTTTGATAATGTTGGCGGACCAATTTCGGATGCTGTATTTTTCAACATTAACCGATTTGCAAGAATTATTATTTGTGGTGCTATTTCGGTGTATAACGAAACCGAACTACCTACAAGTTTAAGTGTACAGCCATTCCTAGTGAAAAATAGTGCCTTAATGCAAGGTTTTATTGTTTCTAATTATGCGGATAAATTCCCAGAAGCAATGCAACATTTATCGGCTTGGTTAGCAGAAGGAAAATTAAAATATACCGAAACTATCGTAGATGGTTTTGATAATATACCAAATGCTTTTATCGATTTATTTGAAGGTAAAAACAAAGGTAAAATGATAGTTAAAATTTAAAAAAATAAAGAAAAAGAAGATGAACAATTTTGAACTTAAAAATCCGACTAAAATCATTTTTGGAAAGGATACGATACAAAAATTAGAAACAGAAATCCCTCAAGATGCTAAAGTATTATTACTTTATGGCGGAGGAAGTATTAAGAAAAATGGTATTTACGAACAAGTAAAAACCGCTTTAGCCAAAGTTGAGGTTATTGAATTTGGAGGTATTCCTGCAAATCCGGAGTATGCTACGCTAATGGAGGCTTTAAAAGTTATTAAAGACGAAAATATCACCTATTTACTAGCCGTTGGTGGTGGTTCTGTAATTGACGGAACGAAGTTTTTATCTGCAGCAGCAGTATATGAAGGAGAAACACCTTGGGATATTTTAACTAAAAATGTTAGAACCGAAGTTGGAATGCCTTTTGGAACGGTTTTAACCTTACCAGCAACAGGATCTGAAATGAATTCTGGAGCCGTAATTACAAGAGCAGAAACCAAAGAAAAGTTAGCCATGGGCGGACCAGGTTTATTCCCTGTGTTTTCGATATTAGATCCGCAAGTAATTAGTTCTATTCCGCAACGCCAATTGGCAAATGGATTAATGGATTCTTTTACGCATGTTTTAGAACAATACATGACCTACCCAATTGGCGCATTATTACAAGATCGTTTTGCAGAAAGTATTCTACAAACCATTATTGAAGTAGCACCTAAGGTTTTAAAAGACCCTACAGATTATCAAGCGGCTTCTAACTTTATGTGGAGTTGTACCATGGCTTTAAACGGATTAATCCAAAAAGGAGTTCCTGGAGATTGGGCAATACACATGATGGGTCATGAGTTAACCGCTTTATTTGGTATCGATCATGCACGAACTTTAGCGATTATTGCGCCAAGCCATTATAAATATAATTTTGAGGGTAAAAAAGAAAAATTAGCACAATATGGAGAACGTGTTTGGAATATTACTGAAGGAAGCATAGACGATAAAGCATACGCTGCAATAGAAAAAACCACTGCTTTTTTCCACTCCTTAGGAATCGATACGAAACTATCCGATTACACAAAAGACTACGAAGGAACTGCCGAAGAGATTGCCAAACGTTTTACAGCGCGTGGTTGGAAATTAGGAGAAAGACAAGCATTAATGCCAGAAGATGCGGAGAAAATTGTAAAAATGGCGTATTAATTTTAAGAATGAATTTACTAAAAACATTAGCCTTAACACTTACTATTATTACAGCTGCTAGTTGTAAAGAGGTGAAAAAGGAAAACCCTTCTGAAAAAGTTTCAGAAGCACAAACAACATTAAAAAAAGACAAAACAATGAAAGTATTATTTGTATTAACATCTCACGATAAATTAGGAGATACCGGAAAAAAAACAGGATTTTGGGTAGAAGAATTTGCTAGTCCGTATTACACATTATTAGATAAAGGAGTAGAAATTACTATCGCAACGCCAAAAGGAGGCGCTGCACCAATAGATCCAAGTAGTGATTCACCAGATGCTGCAACAGAAGCAACAGATCGTTTTAATGCGGATGACATTGCCAAAGAAAAAATTGCGAATACGAACAAATTAGCGGATATGAATGCAGACGATTTTGATGCTGTATTTTATCCTGGAGGACACGGACCGTTATGGGATTTAACCAACGATAAAAATTCTATTGCTTTAATTGAAAAATTCAATAATCAAAAGAAACCTATTGCATTTGTTTGTCATGCTCCAGCAGTATTGAGAGATGTTAAAAATGAAGATGGAACACGATTAGTAAAAGGTAAAAAAGTTACCGGCTTTTCAAATTCAGAAGAATCTGCTGTAGGCTTAACCGAAGTAGTACCATTATTATTAGAAGATATGCTAATAGAAAATGGTGCCCATTATTCTAATGGAGACGATTGGGCTGCATACGCTATTCAAGATGGTAATCTAATTACTGGACAAAATCCAGCTTCTTCAGAATTAGTAGCAGAAAAACTATTAGAAAGTTTAAAGTAAGCTATACTTTTTACAATAGTAAATAGTAGCTATAACGATTATAATAAAAAAACCGGGAACAATTAATTGTTCCCGGTTTTCTGTTTACAAAGGTTTGTAAACTAAAAAAGCCCATCTATTAAAGATGGACTTTTGTAAAAACTTGAAGTATATATCTTAGATAACTTTTACGTTAACTGCGTTTAATCCTTTGTTTCCTTCTTGTAAATCGAATTCAACTTCGTCACCTTCTCTAATCTCGTCGATTAATCCAGAAATGTGTACAAAATGATCTTTGTCTACTCCTTCTTCAGTTATAAAACCAAATCCTTTTGTGTCGTTGAAAAATTTTACTGTTCCTTTACTCATTGTAATGTAATTTATTTATTAATACTTTATAATAAGCAAACATAGTGCCATTAATTTAGATTTTGATTCTTTTTCTTGTTTTTATTTCATTTTAGTCGAAAAAAAAATTATTATCTTTAAATCTAGTCTAGATCGTCGTCATCATATCCTGGCAATTCTAAAGCTTTCACCGATTGTATCGCATTTCCTGCAATACCTTTTATAGAACCATACATATCAATCGTATTGGTAACTACTTTTTCAATTTGTTTTTCTCTTTGTTTCCAGATACGTTGCATGGAGCGTTTTTCACTTTCTAAATCCGATTTCATTTGTGTGAAACCTTCGACTATCGCTTCAATTTGCATTCTAAACGTGTTACTCGTTAGGTAATCGTAAAGCAGGTCCATTTTGTCTCCTTTATTTTCCTGTGTAATTATCGCGTTGTTTACTTGTAGAATTCCTTCTCTTAAAACGGCACAAAGTCCTTTAAACTCTTCGTAGTTACAAATCCAAATGCCATCTTTTAATCCCATTCGATCCATATCGGAAGGCATTACTTCGGTTACTAAAACCCCAATATTGGCACCTTTATCTCTAATATCTGCTTTAAACTTTTCAATCCAAGTTGGCTGAAAATCTTTGGTTCTTTTACTTTCATAATAGATGGTACCACAATTTTGTTCGGTTCTAGAATGCACAATCTGAAGACAATCGCCACCACGAGCGCCTTTCTTAATCTCTTGAATGGTATCTAACGGAAACTGCGCCGCCAGCCATTCTTCTATTGCCAATTCTTGTACTTCTCCTTGCAATTGCATCGAGCCTTGCTCCTGCTTACGTTTCATTTCTTCGGTAAGCTTTTTCTGATCTTCCAATTGCTTTTGCATTTCTTTAAAACGCAATTCGTTTTTATCTTCTTCCGATTTTTTGATTTTTTCCTTTTCGGAAATTAGAATTTCATTCAGTTTTTTCTGTGCTTCGGCTTCTGCAGCTTCTTTTAATTCGCCTTTTTCTCGTTTTAGCTTTTCAATTTCTGCTTTCGAACGATTGAGCTCTTTAACTTGTTCTGATTTTTCGTTTAGTTCTTTCTGAAGGGCATCAAACTGTTCGGATTGTTCTTCTTTTAGTTTGCGTTTTAGCTTGGCTTCTATTTCTTTTTTATCTGCTTTTAGCTGATTTTCTAAACGCTCTTGAAACAACTCATTTTCTTTCTTTTTCTTTTCCTGAAAATTTTGCTTCTCCAGTTTTAATTGCTCTTGCTGCAACTCATATTTTTTCTTTTCTGCAGCTATTTGCGACTGATACTTTTGTTTTATTTCCTCTTCTAATTGATGCGATAAAATATCTTGAACATCTATGGATGTGCCACAGTTTGGGCATTTTATTTGTGTTTCGTTTTTCATTTTATATTTCTGAATATTATTTTATTGAACAATTACTTACTCCTCTTGCATCATCATTTTGTAGTGTTCAATATGTTTTGTTTTTTCAAAGATAGACTTAAATACCCTTTTATAAATATCGATAGTTTCATCTTGATATTCAATGTATAAATCATCATTAATACTATGAGAACCATCGTTTATCCAACTTATAAGAGATTTACAAATATCTTGTTCTTCTTTTGTATCAAATTTATTTATAATTTTTTCATCACGATGTTTACCCAAAATTTTAAAGTAGTTTTCGATAATTCTACGCATATTATTCTGAACAGAAACTAAAGAGTTTTCATCTTTTAAATCTTTCCATAATAATTCATAAGATGAGTGTATTGGGTTTTCTTGTCCAAAAGGTTGAATCGAAGTTTTTTTATTTTTCTTTCTAAGTATCCAGTAATTTGTATTATTTAAGACTCTAGTTCTACCATCAATAAAAGAAACTTCTTTGTGAAAAAAAACATTATGAGTTAATAATATTACCTGAAGTATATTTCCCTTACTTTCTCTGACATCATTTAAAATACTTTTTATTAGAGTACTGACAACATACAAAATATTGCTATCTAAACTAGAAATTGGGTCGTCAATTACAAGTATTTTATCTTCTGAAGTTTTGCCTTCTTCTAAAGAACCTTTGGACATTTGCAAAAAATACAAAAAAGTAATAAATGTAACTTCTCCTTCACTTAATGTCGATTCGGCTAATGAACCATCATCTCTCTGTATTTCATAATGGTTTTCTTCTCTTTTTGATGGAACTATAATGAAACTTTGCAATCCATATTTTTTCAAAATATTGTTAATTTGAATTACAGTAGGTTCTGAACTAGTAATATTTACACTTAACTCGTTAATCTCTATAATAAGTGCTAGATATTTCTCTTTGGATTCTATAAATTGTTTTTGTATACCATTAATACTTTTGTCTAAAGAATCTAATTCTTTGATATAAATATTAATATCCTCTTTATTATTTTCTATAAGATATTTCCATATTGATTTTATTAATTCGTCTCGTTGATTGGCATAATCTAAAACAATTTTATTATGCTTTTCTATAGATTTATTAGCTTCAACGAGTAGTAGGTTTAAGTTATCTAATTGTTCCTTTATAGATTGCAAAACAACTTCTCTACTTGGCTCTGAAATTTTATTTTGTAAATATTCTTTATTTGCACTTAACTCACTAATTAAGGTTTTTAAATTCGCTGAAAATAAATTTATATTTAAAATTGTTTTTTCATTATCCTTTTCTTCTATCTCAATTTGATTTAATTGATGAACAATTGTACTTGCTTCCCGAAGATATTCTTGATTAAAATCATTAATATTTTTTAAGTTTTTAGTGAAATTTTCATCAAAAAATTCGTCTAATTGCTTTTTAAAATCTAAAGTAATTGTTTCTTCTTGACAGAAAGGACAAGTAGTTTCTGTATCGACCAAAAAGTTTTTTCCTTTTATAACCCAATCATTGATGTTCAACTTTTGTATTAGTTTAGAAATTTCAACATCTGCTTTCCCAATAATTTTTTTCTTCCAAATTACATCTTTCTCAATCTCTAAAATCCTATCAAAATGAATAGTTGTAAAAGGCTTTATCTGAGTAGGAACTTCTCCAAAAATAATCTTAGATTTTGTTTTCAGAATATCTATTTCTAAAAATGGATTGATGTTATTTTTGAATTCATTGATTATTCTATCATAAAAAACATCTTTACTTTTCATAGAACCAACAAATGCTTCTTTGAAATGAACTTTATGTTTCTGAAGTATGCTCTTCCAGATTTTTTCTTTAAAACTTAATACTTTATGAATTTTTTTTTCATTTTTAACCTCCAATGATAACTTTCGTTTTTCATAGAGTTCTTTTAAATTTTTAAGTTCTTCTTTCTTTATTTTGATTAAATCTAATTCTTTTTTTGTTGCTTTCCCTAATGTAAAAACACCATTAAGCTTACCTTTTCCAAAATACTCTTCTCTAAATTTTTTATTATAAACAAGAATTTCAAGTTTTGTATTATTTTCCCATGTTTTAGAGCATTCAGAAAAATTAATATTTGAAGAATCATATAAAAAATTGGAAATAGTTGTTTTACCAGTTCCATTTGAACCATAAATAAAGTTAATTTTTTTTAAATCATTTATTTCAACAGGTTCCGTATATGTAGCAATCTTATGTAACTTTATATTTTTAATCATATTACTTTCTTGAATCTATTAAATTACTAAAATAACTCATTTTAATTATTTCAACTTGAAAAAATAATACTTAATCATTAGGCTTATGTTTGTGTGGTTTTAATTTTGGATGTTTTGGTTTACTTTCAGGCGTAACTCTTCGTCTTTTATCTGGCGTACCATCTTCTTTCTTTGGTTTAGGCCCTGGTTTAATCGCTTCAATTTTCATTATATTCTATGTTTTAAATTGTTCATTTATAAATATATAGAAGATAAATAGCATTTATTTACGGTTTTCCTCAGTTAATGAAAAAACTTATATAATATCTATTTCATTTCAACCCAAAACCAAAAAAAAGACCAAGCTTCACAACTTGGTCTTTTCTATTATAAAACACAATTAAACTTAAAAATCTAAATCGTATACGTACGTACTTTACGTTTTTTAACTCGTGCGTTGTTTGTTTTGGCAATAATACCTTCGGCTTTCGCTTTTGGTATGGCTACAAAGGCACAATCTTGTTTTAATTCGATCACACCAATCTCGCTTTTATCTAAATCACATTGTTTAAAAAGCAAACCTGCAATATCGCCTTTCGAGATCTTATCTTTTCTTCCGCCAGAAATAAATAAAGTACTCCAAAAGGTTTCCATTTTAGTGGTTTTTCCATTTGGTGTAACTATTTCTTCGGTATCAATAAAATCTGGTGTTCTTTCTTTTTCCCATTGCAATACATAAGCGGTACCTTCGGCATTCATACGCGCTGTTCTACCATTTCTATGCGTAAATTCTTCGGCTTTTAATGGCAATTGGTAATGAATGATATAGTTTAACTCTGGAATATCCAATCCACGAGCAGCCAAATCTGTAGCAATGATTATTTGATGGGTTCCGTTTCTAAATTTTATTAAAGCACGTTCTCTATCAATTTGTTCCATACCACCTTGAAAACAGCCATGTGCGATATTATTTTCGTTTAAAAAATCACTCACATACTGAATGGTATTCTTAAAATTACAGAAAATAATTCCGGGTTTATTACCAATATCGTGTAATAAATCGACTAAGGTCTGCAGCTTGTTTTTATCTGGAGAAAGTACTTTTTTAATAACTAAGTTCGAAATTTTAGTATCTAAATAATCGATAACTAGTTCGTTTTTTAATCCGACAAAACGAGGAATTTCCATGTCTTGTGTTGCCGAAGTTAAAATACGTTTTTTAATATTTGGAAGACTAGAAATAATCTCTTTCATTTCCTTTTCAAAACCAACTTCTAGCGACTTATCAAATTCATCTAAAACCAAAGTATTAATATCTTCTACAGAAAAAGTTTCTTTACGTAAATGATCTGCCACTCGACCTGGAGTTCCCACAATAATTGCTGGTGTGTGTGCTAAATCTATTTTATCTTTGGTAAAAGGTCTTCCACCATACACGGCATTGGCTTTAAAACCAGTTCCCATGGTACGAATTACTTGCTCAATCTGAATGGCCAACTCGCGAGAAGGCACCAAAATTAAGAGCTGTACGTTGGCGTTGTTTTTATCTAATTCGGCAAGCGTTGGCAATAAAAAGGCAACGGTTTTACCAGTTCCTGTTGGTGATAATAAAACGGTATTTTCGGTACTTGTAATAGATAATAAGGCTTCTTCCTGCATGGGATTTAGCGCTTCGATTTTCAGCTTATCTAAAATATCTTGCTGTGCTTTTAAATAATTTCCCATTTTTTATTTTTTCTTTTTCTTCTTAACCACTTCTTGTTTCTCCACAATGGTTTTATTTTCAGCAATGTAATTCGACAAGATTTTATCTACCAATTCTTCTTTGGTTAAATGATGAAAAATGGTTTTTATTTTTCCTTTAAAATCTTCAGGAATATCTCTATTTACTTTCGTTTTAAATATTTTTCTAGCCCAAAGTAATCCGTTGTTTTCTTCAATACTTTGTGCATCTGCTTTTTCGTAGGCTTTGAAAGTGATTCCTAATTCGGTTTCAAATTCAGGAATATCTGCAACTTCATCTTCTTTTATCACGCTTAAAGATAAACCGGTTGCTCCTGCTCTAGCGGTACGTCCACTTCTGTGTACATACGCATCATAGGTATCTGGTAAATGATAGTTGACTACAAAGGCCAAATCTTTTACATCAATACCACGAGCAGCCAAATCTGTAGCGACTAGAATATTAATATGTCCTTCACGAAATTGTCCCATAATTCGATCCCGAATTCCTTGGGATAAGCTTCCGTGAATGGCTCCTGAAGAGAATTTATTTATTGCTAAATTTTTAGCTAGTTTATTTACTGCTGCTTTTGTTTTACAAAAAATGATTCCGCGTTTACCTTCATTCGCATTTAAAAAATGCATTAAGACATTTAGTTTTTCAATAGGTTCTACAACCACATATTGGTGATCGATTCCTTGATGCCCAATGGTTTGCATATCTGCCTCGATAGTAACCACGTTTTTAGATAAGCTATTTTGCACCAATTGCTTGATTGTTCCTGGCATGGTTGCCGTAAACAATAAGGTTCTTCTGGTTTTTGGCAATACCTTAATTATCGCCTCGATACCTTCTTTGTGTGCGCTTACCATTTCATCTGCTTCATCTAAAACGAAATAGGTAATGTCTTTGATATTAATGGCATTTCTTTCGATTAAATCGGCTAAACGTCCCGGAGTTGCCACTACAATATGCGTGGTTTCTTTTAGGGTTTCTATTTGCGGTTTTATAGGAATTCCTCCAAATACACCTGCTATAGCTACCTTTAAACTATCCGCATTAAAAGATTGTAAGTTGTTATAAATCTGTTGTCCTAATTCTCTTGTAGGCGCTAGAATTACGGCTTGAATATTGGTTTTAGTCGTGTCTATTAATTGCAGTAATGGCAATCCGAAAGCCGCAGTTTTACCTGTTCCTGTTTTTGCTATTGCAACGACATCATCTTTTTGGGATAGTATTACCGGAATTACTTTTTCTTGAATATCTGTTGGTACCGTTATGTTTAGCGCTTTTAAACTACTTTGCAAATCTGCGTGAATACCTAAACTAGAAAATGATTGTGACATAAATTTTATTTTGTGCAAAGATAGTAGAGTTTTGTTGGTTTTAACACTTTAAAACGGAAGTATTACGGCATAAAAAAACAGACGTTTCCATCTGTTTATAAATCTACCAATTTTGGTATTTAAAATTTAATCTTTAAAGCATCAAATAGATGACTCATGGTCCAAGCGGGACCAATCATTAAGAACTGTAAATCTTTTAGGAAAGATGGCTTTTTGCCTTCGTGATTATGCCCGATAAATTGTCCGATCCAAGCCACCACAAAAAGGATAAGCATAACTAACCAAAGTGGTGCTATGTTTGCTTGTGCAATTTGATGAATACCCAATAAAACTAAAGCAGAAAATAATAGCATTCCGATAAACAATACAATAGATAAACGCAAATAATACAGCAATCCAAAAAGGATTATAACCGTTCCTAAATGCGCATAAGGAACAATTGCATTTGGTAGCACATTGGTTAAAGCTTCTGGCATTGGAATACTAGCCAACAAACCGATGAGGCTAAAGAAAATAAGCGGCACACAAATGTAATGTATGGCGATATTTAGTTTTTTTTGATGACTTTCGGCGTATTCGGTTAATAGGGCGTCTATTTTTCTCATGGTCTCTATTTGGTTTCGTTAGGTAATTTTACAAATTGTCTTAATTGTTGGTACTCTTCTACACCTTTTTCGGTTAGATATGGTAAAAGTAAATGCCATAACATTTCTATCGACGGACAAGCATTTACCGTATAGGATTTGGAATTAATGGCTAGTTTTTGAGACTGCCAAAAAGTACTTGTCATCCATATCATATGAATGGTTTTGTTATAATCTATAGCCTCATTTTCTGGTTGCATTCTTCCTGTTTCGATATAATAATCGATTAGTTTTCTAGCGTCTTTAAAACGAATGCGATTAGAAGCTTCATATTGTTTTGCTATTTCTGGATAGGTTTTTATAATATGTACGATATCATGAAAGAAAAAGGAATAGCGTTGTTGTAGATCGTCGAATTTACGCATCATCTCTTCAAAATGAAATAAAGTGATGTAGGTGTTTTCCGGAAGGATATAATCTAAAGTTTCCGCATACATATCTTTATAAATAGTAGCCAAAAGCGTTTCCTTTACTTTATAATGATAGCTTAAATTGCCAGCACTAATGTTTAAAGCATCCGCAATTTGCTTCATGGAAACATTAGATATTCCGTAGGTATTAAATAAGGAAATGGCGGTTATCTTAATTTTGTTTTTCACAATAAATAAACGTGATTAGTAATTAAATACTAATATAGTAAATAAATTAGTAAACGCTTACTAATTATTACAAGTTACGATACAAAAAAAGCCTTATGTAAAACATAAAGCCTTTTAAGCGCTATTAATCAACAATAAAAAATGAATTAGGGATATATAAATTTATGGATGTCTTCTGTTTTAATTTCTGGATTTGCTCCTTCGCTACCGGCAACTAAAGCACCAATGGCACAGGCAAAATTAATTGCTTCCTGCGGATCATCGCCATTAATTAATTTACTAATTAATGTAGCTAAAAAAGAATCTCCAGCACCTACAGTATCTACGACCTGAATTTGGTATCCGCTATTGTAATAATAGGTATTGTTATAATACAAAATAGCACCATGACGTCCTTTGGTTACACAAATGGTTTTTGTGTTGGTATGCGCTGCTATAAATTTAATATTTTGTTCTAAAGAGTGTGTTCTGGAATTTAGCTTCTCGCCTATTTCAAAAATCTCATCATCATTAAACTTAATGAAATCTGCTTCCTGCATCAAATGGTTTAAAACTTCTGTCGTGTAATAAGGTTCTCTTAAATTAACATCGAAAATTTTATATTTTGCTAGTTTTAAGAGCGCATATAATGTATTTCTAGAGGTTTCATCCCTTGCAACTAAACTTCCAAAAATAAAAGCATCTGCATCTTCTGTTATGCTTTTATTATTTTCATTAAGTTGTATATTGTCCCAAGCACGAGGAAATTTAATATCATAGGAAGCGGATCCTTTTGTATTCAACATTACTTGAACTTTTCCCGTTTTTAATTTATCATCTACCTGAAGATTATCTGTATTTACGCCATGATCGATAATATAAGCTTCTATTTTTTTTCCTCTTTTATCATTTCCAATACTAGTAATAATAGCCACATTATTATCTAAGGATTGTAATCGTAAAGCGACATTTAAAGGTGCTCCTCCTATTTTTTTATGTGTCGGAAAAACATCCCATAATACTTCGCCAAAGCAAACTATATTTTTCATTTAAATTTCGTTTAAAACATTACTATTAATATCCTTTACCGACTTCTCAATTCCGTTCTGCACAATATTTTGGTATGCACTAGTATATGCTTTTACAAAAGTGGTATTGTCTTTAAGTTTGCCAAAAATGGATTCTATTTCTAAAAAAGCTTCTGGATGCTTTCTAGATGCAATTGCTTTTTCATTTAAAACGGTTTCCATGGCATCTTTAATAAGGAGTTGCGTTCCAAATTCATTAACACCAACACTATAAATCGCAAAAGCAGCGATGATAAATGCGGCATGATCTATGGCTCCTTTGCTTTCTAACTGACTATAAATAGTAGGCAAAACGAATATTGGAATTTTAGCAGAACTCTGCGAGCAAATTCTATCAATTTGATCTTTTATATAGGTATTTCCAAACCTTTGGATTAATGAAAACTTATAGTTTTTTAAGTTCACACCTTCTAAATCTCCTAAAGTTGGCGTTACTTCATTCCCCATATAAATTCTTAAAAAAGAACTAATATCGGCATTACTAGCAGCTTCATCTATGGTAGAATAGCCATATAAAGCACCAAGAATTCCTAAAACGGAATGTCCTGCATTTAGTAAGCTTAATTTCATTTTTTCATAGGGAACCACATCTTCTACAAATTGTGCGCCAACCGTTTCCCAAGCTGGTCTTCCTGCAATAAAATCGTCTTCAATAACCCATTGTTTAAAAGGCTCACAAACTACTGGCCAAGCATCATCTATACCCGAAGTTTCTTTTAGTATCTCCATATCTAATGGAGATGTCGCTGGTGTAATTCTATCTACCATGGCGTTTGGGAAAGAAACGTTTGCTTCAATCCATGCTACCAATTCTGGTTCGGCAACTTGCACATAACTTAAAAGCATCTTTTTAGCAAAATGACCATTACCTTGAATATTATCACAAGATTGAATAGTGCATCCTTTTAAGGTCCGTTCTTTTCTAAGTTTTAAAGCTTGCGTTAAATAGCCAAAAATAGTTTTTGGAGTTTGAGGATTCTCTAAATCCTGATGAATTAAAGGATTTTGAAAATTAAAAGCACCAGTAGCTTCATCATAATTATAACCACCTTCTGTAATGGTTAAAGAGATAATTTTAACCTCTGGATTCGCCATTTTCTCTATCACTTTTAATGGGTTTTCGGGCGCATATAAGTACTCCACAATAGAACCAATAACTCGTTTGGTTAGCGTACCATCTAATTCCTTAACTATTAAAGTATATAAACCATCTTGTTCTTTAAGTGTGTTATAAATTTTAGTATCGAAATCTAATAATGCAATACCGCAAATTCCCCAATCTGTAACTGTTGGATCATGCAATAATTCATCGGTATAAAAAGCTTCATGTGCTCTATGAAATCCGCCAATACCAACATGTACAATACCAGCTGTTATTTTAGATCTATCGTATTGTGGTGTAGGAACTCTTTCTGAAATAGTAGAAAGATTCGTATTGTTTAATTTATAATTTTTCATTGCAGTTTATTTATTTTCAAATCGCTGCAGTAATACAGCAAATATGATGATTGCTCCTTTTACTACTTGTTGCGGATAGGATGGTACGTTTAGAAGGTTTAGAATATTTCCTATTAATCCTAAAATTAGTACTCCCATTAAGGTGTTTATGGCTGTTCCTCTACCACCATTTAAACTAGCGCCACCAATTACTACAGCAGCAATAGCGTCTAATTCCCAAGCCATTCCCATATTTGGAGAACCTAAGTTTGTTCTAGATGCAACAATAATTGCCGCCGTTGCAGCTAAAGCGCCAGAAATAGCGTAGACTAAAAACTTGTATTTATTTACTTTAATTCCGGATAATCGAGAAGCTTCTTCATTACTACCAATAGCAATCACTAATCTACCAAACACGTTATAACGCAGCATAACCATTGCCATAATTACAATGATGAAGAACACGATTGCAATATTTGGAATTCCTAAAGTGGCGTTGTTTGCAAAATTAGACATGAACTCTCCGCCTGGCGTTTTAAAGGTAATTGGAGATCCTTTAGAATAAATAAAACCTAAACCTCTAGCAATAGTCATTAAAGCCAAAGTAGCAACAAAAGGCGCCATTTTTTGATAAGCGACGAGATAACCTGAAACGCTTCCTAAACCAAATCCGATAATAATGGTTAATATAATGGCTACCGGCAAGATTACTGTATTTACCAAAATAGCAAAAATTACAGCAAGTAGCGCAACCATCGAACCAACAGATAAATCAATACCTCCAGTTAGAATTACGATGAGCATACCAATACTAATAATCCCTATTCCTGAGACCTGTTTTAGTAGGTTAGAAAGATTTACAGAAGTGAAAAACACATCCGAAATTAATGCCGAAAAGATAAGCAGCAAAACAAAAATAAATATAGTATTATACTTTACTAAAAACTTAAGGATGCCACCAGGACTGCTTAGCTGTTGTTTTATTGTTGAAGTCATAACGTGAGTTTTTTATAATTAGTTTAGTTGTTTTAATGGTTCACCAATAGAGTAACGCAATATGTTTTCTTCGGAAAATTGCTCCTTTTGTAATTCGCCATAAAAGGTTCCTTGATGCATGACAAGAATGCGATCTGCGATTCCCATTATTTCTGGCATATCTGAAGATATCACGACAACACCAACACCTTTAGCTGCAACTTCATTAATCAAATTGTATATTTCAATTTTTGCGCCTACATCTACGCCTCGAGTTGGTTCATCAATAAAAATGACTTTACTATCAATACTTAACCATTTTGCTAAAGCTACTTTTTGTTGATTTCCACCACTTAGATTAGTAACTTTTATTTCTGAACTTGGGGCTTTAATACTTAGTTTTTCTATTAAGTCTAAAACATTTACATACTCTTTATCTACATTTAAAAAACCAAGTCTGCTTGAAATGGACTTAAAACTAGTAACACTAATATTTCTTCTAATGGATAGCGGTAAAAAGACACCTTCTTCTTTTCTATCTTCCGAAACAAATCCTATTTGATGTCCGACCGCACATACCGGTGTTTTTGTTTTAATTTCTTTTCCGTTTAAGATTAAAGTTCCCGATTTCTTTTTGTCTGCACCAAAAATAAGTTTAGCCGTTTCTGTTCTTCCACTTCCTCCTAAACCTGCAATACCTAATACTTCTCCTGGATGTACAGCAAAGGAAACATCATGAACTAGTGTATCTTTTGCAGTTAAATTTTTCACTTCAAATATTGGAACCTCTCCAATCTTAATATTTCTTTCTGGATATAGATCTTTTAACTCACGACCAATCATTAATCGAATAACGCCATCTTTATCGGTGTTATTAACAGCCATTGTTCCTGTATCTACACCATCTCGAAGCACGGTAATGGAATCGGCTATTTTAAAAATTTCATCTAAATGATGCGAGATATAAATAATAGAAACACCTTTTTCTTTTAACTTAAAAAGATTGTTGAATAGTTTTTTAATATCGTTAGGATCGAAAACCGTTGTTGGCTCATCTAAAACTAAAACTTTAGTATCTTCAGATAATGCTTTTGCAATTTCTACCACTTGTTTTTGAACAATACTTAAATCTCTTACTTTGGCTGAAGCATCAATTTTAAAACCCAAAGAATCTATTAATTCTTGTGCGTCTTGCATGATTCCTTTCCAATTCATCCAGAATTTACTAGCGCCTAATTTGTGGAGGTAAATATTTTCTGCAACAGACAAATCATTTACTAAAGATAATTCTTGATATACTACACTGATGCCTAAAACTTGTCCTTCATGTGTGTTCTTCGGATTTATTTCATCCCCATTTAAAACTACCTTGCCGGAATCTTTTTGATGCACACCACTTAATATTTTAATTAAAGTAGATTTTCCAGCACCATTTTCCCCTAGCAAAGCATGTATCTCTCCTGGTTTCACCTTTAAATTTACATCCTTAAGTACCGAAACAACACCAAAACTTTTTGATATTCCAGTCATTTCAAGACGATATTCACTTTCTGAATTTTTCATATCCTTTGATATTAGGGATTAAAACAATGCATTAGGATTGTAGTATTTTGCGGCATTTTCTTTAGTAATTAATAATGGCGCTGTAAACGAAGTTTTCTTAAAATCTCTTTTACCATTCATATATTGAATCGCATATTTCACAGCATTTTTACCAATTTGCACAGGACTATTCATCGCGGTACAACCGTAAAAATCGGTATCCATGATGTATTTAATAGCCTCTTTTTGTCCGTCTGCTCCAGCAACAATTAAGATGTCGTCTGTTTTTCCTGCTTGAGCAATCGCCTTGATAGCTCCTAATACACAAACATCTGATTCTGTAATAACTACGTTAATATCTGGATGTGCAACTAAAATATCTTCCATTGCTTTTAAGCCACCAGCATACGACCATTCGGTATATGCTTGCGTTTTTATATTTAAATCAATTTTACCTTGTGTTCTTAATTGCTCTTCTGTAATCCCTTGTAATAAACCTTGCTTTCTAGTTCTTCCAACAGGGTTTCCAGCATTACCACTTAATAGCGCAATATTCATGACTTTGTTTCCCATTTTTTTAACCAACCATTCTCCCGCTAATTCTCCATTTGCAAGATTGTTAGATTGAATAGTAGTTACATATTCTGCTGAAGGATCAATAGAACTATCAATAATAAAAACAGGAATTCCGGCAGCTTTAGCCAATTTAGTAACACCAACTAAAGCATCGGGATCTTTCGGGTTTAATAATAAAGCATCTACACCTTTAGTTATTAAATCTTCTACAGCTGCTATTTGTTTACTAATATCATCTTGTCCATCTGCAGCGTAAAAGACCATGCCATTTTTTTCTGCAGTAGATTGAATACTTTGCAATAATGCCTGATAGTATGGTGCATTTAAGGAAGGTGAGCAATAGCCTATCTTTTTACCAGTAAGATCTAAATCACTTTGAAAAATATCTCCAGTATCTTCCGCACTATTTATGGATGTTTTTGTAGCATCTGTTTGTTCGACACAACTAGATACACTAAAAAGCAATGCAATTGCTAGTATTGGCAAATACATCTTCTTTAAAACGACTTGTAAGTTTTGAATTTTCATAAGGATTGGTATTAATTAATTTAATGATGTCTTGTTTTTAAAATAAAGTAATATCTAGTTGCAAAACGGTTTTTTCTTTCTCTGGATTCCACATAACAGTCACATCTACAGGTAAGTTATAATTTTTTATTGAGATTTGCTTATTAAAGGTCGCTCCTACATTTATAATATTTCCTGCTTCTTCTGTATAAAAAGTTTTATCGGTTATAAAAGACCAAGCACCACCAGCAAAAAGGGATAAGCTAGAATTTTTATTTTTCCAAACCTTACTGCTCACTTCAAAATAGTGTGTCCAAGAATCGGTTAATGATCCATCTGCTTCTACTTCATAATCTCCAGAACCACCGCCAACAATAGTTGCTAAATACAATAGTGTATTATTTGTTATATTATATCCTAAATTAACATCTACAAAATTATAGCCTTGTGTTTTGTCATATCTCCAATAGTGTAATTTATCTCCTCTTTCCTCTACACCAGTATAATTGTTATGAGAAACGGCTTCGATAAAGAATTTATCAGAAACTCGATATTTCGTATAAATAGAGAACTCTTTATAAAGAGCACTTACATTTTCCCCGGTATTACTTACAATATCTGCTCCCGAAAAACTTGCACCTCCCCAAAAACCAAACGTAAACTTTTCATTTCTAGAATTGAATTCAATATTTGTCGCCATCATAACACCCTGATGCACTACAAATCCATGCCACGTATGCATGTTTTTTAAATGCGCACCGATACTAAATGGTTTATAATCGTCTTCCATTTCTTCCTCTTGTGCAGAAACTAAATTAAATGTCAACACCATTAAAAGACTTAGTAGTACTAAAACTGTTTGAGATTGTTTGCTGTTTTCGGCCTTTAAAGAATTCTGCAAAAATAATTTTGTTTGTCTTTTCATGGTTTTGGTTTTAAAAAGTTAACTATTTTACAAACGTCATATTTACGTTTGTTTTTCAAATGTATTATAAATAATTCAGAAAAACATAATTTTACTTATAAATAATATTCTATTTTATCATTTTTGTATGCTATATTGATATAATAATCAAGTATTTACTAATTATCTTACATCATGAACATAATGTATTATTGACGTTTAATTAAATTTTTATATATTAGTCCTTATTAAAACAGACACCTGTTTTTATAATAAATTATTTTATGGAATCTGAAAAAATATTAAATATATCTGTGGATTGTGTTGTATTTGGATTTGACATAAACACTAAATCTTTAAATGTTTTGTTGATAAAACGTTTCTTAGAATCGGAAAATAAAGAAGAGGTTTTAGTGGATGATTATGTCTTAACTGGATACCATGTATATAAAGAAGAAACTTTAGACGAAACCGCTACTAGAGTACTAAAAGAATTAACTGGTTTAACCAATCAATATAAAAAGCAATTTAAGGCCTTTGGTAATCCGGATCGATTAATGAACCCTAAAGACATCATTTGGATAAAAAATGAAGCCTTTCATTTACGAACAACAACTATCGCCTATTACTTTCTGTTGAAAACGGAAGATGTAGATGTCAATAACAGCAAAAAGCAAGCAAAATGGTTTCCTGTTAATGATTTACCAGAACTAGGATTTGATCATAAAAAAATCATTTTGGAAGCCTATGAAGATTTAAAAATAAAGTGTTTATCAGAACCAATCATTTTTAAATTACTTCCAGATAAGTTCACGATAAACGAAGTACAAGATGTATATCAATCTATTCTAGGAATAGAAATCGACAATAGAAACTTTAGAAGAAAATTAATTAATAAAAAATACATCATTGCACTAGACGAAAAACAAGTTGGCGTTTCTAAAAAACCAGCGCAACTGTACATGTTTAGTAAGGATATTTATGATAAAATATTTCAGAAGAACTATTTAATAAGTATCTAATTTAATAAAAGAGGATAATGTTGTGATAGCAAAAATGAAAAGAGGCTGCCTTTTAAAACAACCTCTTTTCTGCTATTAATCAAAAAACTACTATTTAGGAAAGTTAAATTTCCCGTTTGTATTTTTTCTATCTGCTTCTGGTGCAATGGTTTCCATTACATCCCAATGTTCTGCTATTTTACCAGCTTCTACTCTAAATAAATCATAAAAGGAAGTTGGTTGTCCTGCAAAAGTTCCTTCGCTAATTGTTAATACAAAATTACCTTGTCCTAATACTTTATGGGTATTTGTATACACCATAGTAACACCTTGTTTCGCCATAGCTTCTAGAGCTTGACCTAAACCAGATAAACCATCTGCAATATTTGGGTTGTGTTGTATGTAATTATCGGCATCGAAATATCCTGCTAGTTTTTCCATTTTACCGTTCACTAAAATATCACTTACAAAGTTTGCAACTATGGTTTTATTCGCTTCTGTTTTGTCTAAATCTGTAATGATTGTTGTACCATCTGTTTGTGTGTGACCACTTGGATTTACAGCTACTTTTTCGATTAAATTATCCCAATGCTCTACCACTTGACCGTTTTCGAATCTAAATACATCAAAACCTATTTTTGGTCCGAAAAAATCGTATTCTGTTTGTGTAAATCCGTAATCTCCATCTTCAAATGCACGTACTGTATTTACTTTAAAACCATCTTCTGGCGCAAGCGCTAACAAAGCTCCAAAACCATCTAAACCATCGGCTACAGCAAGGTTATGTTGCTTGTAATTTGTTGCATTAATATAACTTACACCTTGTGAATCACCAGTTTCAATACTTTTTAAAACGGCCAACGTTTTTTCTTTAATGGATAGTTCCATTTTAGTTTCTTTTATTATTTGTGATTCATTCTCTAATCCTTTTTCCGATTTGCAAGCTCCTAATGTTAAAACTAGTGATGCCGCTAAAAGTGTTTGTTTCATGTATTGTTATTTGTTTTTTTTTCGTTAAATTCTGAAGACAAAATTAGTATAGCAATACACTTTACCAAAGGTAAAAACGGCCGTAAATATGGTGAATATCGAACCATAATTAAGGCTGTGTCGTTTTTAGAGGTTAATTAACGGTTAATCTTGTTCCTTTTTAAAATGATTCATCATTTCCAATGCAGATTTATGCGATCTACCTGTAGCAGTTTCAAAATCGGAATCTACATCATTAGCTCCATTTTTAATACCTTCATAAATTCCAGCAATTATAGTTCCCATAAAATCACCTAAAGCAGCTGTTCTTTCTTTAGCATAATCTGCAACCGAAACCGATTTATACACTAAATTAGTGTCATATATTTGATTTATATAATCTGCTAATTGCCTTTGCGTAATGCCATTACCAACAAGGTTGTAAATCTGCTTATTGTGCTTGTCTTCGGTTAGCATTTTAGCGTAAGCGAAACCTAATTCCTCACGACTTGTGTACGTACATTTACCATCTGCGGCGCAATTGCTTATTGCACCATCTTTTACATAGGTATCTATATATTCTAAATCTGGTTCTATGTAAATTCCGTTTCGTCCAATCACCCAATTCAGTCCTGAGTTTTGAACATCTCTTTCTGTTTGTCTATTGGTTTGCACTATCGGACTAAAAGCATTTCCTTCTTCAGCTCCAACAATACTTGTGTATACTATTTTCTTTACACCATTTTGCTTTGCTGCTTCAATGACATTTCTATGCTGTATGATCCTTTTATCTGGTGCATCCATTCCGGAAACTAATAAAACCACATCAACACCTTTTAAAGCTAAATCAAACTGTTCTTTACTATTGTAATCTCCTTTTCTAATTTCAACACCTAAATACGCTGCTTTTTCAGGAGTACGAGCAATACCAATTACATTATCCTTACCAATTAAATGAATAAGACTTTTTACTATGGAAGCTCCTAATTTTCCGCTTGCTGACGTTACTGCTATTTTCATAATTTATAATTTTAATCTTTTGAGTACGCAAATATCCATCCTATTAGTGATAAATAGAAGATTAATGTTTTACTAAAAATGGTAAATATCGGCTTTAAGTAACTACTTTTTTAATAGCTTCTTCTATTTGTATAGCTGCCATATCTAGTACTTTTTTATTGCCGTTAGGCTTTACAATAGATAATTCTGTACAAGATAATATTACAGGATTCTTAGCTGCATATCCATTTATTAAGCTATGATATTTCTCTATTAATGCAACCGATTCTGTTTTGTTGTACACTTGCTTTCTAACATCATCTATAAATAGCATATCTTCTTCTGTTGGAAGTATTACTTCCATACCATTATCTGAAAATTGATCTTTTATATAGGAAGCTTGCATACTGAAGTAGGAACCAAACAGAACAACTTTACTCCAATGGTTCTCTTTCATTTTTTTAATACTTAAAGAAATAGGATGCAGTACGTTTGTAGTAATATCTAGTCGATCTATAGTTTCGTGAAGCGTAATATTTGGGATTAATACATGAGGTGCATCAAAAGTTTCTATTTGCTTTATATATGCATTTACAACCGCATCTAACTGCTTAGAAGTGTTTGGCAACAAAGCATTAATGCTATTGAAATCGGTGTTTAGTAATAAAAACGGACAAGTACTATAATCGCCTTTTTCTTTATTATATAAACGATTCAATTCGCTTATATAAAATAAGGTGGAGCGACTTCCAAGTCCTAATATAGCAATTTTTGGTTTATGCATTTTTAATGTCTTGTCAAGATATAATCGGCAAAATACCCTTTACTATCTAGTATTTTAGTGTCTAGAGAAAAGTCTGTATTAGCAATAATCTTTTCGATTAACGTATCGTTATATTTTCTTGATATTTCGGTGTGAATTTTTTCGCCAGCTTCAAAATTATAGGATTTTTCGATAGCCTTTATAGTAATCGTTTGTTTTTTTGTACTCACGATATAGCTTTTCGCAATACCTTCCGATTCATCATATTCCGGTTGGTGTTTAAAATTATCAAGGTTAAAATCCGCACCCAATTCTTCATTCATTCGATGTAATAAATTAAGATTGAATTTAGAGGTAATACCTTTACTATCGTTGTAAGCTGGCAAAACAATTTCTTTGGCTTTTATTAAATCAACACCTAACAATAGTTTATCTCCCGGTTTTAAATTGGCTCCCAAATTATAGATGAATTCTGCAGCTCTAGCATCTTTCATATTACCAATATTAGAACCTAAAAACAAAATAACTTTAGGTTTGTTACTGCTTTTTAACGAAGCCAATATTTCAAAATAATCCCCTTGTTGCGTTTTAACAGAGACGTTTGGTAATGTTTCTGAAAGGTCTTTTTTTAATAAACTTAATGCATTGGAAGAAATATCTATTGGAAGATAATCAAACGCAAAATTCTGTTTATCTAATGCGCTTAAAAGCTTTTTGGTTTTTAAACCATCGCCAGCACCAAGCTCAATTAACTCAAAATGTGCATTGGTATGGAGCTGTAAAGCACTTATTAAATCCTGTGTTTTATTTTGAAAAATATCTAATTCACTTCGTGTTAGATAATATTCTGGAAGATTCATTATTTCAACAAAAAGAGCATCGCCAATTTTGTTATAAAAATATTTGGAAGGAAGTGTTTTAGGGTTAGCATCTAATCCTTGTTTTACTTCTTTTTTAAATGTTTCAATCATCTATTTCACTAATCTAATTCCGGTGAATTGCCACCTTTCTGTTGGGTTAAAAAAATTACGATATGTTGGTCTGCTGTGGTTTTTAGAAGTGGCAACAGATGCACCACGAAGCACCATTTTGTTACTCATAAATTTTCCGTTGTACTCACCTACTGCACCATTTTCTTTTTCAAAATTCGGATATGGCAAATACGCACTGTTGGTCCATTCCCAACGTTTTCCCCAATCCAATTGTTGGGAAGCAATTTCCCATTCCAATTCGGTTGGTAAACGCATGCCTTTCCATTCGGCATACGCATTGGCTTCATAAAAATTGATATGACTTAAAATTGCATTTTTATCTACTTTTTGTAATCCTGCTAAGGTATAATTGTGCCACTCTCCTTCTATTTTATGCCAATACATTGGCGCATGGATCTGGTTTTTATTTACCCAAGACCAACCATCGTCTAACCAAAGATTAAAATCGGAATAGGCTCCAGATTCCATAAATTTTAAATAGTCTCCATTGGTAACTAAATGATTATTTATTTCGAAATCATCCAAATATACTTGATGCACTCCTAATTCATTATCATAACAAAAATCTTTGCCTTGATGACCTATTTTATACAACCCAGCTTTAATGGTAATGCTTTCGGAATTGGAATTGCTATCTTTTATAAGATTAGCATCTTCATGATACGCAGGAAAAATAGGATTATGACCAAGCATATATTTTACATCCGTAATTAATAATTCTTGATGTTGTTGCTCATGGTTTAAACCAAGTGTTACTAAATCTAGTATTTTTTTATCGGAAACATCCTTTAAGAAATCCTGCATTTTAGTATCTACATACGCTCTATATGCAAAGATTTCATCGGTACTGGGACGCGACATATTACCTCTATTGGTTTGCAATATTCTACTTCCTACATTGTTGTAATAACTATTAAATAGAAAGTTGAAATTAGGATCAAACGCTACATAATCTTGAACGTATTGTTTCAAAATAAAGGTTTCAAAAAACCAAGTAGTATGTGCTAAATGCCATTTTGCAGGACTAGCAAATGGTACCACTTGAATGGAATAATCTTCGATTTTTAAAGGACTGCAAAAATCAATAGTTACCTGTCTTGTTTGCTTATATATTTTACTAATATTCATATTTTAATTCATCTTTGCTCCTATTTATGCGCTACTCGCATATTATTTTTAATATTATAATTTGGTCTCCTTTTTACATATAAATTACAAAACGATACATTAAAATGTGGTAAATTAATTTTCATGTTGTTTTTATAAGTTATGCCTTTCCGGATTTATCTATATTCCGGATTTTCAAATTCCCAACGCTTACCAGAATCCCATTCTTCTCTAGAATTCCCATAATTAGAATACCCATTGTTTGCTTTTAACATAGATGCCAAATGAAGCAAATTATAGGTCATAAATGTTGTGTTTCTATTTGTAAAATCGCTGTTAAAACCAATAGGATTATCTAATTTCTTGTCTTGCCATTTTTTATCTCCATAGCTAGGTCCTGGTCCAACTTCTCCAATCCATCCCGAATCTGCTTGAGGCGGGATAGAATATCCTACATGCTGTAGGGAATATAAAATTCCCATAGCACAATGTTTTACACCATCCTCATTTCCTGTAACTATGCATCCTCCAGCCTTTCCGTAAAAAATATACTGTCCTTTTTCATTGGTTTTACCACTCATGGAATATAATCTCTCAATTAGTTTTTGAGCTTCAGAAGACTTTTCTCCCAACCAAATTGGAGTTCCAACAATAAGTATATCGGCATCCATAACTCTTTGAAACAGAGATGGCCATTCGTCTGTTTCCCATCCATGCTCCGTCATATCCGGATAAACACCACTCGCAACCTTATGATCTATAAAACGAATTTCGTCCACCTTAACCTTTTCCTTTAACATGATTTCTTTAGAAACATTCATCAAAGTTTCCGTATGACTAGTTTCGGGAGATTTTTTTAAAGTACAATTGATATATACCACGCTTAAATTACTAAAATTTGGATTTTTCATATTTTATGCTTTATACGATGTAAGATATTCAAAAAGAATAATACGGAATAACGCAAAAGAATAAAATATTGCCTTAAAAAAAATCACGCTTTATATCTTGACTTTATAGGTATTAGATTAGGATCGAAACTTTATAACTTTATTTTTCACAAAAGGAATTCTAAGAATAAAACCCAAACCAACAATAACTGCATAAATAATCCAAGTTTTATCTAAAATAGCAACATGAATTAAGGTTAATAAAATGGCAGCATAAGAATAGCTTTGTAGTTTTTTCCAATTCTTTTTAAGTCGTTTCATCGATTTTCTATTTGATGTAAACAGCAATGGAATCAATATTAAAATGGCTATAAAACCTGCAATATAATTGACTTGAGTAAAGGTTTCTAAAAAACCTTCGGCAGCAATAAAAATAATAAAATGAAGCAAACTCCAAACTGCTGTTGCTATTCCCATAGCTTGTCGTACAAAAAGATTTGAAATTCCGAAAAGGATAAAAAACGGTGTACAGGTTAATACGGCAGTCATCCAACGAATGGCAAATTCCCCAGAAACATGATATAACATTTCAACGGTTGTGCGTCCTTATCCGACAGCATTTTCGGCAAAGGAAAGCGATAAACCATTAGAGAAATCGATGTTTATCATTTTAAAGATAACTAGTAATGGTAAACTGGCTAGTATGGTAACGATTACCCAACCAAAATTCTTTTTAATTACGTTCATAATATGACTTAATACATGGTATTATTATTCATAGAAGTATCTGGTATTTGCTGAATGCTGTCCCAATGCTCTACAATTTTTCCGTTGGTATCAAATCTAAAAAAATCCATAGTAACGTACTCGTCATTATCTGGCCAAATTTGATGCGTATGTAAAGCGACTAAATCCCCTTCTGCAACACTTCTTATAAAATCCATAGACTTTACAGGAAATTCTTTTTGCATGCGATTAAAATAATCAATAAATGCTTGCGGACCATCTGCAACAATTGGATTATGTTGCTTATAATCTTCACCAACATAAAGCGCTACTGCTTTAGTAGGATTTCCTTCGTAGGCCATTTTATAGAAAGCAATAGCATTCTCTTTGTTTTTTTGAATATCCATAAGTTGCGTTATTTTGATTTTAATTCCACTAATTCTTTTTCTAGCGCTTCCGCTTTTTCCTTAAACTTTTGCATTGCTTTTTTTAGCTGACCAACTTTTTTTAATACTTCTTCGTCTTGCACAGCTTCAAAGGTTTCAACAGCATCTTTTACTTTATACTTTGCTTTTGCGCCACAAGTTGGGCAAGTTTTTATATCTGACATGATTTTATATTTTGAAACAAATTTCAGATAAACGAAAGCAAACCTAACGATGAATATAAGAGTAAAAATGGTAAATATCGAACCCTAAAGCTTAATCGTATTGTTTTTTGAATTGATTTGGGGTAAATCCAGTGTGCTTCTTAAAGTATTTTACAAAATTAGTAGGTTCTTCAAAACCTAAGGAATACGCCAACTCAGAACTTTTTATTTCAGAATTTACTAAAAGACGTTTGGCTTCTAATACTATAAATTCGTCAATAAATTGTTTAGCAGTTATGGCAACGGTTTCTTTACAAATAGTATTGAGATGCTTATAAGACATGTTCAGTTTTTCTGCATAAAAATCTGCATTCCTGCTTGTATTAAAATTTGTAGCTAACAACGATTTAAAGTTTAAAAATGCCTTTAGTTTATCCGAGCGTTTTAAATGAATTGTTTGATATTGCTTTAAGCGTTCTAGTTTTGAAAAGATAATGGTATGCAGTGCATTATACGTATTATCTTGATTATAATTCTCTTGAGCATTGGAATATTCTTCATCAAACAGTCTCATATATTTCTCCACATTAGAATCTATTGGCACCTGAATAATTGGCGAAAATAATTGCGCATTAAAGAGTCTGTCTATTTCATTTTTTGGTAGGGTATTAATCTGCTTTTTAAGATAAGGTTCTGTAAATAATAAGATGTAACCTTTTAATTCTGGCGTAAACTGAAAGGCATTAATTTGACCTTTAGAAATATGTATGATTGTATTTTTCTTTACCCGATGCCAAACAAAATCAACTAAATGTTTACTTTCACCAGCGGTGTACAACACAATCATATTAAAAGAAACCTGATGTGCTTTTTCGGGATGATGATCCTCTGCATCGTCTTTACGCGCATTTAAATCTTCAATTTTTATAATTTCTATACCACTATTGTCTGGTTTTTTAGAATCAAATTCTATATGCGGAATATCCTTTTGCATTAGTTTTTGTTGTTAGCGTTCTCCAAAGTTTTTCTAATGTGTTCACTATCCCAATGATTATCAAAGTCTACAAGTCCACGTTTAAAATCTTCGTTTAAGAATTTTTCTTGTTGTTCTAATTCTTTCTTGGCTTTAAAAATATAATTATCCTTATGTTCTGGTTCTGAGGCCAATCGTCTTAAACTATCTTCGTCGTACTTAATGAAATTCTGAATCTGTCTATTTAATGTATATTTTCTAAACCCCATTTTACTTAGCACATCTTTGGCTAAAGTTAAGGAAGTTTCTAAGGATTCTCTATAGATATTTTCATGTCCTAGGTTTAATAATTCATAAGCATCATATCTATTTTTAGTACGAATCATTAATTCTACATGCGGATACTTTTCTTTTACAATTTTACTAATTGCTTTAGAAACACTAATCTTATTGGTCGCACAAATAATGATTTTAGCTTCTGCAATTCCAGCAGATTCTAATAAATCTAATCGTGTTGCATCCCCATAATAGACTTCAAATCCCATTTTTCTAAGAAAATCTACACGATTAGAATCATGATCTAAAATAGTAGCTTCTACACCATGCGAACGCATAAAACGACCTATTGTACTTCCAAAATGACCAAAACCAACCAATATAATTTTTTGTGATTTTGCAATATGATCCATTGGTCGTTTTATAGATTCTTTAGTTCCTATTTTAGGAAGAATAAAGCGCTCATTAAAGATACCAATTATTGGAGTTAGCGACATAGATAGCGCGGTAATTACAAGCATCATATCCATTTGTTCTTGCGACAAAATATGAAGTCCGAAAGCAAAGGATAACAATACAAATGCAAATTCTCCAATTTGGGCTAAACTGAAAGTTAGTAGTAATTTTTGATCGATTTTTAATTTAAAGATATGACCTGTAATAAATAGAACAAGTGCTTTTAAAATAATAATTGCAATTAGGATTCCTCCAATGGTTAATGGACTATTAGCGATGACAATAAAGTTGATGGAAGCACCAACGGCCATAAAAAACAATCCTAAAAGTAAGTTTTTAAAAGGCTCCAGTGTACTTTCTAACTCATGCTTAAATTCACTATTAGAAAGTACTACACCACCTAAAAAGGCTCCTAAAGCAGGACTTATACCAACATATTCCATGATAAATGAAATTCCGAAAACTATTAAAAATGCCGCTGCAATTAACAGTTCACGAACGCCAGTTTTTGCGACTTTTCGTAGCATAGGAACAATTAAATAACGACCAGCAACAATGATTAAAATTACCGATAAAAGAATGGCTAAAGTTTGAAACCCCATAGGAAGGTTGTCTAGTAAATTGGCATGTTCACTGCTGTTTTCCGCGGAAGCGTTACCTTCTGTATTCGCTAAAAGCGGAATAAAACCTAACATGAAAATCACGATAATATCTTGGAATAGCAAGATAGAAAATGAAGCCGTTCCAAAATTAGTTTCCATCAATCCTTTCTCTTTGATGGTTTGCAAAGCAATTGCTGTAGAGGAAAGCGCCACAGCCATAGAAATAACTAGGGCTACTTTCCAATCAAAACCCAATGCCGCGAAAAGAATATAAGAGAGCAACATGGTTCCTCCTACTTGTATCCCTCCCATTCCTACTATGGTTTTTCGCATGTTCCAGAAATTTTTAGGTTCAATTTCTAGTCCGATTAAAAACAACATCATGACTACTCCAAATTCGGCAAAATGCAAAATATCATCTCCTTCATTTCCAATAAAACCTAAAACATAAGGACCAATTAATACACCTGCTAATAGATATCCAATTACAGAACTTAAACCCAATCGTTTTGCTATGGAAACACAAATAATGGCTCCGGCAAGAAAAACTATGGCTTCAAAAAGTATACTTCCAGTCATCTTTTATGCGTTATTTAGTTGTGGAATATCATTTATAAACGATTTGTTTTCAAAATCGTTAGTCGATAAATTAACTTGTAGTAAATCTATTAATTTTCCGTAGTTTATTTTATAATCTGTTAAAGCTTCATCGGTAAGTTTGTGGGTGCCCATAACTGCAAATGGCGGAAAATATTCCATGCCGCACAAAATTGCTGTTTGTTCAAAAGGTCGTAAAAATTGTTTCACGGTAAAACTGTTATAACCTTCGGAACAATATACCTCTTTAGAAGCTCCTGTAGTAATGGCATTTAAGCATATTTTACCTTGTAATGCATTACCCTCTGGACCATAAGCCCAATTAAACTCTAAGACCATATCAATCCATTGCTTCATTAAAGGCGGACAACTATACCAATAAAAAGGATGGTGCCAGATAATAATGTCGTGCTGATTAAGTAATTCTTTTTCTACAGTAACATCGATATTAAAATCCGGATATTCCTCGTATAAATCATGAATAGTTACATGCTCTTTGTCTTTAATATGATTAATTAAAGCTTGGTTAACTCTAGATTTTTCGAATTTAGGATGCGAAAACAAAATGAGTATTTTTTTCATAAGACTAAATTAATTCTAAATAAATAAGCGATTATAAAATTAATTTTAATCGCTTATAATATAAATGGAGGCACTTCGTGTTCTTAGTAATCTAAAACTAAGCCATTAAATTAAATGAAATTTTAATTCCTGTAATTATCATACCTGTTCCAATGATAGCGATAATTAGACCCATTATTTTTCCTATTACAGATATCACATTATGACCAACTATTTTAACTATTAAATCACTTAATCTAAAAGTGAAATAGGTTAATAGACTCATGGAACCAAATATAAGAATCACTAAAATAATATGAATCGTTTCTACATTAGACACAAAATTCATTGCGGTAACAATAGTTCCTGGTCCTGCTAAAATTGGTATCGCTAATGGAGAAACAGCAATATTTTCATCCACATGCACATTGTCCAATGTTTTTACATTAGACTGTTTAGATTGCAGCATATCGAACCCAATAAAAAAGATCAAAATACCACCAGTGATTTTAAATGCCGGAATACTGATATTAAATAATTCGAAAATATACTTCCCTAAAAGCACAAAGACCGCAACAATTACAAACGCAATAATATTTGATTTTCTATTAATATCATGCTTCGTTTTCTTATCTGCACCTTGTGTTAAAGAAACAAAAACAGTCATATTTGATATCGGGTTAGTGATAGCAAAAAAGGCTGTAAATACTGTAATTGAGAATGTAATTAAGTTATCCATTAATTATAAAATTTTATTTTGCAAAAAAATTGAATTAGTTCTGTATTACCTAAGCAATTTTGTCTTTTTTTTGAATACAATAGTACTTCAAAAACGGAAGTAATTTCTTTTCGCTTTATAATATAAGAAATGCTGAGATTAATTAATATTAAACTCAGCATTAAAAACAAACACCCTTTTATATTTTATTGAAAATCAGATGCTTTAAACGGATATTTTCTTGGTGTTTTTTGAATAGTAATCCAATGTGCTACGGTAAACGATTTTACACCCCATTGTCCGTTAAAACGACCTAAACCTGAGTTTTTAACGCCACCGAATGGTGCATAAGCACTATCATTAACCGGTTGGTCATTAATGTGTGTCATACCAGCTTCAATACCTTGTGCAAATGCCATTCCTTTCGCTTCGTCTTGTGTAAACACAGAACTAGACAAACCAAAATCTGTAGCATTAGCTAGACGCAATGCGTCTTCCATATCTTTAGCACGTGTAATAGAAACTGCAGGTCCAAAAATCTCGTTTTTAAACAACGGACAGTTTTCGTCTGTATCTACAAAAACGTGTGGAGGCATATGTAAACCATCTGCTTCACCACCTAAAGCCATTTTATAACCTTGTGCTTTAGCTTCGTCTATTAAATTTTTAACGGTGTCAAATTGTGCTTGATCTATGATTGGTCCTACAAACGTATCCGGATCATTCATATCTAAACGTTTTAAGGTTTTTACTTTGGCGATAAACTTCTCTGTGAATTCGTCATAGACTTTATCTTCTACAATAATTCTGTTTATAGCCATACAAATCTGACCTTGATTCATAAATTTACCCCAAGCAGCAGCTTCTACAGCTTGGTCAATATCAGCATCTTCCAATACTACAAACGGACTATTACCACCCAATTCTAATTCGATATTTTTAATAATATCCGCACTCAACGCATTTATTCCTACTTGACGACCAACCGGAGTTGAACCTGTAAACGAAATTAATTTTGAGATTGGATGTTTGGTAATTGCAGTACCAATAGTACTTCCGCCACCAGGCAACACACTCAATAATCCTTTTGGGAAACCTGCTTCTTCTAAAAATGAAGCAAAAATTAATCCTCCAGTAACTATTGATGTTGATGCTGGTTTTAAAACCACTGCGTTACCTACTGCTAACGCAGGACCTAAAGTACGCGCAGTTAATTGTCCTGGAAAATTCCAAGGAGAAATTAATCCGATAACCCCTAATGGTTTTCTAACTGCAATGGATTCTTTACCCTCTATATCTCTTGGTAAAATTTTACCTTCTACTAATAATGGTAAATGCACAGCACTTTCAAAAACACTAGCTACCAATTCAGCTTCAAAATAACCTTTTGCTAAGGTTGCTCCTACTTCTTTTCGTGCCCATTCTGCAAACTCTTGCTTACGGTTTCTAACAACCGTAGCTAGTTTTTGCATCATTCTGCTCTTTTCTGGAGGTAATACTGCAGCCCATTTTTTTTGTGCAATAGCTGCTGTTTCAAAAGCTTCATTTACATCATCTTCCGTAGCACTATTTAAAGAGAATAACTCTTCTTGATTCCAAGGATTTATATCTTTTATTACTGGTCCTTTTCCATCTTTCCATTCGCCACCAACAAATATTTTTTTCGTGTAATTTGGTAATTCGTCTTGTGTTTTCATTTTTAGTGTTTTTTTTGATTACTATCTTTAGTAATCAATAATTATTATATCTCGTTTACTTGATGTAAATATTCTGGAATAGGACGTTCTACTATTTCTGATAACACTTTACCAGTTTCCATAGAAAGTGCGTCTGTTGTAGAAAACTTCTGAGCAAATTCTTGCGTTTTCCATTCCTCAATAACCACTAACTGATTTGGATTTTCTAAAACCGTATATGCGTTAAAAGAAACGCACTCGTATTGAGCTCTCACATTCGGAATTTGCTTCTCGTATTGTGCGATCAGTTTTTTGTTTTCATCTGCTTTAATATCAAACAAAGCAATAACACGTAGTTCTGCTGAATTTGCAGTACTACTAAACTCTTCAACTCCTTTTTCTTCGGAAACTTCACCAATCAAAACATAAGCTTTAGGTGGATTTACAAGTGCTTCATTTGCTAATTCTGCTAGTTTTAGTTCGTAGGGTTGAGAACGATGAAATGCCACAGCCTCTTCTCCTATAAACAATTCATATCCAAAAAACATATTAGGATTTTGCTTGTCTTCAAACAAGCGAATACCCAAACATCCTGGTTCTTCAACACTTCCCTTTTTTACAGTCATTAAAGCCTCTTTAAATTGAGAACGGAATGCTGGTTTTACTTCAAACTGACCTATAACTTTTATCATCTTACTTGATTTTAAATTATTGATTAATTCTAAAGAGTAACAATCACTTTACCTACTGTTCTCCCTTTTTCAACTTCTCTATGCGCGTCTGCCATATCCTCAAAAGCAAAGGTTTTATAGATATTTGGTTTAAGAGTTGCGTTTTCTAACATTCCTTTTAAAGTGTTCATATCTTTAGCGCTAGAATGCACTAAAATATTAGAAACCGTTTTGTTTTCTTTCTCTGCTATAGCTTTAGCTTCCTCGGGCATATCCATACCAAAAGTGGTAATTACTGTTCCTCCATCTTTTAAAACCTTAGTGGAGTTCACTAATACTTGACCACCTTGAGTATCCAAAACAAAGTCTATATCAGACAACACCTCTTCAAAATTTTGGGTATGGTAATCAATAGCTTCATCTGCTCCAATAGACAGTATAAAATCTTTGTTCTTGGCTGATGCAGTAGCAATAACATACGCACCAAAACTCTTTGCAATTTGAATTGCAAAATGACCAACTCCACCAGAACCAGCTTGAATTAAAACTTTATCTCCTTTATTAATTTTTCCTTCTAAAATTTGTAATGCCGTTAAAGCAGCCAAAGTGGTCGCAGCAGCTTCTTCAAAAGAAACGTTGCTTGGCATAAGTGCTAAATGCGCTTCTGGAGCTGCAACAAATTCCGCGTATGCTTTACCTGCTCCTGGAAAGTTTACCATCCCAAAAACAGTATCACCTACTTTAAAATCGGTAACGGCTGTACCAGCCTCAGTTACTGTTCCTGCAATATCCCATCCTAAAATAACTGGACGATTTTTACCGTACATTGAATCCAACATTTTGTCAGCGTACTTTGGTTTTACATCTGCAGGGTTTAATGAAATTGCTTTAACAGCAACTAACACTTCGTTTTCTTTTATGCTTGGCTTTTCTACTTCTGCTAAATGAAGGTTTTCTGGTCCTCCTGCTTTTGTTAATACTATAGCTTTCATATGGTGTATTTTTTAAAAAATTATATTTGATGAATTTGATTAAAATAAAGGATTATCGTTCGCAGATTTATCTCCTTTATTGAAGGTGTTAAACGCATCCCAATGTTCAGAAATTTTACCGTCTGTAATTCTAAAAACATCCATTGTAGAGGTTCTATCACCTTCTTTATTTGTAATTACTTGTACAAAAACTAGGTCTTTTTCTGCAACAATAAGATTGAAGTTGAGTTTAAATTTAGGAGCATCTTTTAACCAAATAGGTAACATTTCTTTAAGCGCTTCTCTACCATCTGCAACATTAGGGTTGTGCTGAATGTAAACTGGACCAACATATTTATCTATGTTTTGATAATTCTGGTTTCCGAAGAGGTCTTGATAAAAATCTGTTACTACTTTTTTGTTTGCCTCTAAAGTCGCTTGCTCCTGATTTTGAACTTCTATTTTAGATTCCAAATTTGTAATGTTTTCATTTAATTTTTTTAATTCCGCAGAATTGTCTGTACAAGATGCAAATAAGATAGCACCAATTAATACTACTGTTAGTTGTACTTTTTTCATAATTTTAGCTTTAGTTAATTGTTAATTTTAATGATACTACAAATCTAAAAATGTCTTATAGTTTAGTAATGGTAAATAATGTGCCTTTAATGGTATATTGTGTCCGTAATTTATTTAATATCAATATTTTATGATTTAATTAACAAAGCACGCCTTACTTTTTATCGTAAACCATAGGAAGTGAAAAAGATTCAATTTTATTACTAAAAAGAATTGGCGCATATAGCGTATTACCTTCAATACTTATATCTGCTAACCCTTTTGGAAAAGTTCCTATTCTTTTTCGAGTATCCTTATTGATAAAAAACAAATCGCTAACCGTACCACCAGTAACTAAATATCCATCTTTAACTGCTGCTAAACCATCTAAAGCACCTAATTGATACCCACTTTTAATCATCGTAGCTGTTTTGTCTTTTAGGTTGACTTTATACAAACTACCATACTTATCTGGAGTTAACTCTAATGATAATTCTGCACCAAAATCAGCAATAATTAAATTATCATCTTGAATAAAAATTCCGTTTGGATGCTTAATTTCTGGTGTTTGAAACCAAACTACTAGTTTGTTATTTTCTAAAGTGAAAATTTTTCCGCCTGCAATATCAGAGATAAAAACCTGTCCTGTTTTAGAAACTACAACATCATTTAATGAAACCACATCTGTTGATGTAAAGCTATTTATCAGCTTACCTTTTTTTACATCAATTATATGAAGTTCCTTACCATCACCTACATACAATTTGTCTTGGTATAATGCTAAACCAGCAGGGTTGTTTAACCCTGTTACCCATTTATAATTATCTACTTTTCCTGTTTTTGTAATTCGGCTTATATATCCTTTTTCATTCTGATTTGCATTAGAAACATACAACCAATCTTCAGTTGGAGAAGCTACTATAGATTCTGGCATAGCAAAACCCTCTAATTCCCAATTTTTAATTAATTGATCCGTAGAATTTATTTTAGAAGAAGCAGTGTAATTAGTTTCATCTAAAACTTCTTTCAAAGCAAACATCCCATTGTTAGCAGCTGGAAAACCAGTATAGAGACTCAACAAAATCATTGTTTCAGAAATCTCATCTGGTGTTACACCAAGGTTAAGCGCAGCCTTCATATGCGACTTTAATTGCGATTTTGCATTGGCTTGTGTAGTAAGACTAGCTATTATTAGTAATTCTTTTGTCTTAAAATCTAAACCTGGTCTGTTGTAAATTTCTCCAAAACCATAACGAATAATATAATCTGCCATATCTGGAGACACGCTTTTAAAAGCGGCTTCCAAACCTTTTGAAGCGCCATCGCCATTTACCTCATTTACAATTTTTACGCCTGTTTTATAGTTATCTTCCTTTGTATTTTGCGCAATACTTGCAAAAGAGAAAGACAATGCTAAAACTAAAATTATGTACTTTTTCATTCTATTATTATTTACCATTTTGTTTTGCTGTAGCCTTTGGTGCTGCAACTTGTTTTAAATCTTTATTCCTGAATTTTTCTGTTTCTGGAAGTTGTAAATTAACTTGGTTTACTTCTTGAATTTCAATGGAAAGTTTATCAAATTTGATGTCCTCTAAATGTCCACCCAATTTTATATCGTCTGATAAAAAGTGAAAATGCATTCCTGGAATTACGATGTTTCCTAGATAATCTGGTGTAAATAAGCCAACCAAAGTCCCCTTAATGTTATCTCTAGTATACATTACACGTGTGTCTAAATATTCAAATAAAGACACATCTTCATTCTCTACTTTATGGGCAGAAGCCATCTTTAGATACTTAAATTCACCCTTAATTCTATATGCGTAAAAGCTATTTTTAGAGGTTGAATATTTTTGAAGCTCTCTGGTTAAGTCTTCATAAGACTCAATATTTTCAACAGTTACCGTTTGTTTGGGCTGAAAGTTTATCATCGTCATATTTGGCGATTCTAAATCGTTTGGCGCTTCTGCGATTCCGCCTTCGGCATCAATTGTATACACAACTCCGTCTACAGCAACCAATTCGCCAGCCAAATGATTTACGGTTCCAATACCAATGTTACCCTGTTGTACCATTTGTTGCGGCGTAATATTACCTTCGTAAATACTATTTAATAAGGCAACCGTTGGTGCATATTGGTGAATGGTATTTTCGGTATGAGGTGCCAAACCGTGTTCGTCCGTACCTTTAGAATGTGAATGTCCGTGTGCTTCTTCCGAAGTTGACATTGCTTCTTTTTTAGTCTCATTTCCGCAGCTAGCGAAAAGCGCTAAAGAAAATAATAGTATTAGTTTTTTCATAATGGTTGATTTTTTTTGTTTAACTGAATTAGTTTTCAGTAAACAACATATTTGCACTTCCTAATAAGTAGTTTCTCCATCCAAAATTAGGATAGGCTTTATCCATTTTCTGAATGAATTCTTCGCTATTTTTAGAAGCAGCAAGTAGTACTTTCATTTCTTCAAGATAATTAATTTTAAGGGTCACATCTCCCGAAGTTTCGGGTGCACTGTGTGAAGAAAAATAGGTGGTATACCCTTTTTCCTGAAAATCAGAAAGCTCGTTAATTACGGTATCTATAAATTCAGAATTAAAAATCATAGTATGGTTATCGTGCCCAACCATATGCAAGTGGACCGCCTTTATTTCTGGCATTTCTACATCAAAACCAAAACCAGTTGGCGTAATAATAAAAGGAATTCCTGAAATTTCTTGTGCTCCTGCTTCTAGTAAATCGGTTGGCACTATTGTAGTTTCGTCTAGATCTTCACCTGAGACTTCTGCTAATTTTGAGAGCGATTCATTACCAGAATTCGTCATATAATCTAAAGATTCTTGATTAGAATATATATGGTTAAATTTTAGTTTATCCGTATCAAAAAAGTGCTTTCCTATTAAATGATAAGAAACCATCACATCAATATTTGTGTAACCTAAACCAACAATATAATTTACAAGCTCCTTGTAATTATCTTTCATTGGTGGTGTTTCAATCAATACTCCTTTTCCGCTTTTTTCAATAAAAAAAGCGTGTGTATTAAAAAACCCTTTGGTTTCGTAAACGTGAACTTTAGTTTCACCATAATCAAAAATTTGCATCGTACCCTTATCTAATTGTACTGCTTTTGTGTTTTCATTAAAAGTTCTCATACTTGGTTCTTGAGCAGAAACTTCCTGAATTCCAAATGCAACTATAACTCCGTAAAATAGTGCTGTAATTATATTTTTCATTTTAAAAAATCTTTAAATTTCAGTTACAAAATTCATGTATTGTTCTAAGTCTCCAACAACAGCTTCATTCATTAATTTACCTGTTTTTTCTGCGTAAGGTTGGTGAAAGTGAATATCCCAAACATCAGATTCTTTTCTCCAATGCTCATAAACAGCCAAGGTATCTGCTTGGTCGTCTACTGTGTATAAGTCAAAAAGAATGTTTCCTTTTTCCTCTTTTCTGGTATGTGTAATGTGATCTTCAAACTGATTTAAAAGTTGTTCTCTAAACCCTGCTTTCAACTTAAAAATGAAAAAAATAATAAAGACGTCGTCTTCTGCGTTTGCAGATTTAGAATGGTCTGGTAACGGGTTTGTATCTCCTAAGAAATAAAAATCTGGCGCACTTGCCAGTGCTGTTTGTCCAACTTCCATTAACTTTTTTGTGTGTGGCTCGTTATCGTGAGATGTTATAGCTGCTTTGTCAGCCCAACGCTCATAAACAAAAAACACATTCGCATCTGCTTTAGATACAAATACTTTAATTTCTTTATTACCAGCTTCTTTTTGTGTGGCTGCCTGTGCTTCTTTTAAGGTTGCTGCAAAACTAGTTGCGTGTTCTGGTTTTGCTGTGAATTTTACGATTGTGCTTTTCATAATTATGTGTTTTTATAGTGTTCTTGTTTATTTTATAATTTGGTAATTATGGTTTCTTCTGAAAATCTCGATTTTGGAAGCTTCGCATTAAAATCGGTATCTTTTCTATATCCTAAAGACACAACAGCTAATGCTGTATACCCTTTTTCACGTAAGCCGAATTCTTCATCTAAAGCTTTAACATCTACACCTTCCATTGGGCAAGCGTCTATACCTAAAGCAGCAACTCCTAATAAAAGAGACCCCATATTTAAATAGACTTGTTTTTCCATCCAATGTGGTAAATCTTTAAGGTCGTATTTATGAATATCTGCAAACAACATACGTCCACCGTGCATTTGGTCTTTAAATTCTTGTGCAGCAAAACGACCGTCTTTATCTTCTTGCTCTAAAATGCTAGCCATATATGCTTCATCTGCATTTGTGCGAGCAGCAATAACAATTACGTGAGAGGCATCTAAAACCTTAGGCGTATTAAAATGAAAAAATCCTTGTGTTCCTTTTGCAATACGGGCTTTCCCTTCTGCAGTATCTGCAATTAAAAAATGCCAAGGTTGTAAGTTTACACTAGATGGACTTAAACGCAATACATCTTTTACTTGTTTAAAATCTGCATCTGATATCTTTTTAGTAGCATCAAATTCTTTTACGGAATAGCGGTTGTTTAAAATTTCAGTTAAATTCATTTTTTTATGTTTAGTTGGCAAAATATACTATCAAAATTATAGTGACAAAAGTATGTATAGTTTCATTGTTGTGCAATAACGGTCATAAAGTATAGTATAAAATAATTTTATAATACACTTTTAATCAATGTGTTAAACATAGACATTTTTACTATACAAAATATAGTTGCATACTAAATTAAAGTCCATTAAATTTGCAAAAGAATCTATTAAAAAGAGAGTACATATTCGTATGCTGCTTTCATAAATATATATCATTATGGACAGAAAAGAACTGTTTGAAAAAAAGCCAAAGATTAAAATCAATGATAAAATATCCTTCTGCCCAACCAGTGCAGCAATGGAATTGATTGGCGGAAAATGGAAAAGTGTGATCCTTACCCATTTAATTGGAGATAAAAGACGTTATAACGAATTACGAAAGGAAATTCCTGGCATTACAGAGCGCACACTAAGTTTGCAATTGAAGCAATTAGAAGCAGATGGTATTGTAAATAGAAAGGTTTATTCTAAAAAACCTCCTTTAAAAGTAGAATACACGCTTACCGAGTTTGGACAAAGCCTTACACCTATTTTAAATCTAATTACGGAATGGGGATTACATGCTGCGGAAACTAAAGGCGAGTTTATATTTGAAGAAACTAAATAATATAAACCAATAAGGCTACCAATTAGGTAGCCTTATTGGTTTATTATACAGATGAATTTACAATAAACTATCTGTTACTTGTAATACTTTTTCAATTTTAGCTTCATCATAAGCATCTGGATGTGCTGGTGAGAAATGTCCTTTTGACTCTCCTTTATCATTATCAAAATACTTCCCGGAATCGTTTTTATAAGTTTCAGAAGTTACTAAATCATATAAAATATCCACACCTTTTTCTGCAGGAGACCAATAATCTCCAAAAGCTTCTTTTGCCATTTTTGTATTTAATAACGAACCCGGATTTACAGCTATAACCGCAATTTTTGGTTCTTGTTTCGCTAAATTAAAACTCCACATAGTTAATGCCAGCTTACTTTGCGCATAACTATCATTTTCTGAAACTTGCTCTTTTCCTCTTAAAACAGCTTCTGAAATTGGTGCTTGTGCAGCAGAACTTAAATTAATAATTCTTGGGGAATCAGCATTTTCAATATTTGAAAGAATAGCATTTGTTAATAGATAAGGTGCTAAATAATTTACAACCATTCTAAAATCTAAACCGTCTTTAGTTAAAGTGCTTTCTGATTTAAAAATCCCTGCATTGTTTATTAAATTATCTATTTTCGGAATGTCGTTTTTAATCTGTTCTGCTAATTTTTTAACCGCTTTTAAATCTGAAAAATCAGCAACCAAACCTTTAATATTTTGGTTATTGGAAGTTTCTTTAATTTCTTTGACAACTGCGGCTACTTTGGCTTCACTCCTACCATGAACGTATACCGTATGCCCTTCTTTTGCTAGTTTTAAAGCGGTTAACTTTCCTATTCCGTCTGTGCTTCCTGTAATTAATATTGTTTTACTCATGTTGTTTTTAATTTAATGTCACCTTGAGCGCAGTCGAAAGGTTATTAGTAGTTCTCGACTGCGCTCGAACGGACAATTGATTATGTGCTTTGTTTCTTTTCCTTTATTTATGAATAAATTCTGACAATACCTTTTTTGCAATTTACTCCAAAGTCGCACTCCTATTTTTATTATTAAAACGGTGCAATGGTATCTTTAGGGCTATTTGGTATACTCCAACGCTCACGAGCGGTTACATTTTCTGTTGTAATAACTTTAGACGCTAAATTATCAACACTACCATAGCTACTTGTACCACCTCTCGGTATTTGCATACGGTCTCCGTATAGCCACACTACTAAGTTACTACGTTGTCCGCTAGTAATTGGGTGTGTAGCATGTGGTATTTTTCCTGTATGAATAATTGCTTTTCCAGGTTCAAATATAGTTTGAACAACTTTTCTTGTAGATGTATCGTGAAAATCCACTTGCGAACCTGTAAACTCTTCATCAGGTAAGTTAATATTGACATTCAAGGTAGCAGCCGAAGCATCTGTATGGGCATGCAAATCCTTGTCTTTATCTGGATTGTACTGAATAGAGAATCCAAATGTTTGGTTATCGTAGCCATACGTGCCAAGTAATAAACGAGCGATTGGACGCATATAACGATCCATTATTTCGTTGTAAAATGCCTGAAAATTAGGTGCTGCAAGGTATCCCTCTGAGCGTGGATCTAGCATAACTCCATGACGATTCAATTGAATACCATAAGGTGCACGTCTAGGAATTTCAGAATTTACAGTATCTTCTAAATACTTGCGAAATTCCGCTAAACGTTCTAAATCAAAAAACTGAGCAGAATACACTCCAGGAATAATTTCTTCCCATAAATCAGCTACAGCGTTTTCTTTTTCTGGATTTTCCCAAGCATCGTTTATCGCTTTTCTCAATTTCGGGTCAAGTAGCGTTTCATCAGGAATTAATAAACTGTCTTTGTTTTCAATTTCCCATTCGCTCCATGCATCTTCAAGTAACTCTCGGTTACTATTCCAAAATTGTGACACAGAAGGATCACGGTTTAGTGCAGCTTCGCGAGTTGGCAATGTAAGCGCACGAGCTTGTGTTACTATATTTTTATTTCTCATTGTTTCTATATGTTTTTTTTACCAAAACAACCACTATAGAGTATTTTGGTTTTTGTATATATTGTTGTTTGATATATATTAATTCATCGTCTTATATGTAATTAAAAAACAATTCGTTTAAATAAGAATATAGACCTAGAAGTAACTGTTTTTTATAGTAAATATGTTTGCTAAAGTCTATTTAAAGATTTTATTTTGAAACCTATTAAACACCTCTTTTTAAAGAGGTATTTATTATTTACTACGCATCAACAAATATTGATTTTACGTGTAATGTGTCCATATATTCTTTTATTTTAAGAATCTTTCCATCAGAAAATTGAAATAAAAAATGATACGGATTATTATAAACTTTATCGTTTGTTAGTACACCGTAAGAAATAAATTCGGCAGCTACCCTATCGCCTTCTGCAGTCCAACCCACTGGTGTTAATTCTAATCCTGTTGGAATAGCAGATTTTACCATTTTAATTAATTCTCCAATTCCGTTTTTATCCATGGTTCCTGAAACGGGTAGATCCCCTTTAATTCCCATAGATTGCCATGTTGCATCTGTATCTAAATAAGTTAAAGCGCTTGTAGCATCACCTGCAGAAAAACGTTCGAAAAAATCAAGTATAGTTTGTTTATTTTGTGCTGTATTCATAATTTCTAGTTTTTAGTTTACACCTTGTAATCCCATTAATAAAGTCTCGAAGTTTCTTTGGTTTTCCATATCATTTTGGAATCCCGTATCATCAGCTAACGTAAAACGTTTTATTGCTGGAGATTTACTTGTTGCTTGGTATAACCAATATGCTTCCTCTTTTAAAGCCTCTTCAATTGGTAAATCTATAGATGCATAAATAGTACGTTTTGCAGCTTCGATAGCATCAGAATTAAATTGTGACATTCTATTTACTAAATCTTCCACAAAAGCTCCAATTTTATCCGGATCTAATGCTCTATTTATAAGTCCGTAAGCTTCTGCTTGGTCTGCATCAAAATCTTTTGCAGATAAAATCACTTCTAATGCTCTACCTAAACCTATTTGACGTGCCATTCTAGATGATCCACCACCACAAGGTAAAATTCCCATACCAACTTCCATTTGCATAAATACTGCCTTACCACGTGCTGCAAAACGCATATCTGTTGCTAAAGCAAATTCATGACCACCTCCTCTAGCAAAACCTTCTATTTTACTAACGGTAATTTGTGGTAATTTACTAATGCGTTGTAATACTTTTTGTAAGTCTAATAACTCAATATCTTCTCTATCTACAGCTGTTGTAGACATATCTTTTAAGAAATTAGTATCTGCATGCGCAATGAAAATTTCTGAATGAGCAGATTGAAAAACGACTACTTTAATACTTCTGTCCTCTTCTAAAGATGCTGCTAATTCATCCAACTCTTTGATCATTGGAATATCCTGAATATTTACTGGTGGGTTATCAAAAGTTACCCAAGCTTGTCCTTCTTTTACTGCTACTTTAAATGTTTTAAATCCTGTTGTTTTCATGGTGTTATGTTTTAAATTATTAGTGTTGTGTTTTAATTACACTGCAAATTTACAGGAGTAACCAAGGTTTAATTTGGTATAAAACAAAGCACTATTAGTAAAAAACAAGGTTATTAGTAAAAACTTAGGCTAAAGCCGCTTTAAAAGCACCAATAGTAATGCCTTTATAGGCTAAAAAAGTTTTATTTAAATGGCTAGAATCTGTAAAACCGAGTTCGATTGCTATTTCTGAGAATTGTAAATCGGTATACTTAAGTCGTGTTTCTACTAACTTCAATTTATAATTGATGATGTACTTTTTTAGGCTAATGTCAGTATGTTTTTTGAAATACTCGCTTATATAATTATCTGCCATATTAAATTCTTCTGCAAGACTTCTAGTAGATAACAAATCTACATTATAAATATTTGTATGAATAAAATTTATGATTTGCTGAATTTTTGAAGACTCCACAACCTTGGCAGTCATATCCGTATTTAAAAACTGAATATTTCTAGCAATCAAATGAAGAATAACGGATAATGAATTTTGAATGATGAATAGATCATAGGATTGTTTTTTCAAATTTTCAGTAGAAACCATTTTAATTAAAGACACTAAATGTAGTTTGTCTGATTCTGTTTCAAACTTCATTTCACGTAGTTGGTGACTTTCGCTGTTTAAAATACCTTCAATTTTACGAAACCAATCGTTAACAGGAAGAGTATCGTTTTGCGTATTCGAATTCCTGAAAAAACTCTTTAAAAACTTGATAGCAACAGTAGATGTTGGTGTTTCCGGATTAACAATGTAAATATCATCTGGAACGAACACAAAAACGCTATTTGGAGTATAATTTACCATTTTCCCATTAATCTTTATAGTTCCTGTGCCTTCTTCAAAATAAACAATTTCAAAAAAACGAATGGTAGTATACTTACAAAAGTCAAAAAAGGTTTGCTTTTTATATTCTGCGATAACAATATTCTCGATGATAGTTCTTGGCATAATTCGTTTTTTCTAAAGTTAAACATTCTATGAATAAAAAAAGCCCCCTATAATTAGTGGCTTCTTCCTTGGGTTCATCAATAACCGGGTGAATTATTAAGAAACCTTTCAATTATCTATAAGAAACGCCTGTTGTAATGGGTTTAAATCTGAAAATGTAAAATGGTTTTGTAGACAAATCTTTACCATCATTAAACGCAGCACCTTTGTTTACTTGGGCAGCGGACACATACATATAACCGTCTACATGATTGTAGCTTACACCATCTGGCCAAACCATATTAGTATCTTTAACCATGGTTTTTACTCTTTTATCTTTTGCCAAAACTACAGCCACACTATTGGTTTCTAAAGCTGTTAAATAAATATTGCCTGCTGTATCAATACTCATTCCGCCATTGTTTGGTTTCTCGGAATAGGTTTCGATTTTACGATCTAATGCATCTTCTGTTAATACTTCATTTACTAAATCTAAGGTTCTAATTCTGTAGATTTTTGGTCCGTTTAATGGTCCATAATAAATGTATTCAAAATTTGCATCGGCAGTAATTCCGTCATTACCAACCAATAAATCTTTTCCATTAACTGCTAAATGTTTACCGTTAATTACGGTTGGTGTGTTTTCTGGTAAAGTAGATCTTGTACCCTCTAAAACACGACGCGTTTTACCGGTTTTCATATCTACAATAATAAAAGCTGCTTTGCTGCCATCTCCACCATTGCCAATACCTTCATCAGCTATAATAAAATAACCGTTTTTGGTATCTACCACCATATCGTTAGGCTGCGCGTGCTTTGGCACAGAAGATTTTGGTAAATAATAAATACGTTCTAATTGATTAGTTTTTGTGTTCCAACCCACTATTTTAGGTGTTACATTATCGCGTTGCGCCATATCTAACATCCAAACAATTCCGTTTTCATCGTTTCTAATACCTAAAACATTACTTAGATAATTATCGTCTGTAGTTCGTGGTGTATTCCACGCTTTATTAGGAAATGGTTTGCTTTCTTTGGTTTTTGCATCCATAATCATCACTCTATTTTCTGGTGAGAAAAAAGGATGATGACTGTAAACTAAATCGCCAGTATCCGTAAACGTAATATTACCAACTGCCTGCGCTGTAGTTGCAAAAACTTCCGTTTCACCTACTGTGTTTTGTGCTTTTATGGACATAACAGATGTGATTAAAATTAATAAGAAACTAATATTTTTCATCTTGAATATAATTATGACGTCAGTTCGAGTGAAATTCTTATTCAGAATTTTATATCGAGAACCATTAAAGTTAATAAACTTCTCGATACTAATTTCTCGTACCTCAAAATTCACTCGAAGTGACGTTATTTTAAAGTTTTAGTTGCTCTTCTTTAAATAATCTGGTAATTCTTTGGATAACCAATCTTGACGTACAGGCACGTGCACATCTAAATCTACAGTTTCTTCTAAAGCCCAAAACTCATGTGGTACATTTTCAGGAAAAACAATCACTTCTCCTGCTCCAACTTCTACAAATGTTTCTTTACCATCAATAATAGTCTTGATTTTAACCTTACCAGACATGATGTAGGTGATCTGCTCGTTTGGGTGTTTGTGCCAAGGAATATGCGCTCCTTTTTCTAAATTAAAAATGGTCATTTGACCTTTTTCACCATGGAACCATTTACGTTTGATTCCTTCACCGATAGTTTCTGATTCCATTTCATCAAAATTGAAATGTTGCACTTTTGATGTTGCTACAGAATCTATGGTGTTTACTTGTGCATTTGCAGTATTGCTTGCAAATAATGCGGTTACAGCTACTGCTGCTATAATTGATTTGAAATTCATTTTTCTATTTATATATTTCGTCAGTTTGATTGAAATTCTTTTTCGTTAGGCTTCTCGATACAAATTTCTTATATCTTCAATCAAAATATATTTTGATTTTCAATAACTCAAAATTCACTCGAATTGACGTATGTTTACATTAATTTTTAAGAATCTAGATTGTCAGTTCGAGTGAAATTCTTTTTAGAATTTTGTATCGAGAACCTACTGAACTATGAGTCTTCTCGATACTAATTTTTTCGTACCTCAAAATTCACTCGAAGTGACGTGTAATTAAAAATTTTAATTGGCTATTAAATTAAAATCCTTCTAAAACTATTTTCCCTTTTGCGTTTCCGGTTTCTAAAAAAGCGTGTGCTTTACGTAAGTTTTCAGCATTAATAGTTCCGAAGTTTTCGCCTAAAGTGGTTCTAATTGTTCCGTTGTCTATTAATTGAGAAACGTTGTTTAAAATGTTGTGTTGCTCAATCATATCTTCTGTTTGAAACATAGCACGCGTAAACATTAACTCAATATGTGTAGACACTGCTTTCCCTTTAAAAGGCATCACATTCATCACTTTCGGATCATCAATAAATCCGAATTTCCCTTGTGGTTTAATCAGCTTAACAATTTCATCCACATGTTGCTCCGTAGCATTTAAACTCACAACATATTCTGGAGCAGGAAGGCTATATTTTTCAAACTCTTCGCTCAATTTATTTCTGTGGTTGATAACTGTATCTGCACCTAATTCTTTTAACCAATCTGTAGTTTCTTCGCGAGAAGCGGTAGCAATAATGTTCAGTTTTGTAAGCTTTTTAACTAATTGTACCATTATAGAACCTACACCACCTGCAGCACCAATTATTAAAATAGATTTATTGGCATCGTCTTTAGAAACCTGTAATCTGTCAAATAACATTTCGTAAGCCGTCAATGATGTTAATGGCAATGCAGCAGCTTCAGCATACGATAAACTTGATGGCTTTTTACCAACAATACGTTCATCTACCACCTGAAATTGCGCATAACTTCCTTGACGTGTAAAATCGCCAGCATACCAAACTTCATCGCCAACCTTAAATAAAGTAACATCTTCTCCAACTTCCTTTACAATACCTGTTGCGTCCCAACCAATAATTTTCCAATCGTCACCCTGTACAGGCATATTTGCACGTACTTTGTAATCTGCAGGGTTTACCGAAATGGCTTTAATCTCTACTAAAATATCTCTTCCTGTTGCTTTCGGAGTCGCTATTTCTATGCCTTGTAGTGAATTTACATTGTCTATTGGTAAATTCTCTTTGTATCCTATTGCTTTCATCTGAATTAAAATTTTTGCAATTATATTACTGTGATAATTTCACTTTGTGGTAATCTAGATTTTGGTGTTTTATCCGTCGAATTAAAATCTGATGCTGCTCTATATCCTAAAGAAACAATTACTAAAGATGTGAATCCTTTTGCTCTTAATCCAAATTCTTCATCTAGCGCTTTTACATCAATACCTTCCATTGGCGTAGCATCAATACCTAAACTAGCTACACCTAATAAAAAGTTACCAATGTTAAGATATACCTGCTTTTCCATCCAATGTTGATAGTCTTTTAAATCATATTTATGAATGTCTCCAAAAGCGTTCATTCCTCCATACATTCCGTTTTTTATGTCTTCATTAGGGAATCTTCCGTCTTTATCCTGTACTTCTAAAAGGTGTTTAAAAAAAGTATCATCTGCTCCTTCGCTTGTTTTTGAACAAAACAATACTACTGCAGAAGCATTCGTTATTTTTGGTTCATTAAAATGAAAAAAGCCTTGTGTCCCTTTTGTCATGCGTGCTTTACCTTCTGTACTTTCAGCAATAATAAAGTGCCAAGGTTGCAGGTTAATACTTGAAGGACTCATTCGTAATAAGTTTTTAACTTGTGCCATATCTGCATCAGATATTTTCTTGGTTGTGTCGTATTCCTTAGTAGTATATCTCCAGTTTAATGTGTCTTGTAAATTCATTTTTATATGTTTTTTTAATTAACTATCATTTTTATAGTGACAAAAGTAAGTATAGTATTAAAACCTCACAATAACGGTCATAAATGATAGTACAAAAATAACTAGAAAATCAATCCAATTTAATGTATAAAAACAGGGAATACCGGTATAATTAAAGGTGATTCCTAAAGTTTTCATAAAAAAGATAATAAGCAATTTCCAAACTGCACAACGTACATTTAGTTTTAGTTAATCTTTTTTTAATACCATTTTAGTTTTATCCAACCCATCTAAAAGTTAGGTTTATTCGTGGTCTAATTTTTTTTGTTGTTTTCGGAATTTTATGCTTCCAATTATTTTGAGTAGCACCTTGCATTAGTAACAAACTACCGTGTTTTAAAGGAATGTCTAAGCGTTTTAAATCTTTACGCGTTGCGTGTTTAAGTTGAAAAGGTCTAGTTTCTCCAAAAGTAACGGAGCCGATAACCGTGTTTTTGCGTTGGTTTACATCATAATCCTGATGCCAATCTACGCTGTCTTTTCCATCTCTATAATAATTAAGTAAACAGCGCGTAAATTTGATGTCTACCTCCTGCTCTATGCGTTGTTTGATTTTTAATAGCTCCGCAGTCCAAGGACGTAGCTTTGTATTTTTTCCAACATAGGCCACTTCTAAATCCGTATCGCCATACCAAGCGGTAAGTCTGGGTAAGTCTATTTGTTTACCGTATATAGCCATTTGATCTTGCTCCCAATTGGTATTTTTTAAAAGGCTATTATACAATCTATCGCTTTCTTCTATTGAAAAGAAATTCTCAAATAAAGTAACAGCAGCACCAGGTAAATCAAATTCCGTTTTATGGACCTCGTTAGTCGAAAACAAATCTATTGGTTTGAATGATTCCATAATAAAATCCTATTCTAAATTATTTGTGTTTAGTCGGTTTTTTCTAAGATCTTTTACAAAAAAGCCAAACATAATGATGATGAAAAACGAAAACGGTAACGACGTTATAATTAACAAGCGTTGTACAGCCTCTAAAACATTGACATTTGTTTTAATATTTCCTAAAAGGATTAAAGCTATGGTCGCTAATAAGATAAAAACCGACCAGATTACACGATGCGTTCTATTTGGATTTTTAGAACCTTTATCCGTGAACATACTTAGCACGAATACCGCAGAATCGACAGAAGTTATCAAAAAACTGATTAATAAAAATATAGACGTTATGTTTAGAAATGTAGCAAACGGATATTGCTCGAAAAAAACAAAAATAGATGAAAACACATTCCCGAATTGGTTATCGTAAGTGCCCCAAGCTTCAATTAAATGAAATGCTGAAGAACCAAAAACCGAAAACCAAAAGAAAGTTCCTAAACTTGGAATAATTAAAACGCCTAATAATAATTGTCTTATCGTTCTTCCTTTAGAAATACGCGCAATAAATATACCTGTAAAAGGCGCCCAAGCTAACCAAAATGCCCAATAATAGAAGGTCCATCCTGTTAAAAACTCTAATCCAGGATTATAGTTTCCAATTGCCAAACTCATTGGTATAAAGTCGATAATGTATTGATACAAAGCAGTAAAAAAAGAAACGACAATGCCTTGCATATCGCTTGTAAAAAAAACGAATAACAAAATGAATAAAGTGACAATAATGTTTAATTTAGAAAATATTTTAATCCCTTTATTAACGCCTTGCCAAGCGGAATAACATGCTATTGTAGAAATAAAAACACACAAAATTATAGTTGTTATTAGTCCAAAATCTGCACTAAAAACGTGATTTAATCCACCATTAATTTGTGTAGTACCCAAACCTATAGCAGCAATTAATCCAAAAATAGTGGTGATAATAGTGATAATATCTACACTTGCTCTTATCGATTTGCTTTTAATACGATCTTCAATGGTGGCACTAATTCTGACTTTCTTTTTGTTGACGTGCAACGCATAGCCCACAATGACTGCAAATAGTCCATAAAATGCCCAAGCAGTAATTCCCCATTGGTAAAACGTGAATTCTAATGCTACAGTTTCATTGGATAATCCAGATGCAAAAGGTGAATTTTGTTGCATGAAAACCGGCTCTTGCACGGCTCTTAGCAAAATACCAGATCCCATTCCTGCGCTATATAACATCGCAATCCAAGACCATAATGAATATTCTGGTTTAGAAGATGCTTTCCCTAATTTTATGTTTCCGTATTTGGAAAACGCTACCAATAATAATGCAACTACACAACCAAAACCTAAGTACAAATAGAAGTATCCAAAATAATTCCGAACCCATAACGACGCACTTTCAATAGCATTATAACTTGCTTCGGTTGCAAAAAACACAACTAAAGTGCATAGAAAAATAATGCCTACAGAAATAGATAAAATGGAATGTTTTTGAATGTATTTGAGCATGTAGAGTAATTTGTTTCAAACAAAAATAAGGATTAGAATATAAATGATTTTCTATACGTTCTTTTTCTAAAGTATTCACGGAACATAACAAAGGCCATTCCGGTAAATAACATAGAACAGTTTATTTTTAAAAGATTTTTATAGTAGATTCCGATTTTACACCAACTCAAATTGCAGACGAATTGGGTTTTACAGACGTTGGCCATATGCCAAAAACTTTAAAAAGCTACGCAAGAACATCATCCGTGAATTTTAAAATAACGGGGAATATATGTTGTTAAAACGCAATTTTTGTGCTAGTTAGTTGTATTTAATCGGACAATTTATTATCATAAATATTTCTAAAATCCGAAGCCTAATTTAAAAGCAAAACGCATACCATCTTCACTATTAAAAGCAGATACATTTGCGGTAAACATTTCTACCATAGTAACAAAAACACCACCTCCAAAGGAAGTATTCCAACTGTCACTATTATAAGATCTAGTTGCAACCAAATCATTATCTACCCAAACACGTCCGTAATCGGCACCAGCATAAACACCAAGGCTTATTGGAAGTATGTTTGTTTTTAAGCTTAAAAAATTAAGACGCAAATCGGTACTTTGAACAAAAGCACTTTTACCTGTAAATCGCTCGTTTCTATAACCACGTAGACCTGTATTTGCGCCTAAAGTTGCAGCTTGGTAAAACTCGTAATTATCTCCCAAATTAAAATGACCACTAAAATTAGTAGCTAAAACTAATTTTCCACTTGGAATTAATTTATAATCAAAACCTAATTCCGGAATGATATACCCAAAGCCCTTATTAGAATCAATATTATTTTTAAAACCCACTTGCAAGCCAAATTGCATTCCTAATGTTGGGAACGCTTCATTATCTTTATTTTCAAAAGAGTACTTAGCATCTGCACCATAAAAAGTATCACTTACTTCGTTTCCATCTCCTATAAAAGTATTGATAAATCGTCCGTTAGTTCGTTCCACTTCATTGTTTTCAAATAAAACACCAGCTTTAAAGTAGCCTCCTAATTGTCCGCGCCATACTAAAGATGACATCGCAAAAAACGTTCTTATTTTCACTCGGTTATAATCTAAACTAACAAGATCTTCATCTGCTTCAAAATTTGGAGTAGAATTCCCATAATCAAAGAAGTTTATAGAATAATTAGGACTATTAAAATGAAGATCCAAACCAAAATTCAAGCCTTTAAATACATTTGCAAATTCTCCTTTATAATTCAATTCAAAACCATTGGTTGCAAAATAATAAGCCGCAGATAGCGTGTGTTGTGAAGTAAAAGGATTTCGTTCAAAACCATAAGTCGTGTACGTATTAGAAACACCTATTTTCAAACCATCATCTGGATTAGAGCCAACAGTTGGAATAATCTGGTTTATATTGTTTTTTAGCTTCTTGTAATCGTACACATTCGTTTCGTAATCGTCTGTAAACTTTTGATGTCCTTTATTGGTAATAATGGTGTTTTTTTTCGACTTATAATCGTAAAAAGTAATCCGTTTTCCTTCTTCAATATTATATACATCGTTATTCTGTCCGCCAATTAAACGCACACGCATTTGGTTTTTGGTATCCTGTCCAAAGACATGAAAAGTATCATCATCATCTAAACCATAAATCCATACTTCTTTAGTTTTCTTAATATCATAAATACATTCATGAAAAATATCTGCTTTTTCACCACCTTTAATTCTATATGCTGTAACCTTTGTTTTTCCGTTAGGTAAACGTTCTACATCAAACCAATCGTCTTTATTCGTTCCTTTTATTACAGCAAACCGATTTACTAAATTAAAATATCTATCTGCTATTTTTTGAAGATTCGCGCGACGTGCTTTTAAAGTTGTTTTGATTTTATCGGTTACTTCTCCCCTAACTTCTTCCGGGAAATTTAAAAAAGCTTTATCAATAACTGCATCGGTAATTCCTTCTTGAATGGTTTTAACTTGTGCATCCCAAACTGCTTTATCCGATTGCATAATAAACTCCATATCTAAAGGATAAGGCTCTACATTTACACCTTTAACATCGACTAAGTCATCGTCATATTTTCGTAACAATCTAGCGGTAGGAATAATTGCAACAGCGGAGGTAAGCATTGCACCATCTGACATGATAGAAAACACTTGATCCCTATCTCTTGGTAAAGGTCTATATACTTTTTTACCATTTTCTTTAAACTCTAACCAACGCCATTGATCTTGGTGCCTATCCCAATCTCCAATTAACATATCAAATAAACGGGCGCGGATATAAGCTGCTTCATCCATGACCATATCTTCATCTTTATGAAGTTCTTTCATCACATCTGCTGTGCTAAAAACGGTATTCGAAAACCCAAAACTTGCTTGATCGCCATGACCATCAGAAGCATGTTCTTCAATCATATATAACGCATCCCCAAATTGTTCATTAAAATCTCCAAGTGCATTTTGCTTCGGAATATAATATAGTTTCGGATTTAAATGATAAATCCCTGCAGCATCGGACAAATCACCAACGGTAAAAAGTGCATACGGATGTGATCCTGTAAATACATCTAAAATTAGATCTTCTGCTGCCGTATCGTCGAACTTACCATCGAGGTATTGATCTTTAAAAAATGCAGCTTGTAAATATTGTGTACCCAATTTTCGCATGGCACGCATGACATATTGTTTTTTTCCATCTTTGGTTATAAGACGTAAGGATTTAGATTGTGTTCCTCCACCACGACGACCAATAGTGACACCTCCAAAAAGGGTATCTAAATCTACCGTTGGCGCTGTAACCTTTGTGCTGTAAGTGCTTCTATATCTTTCTCCCCAAAGGAATTTTGTGAGACCTGTTTTATCTGTTTCTTCATCTGTATAAATGGAAGAAGTTATTGCTTTCGGAAAAGTTTTCGGATAAATGGTATCCGATTTATTTGCATCTGGCTTTAATACTTCGGTTTCAAATACAATTTTATCCTCTTCTACCGAATAAAAACGAACATATGAAGAACCATCTTTAAAAACATCTAATCTGGAATAGCCTGGAGTTCCGTATGAAAATTGCCCGCCTCCAACATTTCTTGTTGCAGTAACTTTTGAACCAGAACCACTTACAATTTGACGTAAATTATCTTCAACTAAATATTGTAAATTATGCTCATGACCAGAAACAAAAACTATTTTACTGTTTTCTTGTGAAATAGTTATCAGTCGTTTTCTTAATTCGTTATACCGTTTGTTTTGTATATCTGCATTGGCAACTCCTGTGGTAATTCGCAATAGATTTTTAAGAGATCCCAAAACCGGAATTGGTTTCATGTGGCTTTTAAAATCATATTGGCCGCCATGAATTCCATTAGTATACATAGGATGATGCAAAGCAACAATGGTTGTTTTACCTCTAGCTTTTTTAATTAAACTGCTGTATTCATCAAAAAAAAGTTCTCTCGTTTTAATCTCACAATCATCATTAATAGTTGGATGATTATCCCAATTAACAACAAACCATTGCGTATCAATAAGTATTAATTCGACATCATCAGAAACATGTATTTTTTCTATCGGACAGCCATTTTCTGGTAAAAAAGTGTCTTTCCCTAAAATATTCTCAATATACTTCTCTTGGCGTTTTAACCCTTTAAGTCCGTTGCTATACCAATCGTGATTTCCAGGAATAAAAATAGCATTCCCTTTAAAGTTTGCTGTAGTTTGCGTTTGAATGTTTAATTGATGTTCTGCGAATGCTCTACCTTCACTTCCTTCCTTTGGTAATCCTTTCGGATAAATATTATCTCCAAGAAAAATAGCCGTACTATTTTTGGAAGCTTTGGCTAATTCCGCTTTGAAAGCTTGTAATGTTTTTGAAGATTCTCCTAACGGTGAATTACCTCCATCCCCAATTAAATAGAAAGAATGTTCAATTTCTTTATCAGGAAATCCATTATTAGTAGTGGTAGTATTGTACTGTGCTTTATAGGTAGCACAAGAAAAAATAAAGAAAAATAATAATAGTCTTAGTAAATTTTTAGCCATTTATAATATATTTTAAAGTAAACCGGAAAACCTTTAAAGTTAGTTATACCTTTTTAAAATACCTTACAATGTTTCCTGTTTTATTTTAAGACTATTCTATTATTGTTTATTCGATTTTGAGCGTTTTTATATCTGTAATCAATTGCGCAATAGAAGTTTTATTTAAGCCATTATAGATTCCTCTAATATGTTTGTTTTTATCAATTAACACAAAGTTTTCGGTATGCAAAAAATCATCAGCTGTTTTAGTTTCCCCTAAATCTTCTTCTATAAAGTATGCTTTTCTACCCAAGTCATAAATTTCATTTCTATCTCCAGTAACTAAATGCCATTTATTAGAAATAACGCCTTTGGTTTCTGCATAGCGTTTTAAAACGGGAACAGAATCACTTTCTGGTGTTACCGAATGTGAAATCAATAAAACATCATCGTCTTCTAAAAATGCTTCTTGTAAAAGAGACATATTGGCTGTCATTTTAGGACAAATACCAGAACAAGAAGTAAAGAAGAAATCTGCGATATAAATTTTATCTTTAAAAGTTTCTTGTGTAACTGTATTTCCATCTTGATTGGTTAATGAAAAGTCTGGAATTTCATGAAAATCATTACTTTTGTCTCCATCTAAATCTAACCAATTAGGTGTAAAATTAGCTTCATTATAAAATGGTAAAGTGGCTACTCTACTTGTTTTTTCTGTACTTTTATTTTTACAACTAGCAAAAATAATTAGTAGTATTAAAGTATAACTATAATTTTTCATCTTGTACAATTTCTTCTTCTAATTGAAAGCATAAATTGGCACGTTTTAATCCGAAGATTCTACCATTTTTTGCTTCATAATTATTATATATTTTTCCGTTTCTTCTCCATGCTTTTTGCATGCCTTCTTCCTTACCATTTACAATAGTCATTTGTTTAAATAGTTCTCCAGTTTTGTACCATTGTTTTTGAATACCGTTGGCAATCCCATTTTTATAGTGAGACTCGGATCTTATATTTCCATTCAACCACCAAGATGTAGCAGTTTCTTCCAACTTTCCGTTTTTATAAAATGCTTCAAAACTTAATGTTTTATTTTCAAACCATTTCTTTAACGTTCCATCTTTTTTTCCATTTTTATACGGAATAGATTCTGCCATATTTCCGTTAGGATAACTTAAAACAGAAATACCGGTAAAAGGGGTATCTTGATAATAGACAAGTCCAATATTTGGCTTTAGCATTAATGCGGATTTGGAAACTTCGGGTAAAGAAACCTCCATAGCAACCGCAGTTAATTGCTCTTTTTTAACTGTCTTATTCTGACAATTAAAAAAGAGCATAAAACTGAATACTAAACAGCTTTTATTGAATATTACTTGGAGTTCCTTGATAATCACCTGGGAATAATATATAATATGAGTTTAAATATAATTCGTTTTGAATATGGTAATGGTACTCTGCAACATCTGTATGTTGTGTAGTACTTGTATGTCCTCCAGACGCATCTAAATCTGTTGGATATGCTCCTGTTGCATTACATTTTCTTCCGTAAAGGAAAAATCCATCAGCAATTATACCAATTAAATTTTCATCATCATCAGACCATGCTTTTGTTTCTAAATGGTAATGGTAACTTTGTGGTCCTGTATGTGCAGCAGTGTAATCTAAAGATCCTACTGCATTATCTAAAGGTACATTTGGACCTTCTTCATCATTATAAATCATCGATCCACTAATCGCAATACCTATTGCTCCTAAACCTGTTGCAGTAGAACTAGATGCTAATTGCGGATTTGCAGAAACGGTTAATGAATACGATCCGTTAAAATCATCAATATTACCTGGTGCCATTTCAGCATAAGAAGTAACTGTAGGCTCAACAAATAACGCATGTGTACTAGACCAATATGGTGATGTATGATTAGGCAAACCATTAGTTTCAATAACAACGTTTGTTCCGCTTAACATGATGGTTAAATTTGTTGCATCAAATTCTGCAAAAGCGGCGTGCAATTCGGATACTGCATTTTCTGAATCAGGGTCGGTATCGTCAGAATCTGTATTATTACTAACATAACCATCTGGTTGTGTAGATGACGTTGTGGATACACTAGGATCTCCATAACCATCGCCATCTGCATCTTGATACCATGTTGTTTCTTCTGCTTCTGCTTCTTCTTCACTTGATCCGTTATCATCACTTGAACAAGCAATAAATCCTGTTATTAAAAACAGGGATAATAATGTTAATTTAAATAGGTTTTTCATAGTATAAATTTTTAGTATTTAGTTTTTAGATGCTTTAAATGATTATAACTTGCGCAAATTTTTAAATTATTTTTTTTTTAATTTATTCGACCTTGTGGTTTTCCTCCTTTTGGTCTTTGATTATTCCCTTTAGAAGCTTTTTGCAATTCTTCTTTAGATATGTAAGTATCTTTATTTATATCTATTTTAGAAAAATCTTCTTTTAATGGTCCTTCTGTTTCAGTACTAGAAAGTTTACCATCTTTATTGATATCCATTTTCGTGAAAATTTCTGAAATACTTGGACGTCCTCCTCCTTGTTGACTGTTTGGAGGTCCTCCTGGATTACTATTTGAAGAAACTTCTCCCATAACACATCTACCAACATAAGGGAATTCATTAGTGACGAAGTACATATATTGTCCATCTATTTCGATTCCGTTACAGGCATCTAAATCTCCAGATCCATCTATATACTCATAATCGGAACCATAAGTTCCGTCATGATGACCACCAACAGATATATCCATGTGTTCCATAGGATTATCATACGTACAATCTTCACCTTCTCTATCGCCTTCTACAAGTGTAAAACTAGGTTTGTATTTTCCACTTTTAGAATAATACATAGGAAAACCATCATGGGCAAAACCAATATGTACTAAATCTTTCCCTGTATCAAATGTTTCAATCATAGACGTTGGGGTACCGTGATAATGATATTCTCCAGTTGGCTGTACATGTGCATGATTGAAATCTAGGCCTAAATTTATAACGTCTTGGATGGCTTCTACACGATAATTTTCTCCTGTTTCACAAACCACAACTTCTGCCGTTTGCGGTTCAAATTTAATACCGTTTAAAGCAATTCCTGGTTCCCGCATCCATTTTGATTTACCTGTATAAACAGGATTTAATGGAAAAGTGTACGTCTTATTTTGAACAGAAATGGTATTTGGGTTTCCTGGATTTGGAAACTCTCCTGTTTTGTGATTTGGTAATGCATTTGTTACCATTACACGTTGATCACCTTCAACAGTTACTTTTGTTTTTGTACCAAAAACAGTATTTTCTAGCTCATAATTACCAAAATAGTCTGGTTTACTATTTGTTTCTGTATTCTGATTATGATCCTCATGTTCATGAGAATGGCTTTCTAAACCATCATGACTATGCGAATTATTATTAGTTTTGCAACCAATTAATAAGGTCACTAACAGAATGGTTATCATTTTATATTGATTTATCATTTTAATTATTTTAAACAATTAATCTCTTTTTTTTCGTTTTGATTTTTTATCGTCGTCCTCATCTTTTTTGTAAAAAAACTTTAGTTCTTCTAGATCCAATTCTGCATCTCCGTTGGTATCGATTTCACTAAATTTTATGGATAAATCGCGTTTTCCTTTAGCAGCAACTTCTAATTCATTTAAGGTGCCATCTCCGTTATCATCTATTTCTTTAATTATCTTTTTTGCTGAAACTTTTTTGGGTTTTGATTTACCATTTAAGGAATCTTTCAATTCTTCTAAATCAATAAACCCATCATCATTGGTATCTATGACCTCAAAATCTTCTGCAATTTTTCCTCGTTTATCGCTAGAAGCTTCGTCTTTATCAATAAGACCATCGTTATTGGTGTCTAGCTTCGATAGAATTTCGGATGCATCCGGTTTTTCTCTTTGCTGTCCTTGCCCTTTCCCTCCACTTCTTCCACCACCGCCTCCTGGAGGTCCTTGAGCAAATACGCTAAAACATAGTAGCATGGAGAAAATAGTTATTGTTGTTTTTAAATTGTTCGTTTTCATATGGAATAAATTATAGTGATTTAATCTTTAGATGTGTTATTGTAAAAAAACTGGTGTTTGCTATAGCTTTTTTTAATTACCTAGTTCTTTATTCAATTTATAAGCGATTATTTGTGTTTTATCTCTTAGGTTATTGCCAATTATTAATTGATTTTCTGTTTGTATTAATCTGTCGACCAATACATTTTGATATGCTCTATTGTTTAATAGTTTTACATAATCTGACGTTGCAGAAAAAGAAGTATTCTTATTATATTTTGATTCCCTATTTAATAGAATATCAATTAACGAAACATGAGATTCTATCACTGGTTGTAATCGGTTAATCACAATATTTCCAATTTTAGCATCTTGGTTTTCAAAATTATTTAACTCATTTGGGTACGAAGCAATTAAATCTCTTAGTAAGTCACTTTTTATAAATTCAAATTTATTGGTACTACTTACCGAATTTATCGATGCGCTTTGCAGTTTTGTGGCCTGAAACTTAACATTAATAATTCCTTCTTTTAGTGCTTCTGTGATTTCCTGAGGTTGCGAACGAATACTTTTTATTGTGTTTTGAATGGTTTGCACATTTTTAGCATACCGAACAATGGAAGAGTCTAATAATATTAAATTAGTATTTAACTCTTCATTTAAACTTTGGTAAATTTTCACTTCTACAATTCTGTTTTTTCGGATTTCATTTATACTATTAATCTTCCAAGCTATTAATATCCCAATAACAATTAATAGAATTTCACCAAAGGCATAGATTATATAACTCCTAGTTTTGCCTGACGCAATTAATGTTCTTCTAATTTTTCTGAATATCTTCATTGTTCCTTTATATTAAAAGTCATAGAATTTATGTTAAACGGTATCATCCACTTCTTCCGCTAGCGTATATAAACCAAAATACTCTGTTCCATCTCCATGATTTATATATACTTTATAGAAAGCAGTATAATTTGGCTCTATTCCTGAATCTTTAGCGACATCACTCATGGCGTTTTCTCGCAACATGAATTTGTTATCAAAATTATTGTGAAGATTTAATTTTTTAAAACCATAAAAACGTTGGTTTTCTATTTGTGGGTAATCCTTTTCAAACAAGTCAAAATCTAATTTGAAGGATAGTTTTAAAATGCCATTTTGCCAACTACTTTGTAAAGTAGAATCGCCTTTAAAAGAAACCCCAACTCTATACCATTCTAGTCCGTTATAGAATACTCCCGCGGGAACAAAAATGGATCCTTCTTCGGTATGCATTGAACTGGTAGCAGCGCCTGCACCAAATGCACCATAAGTTTCTGTCATATCCTCGAGCATACTTTGCCAACGTGCCTCTGTAATAACAATTTCTAGTTTTTTTACGGTGTTGTCATCAAAAACTTCATCCACATTTGCATCTACATCACTACTATGCGTTAATGTAGTCCAATCTGTTGCTTCAAAATCGGTGTCGTCTACTTCTTCTATCGAGGTTACCATATCATCATCACTAGTACAAGCATGGAAAGTTAGTAAGGAAGTGCTGCATGTTAAAGACACTAAAAGAAAATGTATACTTCTTTTTAGTTTTTTCATTATTATTTTCTTTAGTTCTATTATTTAATAAGTTATTTAGCTTTAAAAAAGCTTCGTAATTGCTTACGAAGCCTTCATAACAATTCACTAATCACTCAAAAAACTATCTTCTACTTTGTTTATCTTTTTCCTCTACCTTTTGGTTTTGGTGCTTTATCAAATTCTTCTTCCGTAATAAATCCGTCTTCATCTGTATCTATTTTATCAAAATTTTCTTTTAACGGACCTTTAATTTCATCTTCTGAAAGTTTCCCATCTTCATTGGCATCCATTTCTTTTATTAACTCACTAAAAGTTGGTGGTGTTTTTTGTTGTCTGCCTTCCGATTGTGCAAAACTAGAATTCGACATACATACTGTTAATCCGAAAACCAATACTATTGTTTTAAATGTGCTTCTTTTCATAATGGTATTATTTTATTTGTTATGTGTTTTTAGATGTCTATAAATGAAATTACTTGTGTAGGTTTTTGTTAAATAAAAGCCAAAAAAAAGACCCTTCAGTTTGAAGCGTCTTTTACTTATTTTTTAGGTATTAAAAATCGTTTGGTGGCGGCGGTCTATGCCCATTTCCATCTCGACCCTTTTCACCTTCTGGAGGCGGAGGTCTGTTTCCATCACCTCTGCGAAGAGCGTCTTTTAATATCTTCTTGAATTTTTCTTTTTGTTTCGGATTACAAAGTTCTTGAATACCTTTAAAATGATCATATATTTCTATTTCTTTTACCTTTTGCTTTTCACCTATTAAGGTTGCAATGGAGTCGATACTTTCTTTATTTAAAGAATTTTCAGAAATATTATTAAACAATGCGTCTTTTAACGCTTTTAAATCATCATTAAAACCCATCATTTTTTGATGATGTTCTTTATTAATAATTTCAAAAGTTTCTATTTGCGATGCACTCAAATTTAATTGTTCCCTTACAAAACCCATTGGGTCTCTCGCTTCTATTCCTTTATCTGAAGTTATTTCACCTAAAAAGTTAAAAAGAAAAAATCCATTAACTAAAACTAAAAAAACGAGTAAAATATATAAAACGGTATTTTTTTTCATGTTCCTTAATTTAAAAAAGAGTTAGACTCGCTAGTATCTAAACCGTAAGATTCTGCAAATTGATTAATATTCTCATCATAACTCGTTTTATTAACTTGTGTAAATGCTACTACATTTATAATAACAACACAAGCTAAAGTAGTAAGCTGCAGTTTTGGTGAGAACCAAGACCAAGCAACTTTTTCTTCTTCTTTTACAGAAAACATACGTTGCATAGTTTTATCTTTAAAAAAAGGAGATACAGACACTTGCTCTATTGCTTCGGCAGCTTTGAACGTGTTATCTATTTTTTCTTGAATGTTTTTATTCGATTCCATAATTATTTAGATGCATAAATTTGTAAAAACTTGCGCTTACTTTTCATTTTTATAAAAATGTTCTAGTGAGATTTGTAAATTCTTTTTTGCTCTAAACAATAGAGACTCAATAGAACTAATACTTCTATCTGTAATCTCGCTAATTTCCTTATAACTTTTATCGTCTATTTTATTTAATGTAAAGACTATTCGTTGGGCTTCAGGCAGTTTATTTATGGCAAGAAATAAGGTATCACTAGTTTCTTTTTGTTCTAATAGAACTCCTGGATGATTTATCTCTGTAAAGTAATTTGTTTTATCTAATGGAATATCATTTCCGGTTAGCGATTGTAAAAATGCAAAACGCTTTTTGGTATTCTTTTTTCTAATAAACTCCAGACACTTATTGGTGGTAATTCTATAAATCCAAGTAGATAATTTAGAGTTCCCTTTAAACTTATGTATCGAATTAAAAACTTCTACAAAAACATCTTGGGCTATATCTTCGGCGTCCTCTTTATTTGGGACAAAAGAGATGCAAGTAGCGAATACTTTTTGCTGAAATATATCCAATAGCTTTCCATAGGCAAATTGTTTTCCTGCTCTTAAATCATTAATAAAATCTTGCTCTTCCAAATACGTACTTTAAATACTTCTATTGAATATAAGTTATTTAAACTGTTTTTTGTTTCATTTTAATACCTAATGCTTTTTCAATTTCGTGTACTCTTGATACTTCATTAGATAGCACCAAAGCAATAGATTCTCCTGTTTTTCCAGCTCTTGCTGTTCTACCAGATCTGTGCGTATAATATTCTAAATGTTCTGGTAATTGATAATGAATAATATACCCTAGATTATTTACATCTATTCCTCTTGCAGATACATCTGTAGAAATTAATATTTGAACACTAGTATTTTTAAAAGCACGCATTACTTTTTCGCGTTCTCTTTGTTGCATATCGCCTTCTAAAGCACCAACATTAAAACCTTCTTGCTGTAGCTGATGTGTTAAAGCTTGTGTACCAGCTTTTGTTTTGCAGAAAATGATACCTCTTTCTTCATCGCGCTCTTCTAATAGCGTTACTAAAACATTTATTTTATTTTGTATGGTAGTTTCTACAAAAAAGTGCGAAATATTAGCGTTTACCAAACTATTTCTATCTATTTCAAGTCTAACAGCATCTGGTTTAATATAGCGCTTAACAATATCTTTTAACGATTCTGACATCGTTGCAGAAAATAGCCAAGTATTTTTAGTGCTTTTGGTCGTTTTTAAAATAGTAGTTAAATCCTCTTTAAAACCCATGCTTAACATTTCATCTGCTTCGTCTAAAACTAAAGTTTCTACATTTTTTAAATCTAGAATTTCACGGTTTATTAAATCGACCAAACGTCCTGGAGTAGCAACAATAATATGCGTTGTACGTTTTAAGTTTTTAATTTGAATATCTATTTTCTCTCCTCCATAAACACCTTCACAAAATATTTTAGCATCATTATATTTCGTGAACTTAAAGAGTTGCTTCTTTATTTGTTGCACAAGCTCTCTTGTTGGCGCTAAAATTAAGGCTTGAATTTCTGGTTTTTTAGGATTAATACGATGTAAAACCGGCAAACCATAGGCAGCAGTTTTCCCTGTACCTGTTTGGGCTAAACCTACTAAATCTGTTTTAGATTGTATTAAAATAGGAATTGCTTGTTCCTGAATTTCCGTAGGTGCTTTAATCCCTAATTCTTTTAAGGATTTCACGTAGTTTTTATGAATACCTAATTCTGAAAATGATGCCATAATGGGTTCTAATCTATTTTACTATTAATTGTACACAAATAAAACGAATATAATCTGAATATTCTTTCTAGTACACGTTTTAATATTATTTAGACGAAAAACAAAATTCCGATTTTTAAGAAATATAAGTGCAAAAAGGATGTAAAAGCAAAAAACATCTTGGGTTTGTTTCCAGATGTTTTTATGTATTAAAGTATTTGAAGCACTCTTTTATTTGCAGTCTAAAAGATCTTTACCAAGAATAATATCTTTATTAGCAACAAACATATCTTCTTTTTTTTCTAATTTTAGAATACTTTTATCTAGTCCTTTTTTCGTTAACCGTTTCATGCGATATTTCGTTAGCAAAGGATCATTGTCAAAATAAAAAGCATGTAGTTCATAAGCTTCCTTACCTTCTTCTTTTATAACAGGGCGAATAGATTTTACATGGCCACTTCTATGCACCGTTCCAGGAATAAAAGTATAAAAAGTATACTTACCATCCACATCCGTTATTATAGAAGCACTATGATATATTTGGCGCTTATCTTTATCTTTTTGAATACTGTAATAACCATCTTCATCTGGTTGCGATATAGAAAGCGTAACATTATTGGCAGGCGTTATTCCGTCGGATTGAAAAATGGTTCCAACGATTTTAATCTTTTCTTGTTTTAACTGAAAATCAGGTACACTATCTGTATTTTTATTAAATTCTTTTATTTCGGAATTCGCATCCGTGAAATCTTCCTGAAGGTTAATTGCAAATGCCGTAGCATTATCCGCAGAATCTTGTGCATGTAACGTTTGGTATGCTCCGATAAAAAGGGTACAACAAAAAATAGTAACTAAGCTTTTCATAATATTTGATAGTTTCAAGAGGTTAAAACTATAATATTCAGCGCAATAGCACACAAAAAATCTTATGAACTATAGAAATACACGATGAACAGGAATTTTATTCAAAAAAACCCGATGAAAGGAACACCAAATTTCAAGTTTAGGCATTAAAACTAAGCTATCCAATTGGTTTTCAGATTTCTAAAACATTTCCTTTCTTTTTACTCCAATACAATATGGGCTATTTCTAGTTGAAAAGATTCTTTTGTTTTATTAGCAATTAGAAACGCAATTTCTTCCATACGTTTTCCAGAAAAATTTGGAATATCTAATGTATTTCCTCTAAAACCGGGATAAAAATCGGAAAATGGAATTTTAATAGTTTCCCACTTTCCGGAAGTAGAAAACTTTGCTAAATAGGAATGACGTTGATTTTGTTCTTCTTTAATTCGGAATTGATAGTCTTTTCCATCGCCTTTAATTAAGAGTACTATATGGCTAAATTTGGAAACCTCTTTTTTAGTAAAAGTATAACGTACGGAAGCAAAACCTCCATTGTTTTCTGTACTTACATCGCCTTTAAATAAAGCTTTTCCATCCGCACTAATTTCTAAAGAACTTTTAGAAAGTCCTCCCATGACACCATCATTAACCACGTACCAATTATTGGCATTATTTTTTGTTTTAGAATCGAAAATATTAGATGTTTTATCTTGGTATGCCATACACAAAATTAAGAATAAATATATAATTTTCATTTTCTTAGAAAAGCTATTTTTCTAATCGATAATAACCACATTTTAAATAAGCACCTTCTGGAAATCCGATAGGATGGTCTGTGTCATGCTCTGTTTTTAAAATCACTTTATAATTTCTGTTGGAATCTCTTAAAACTTGTGCATTGATATCGAAAAAAGTCTGTGCTAGAATTCTACTAGAACAAGAAGCCAAAACTAATAAACCATTTTTAGCCGTTAACTGCAAACCTAAACTAGCTAGTTGTGCATATTTTTTCTTGGCTAAATCTATTTCGCTTTGTTGTTTTGCAAAACTTGGTGGATCTATAACCACAACATCATACGTCGTGTTATTCTTTACTAATTGTTTCATTGCCGCAAAAGCATCTCCAGCAATGGTTTTATGGGTTCCGGAATAGGTGTTTAATTTCCCGTTAGCAACAGCCATTTCTAATGCTTGTTTACTAATATCTAAACTAGTAACTTCTTTAGCTTGATTTGCCAAAGCATGTACCGAAAATCCGCCAGCATAACTAAAAACATCTAAAACTGTTTTTCCACGACTCCACGCTCCTACTTGCTTTCTGTTTAATCTATGATCTAAAAAATAACCAGTTTTGTGCCCATGAATTACGTTTGCAGAAAACTGCACACCATGTTCTACAAACTGTACCACTTCATTTTCTAAAATACCGTAAACTACTTCTCCATCTTTTAAATCATGCGCCTTACTTTGTTCTAGGTTTCTGCTTAAACGTAAAACAACCGTTTTACAATCACTAGTTTTTATTAGTGCTTCTAAAATACTTTGCAAATAATTTAGCCAAATTTCGGAATATACTTTTACCACCAAAACAGTATCATATACGTCTGCAATTAAACCTGGGAAACCATCATTCTCACCAAAAAGCAATCTATAACTATTGGTATTTGTTTTTAATAAAGAAGTTCTTTTACTAAAAGCTTCCACTATTTTCTGATTAAAAAAACTAGCATCAATGGCAATTGGATCTCCATGGTGAATCATTTTAATTCGAATAGGCGAAGCTAAATCGAATAAACCAAAGCCAATAATTTTGTTTTTATTCTTCCCAAAAATAATGGCTAGATCTCCTGTTTGCGGATCCTTATTCGTTTTTATAATACTATCTGAAAAAACCCAAGGATGTTCTTGCATTACAGACCTCTCTCCTTTTGCGTTTAATTTAACGGCAATACGCTGACTGGTATTTGTAGTAGAAAAAGCTCTTGTAAACTGCATAAAAATATTTTTGCAAAAGTATGAAATATGCAGCTATCGTTTAGCAGTATTTAATAATAGATTTTAAATTGTTACTTGTGTTAAATATAATTGCTAGCAAGTCTAAAGGTGTTACAAAAACGTATATATCCTATAATTTAAAACATATACATATGAAAACACTATGCATTGCCTTATTTACACTTGTGTCTTTTTCTTTTACTAGTACGCAAGACAAAACAACGGTTACCGCTATATTTGATGGTATAGAAAATGAAGTATATTACTTTAGTGATGATGCGGACACCACGCATATTTTTGATACTATGTCTGAAGAAGCTATTCAGAAATTTGATCTTTCTAATGAAAAATACAATGGCCAGACCTTTAAAATCACGTACACCACAGAAAATATAATGGATGAAATGGAAAACAATATGGAAGTTTTAACCATTATAGATTTAGAAATTTTATAGAATTAAATTACGCACATAAACAACTAAAGCGCAGCATTTTATTAGGTTGCGTTTTTTTATGTAAAAAATAAAATAGCATGCCGATAAACTATTATAAGATTCTCTGCGTACATAAAGAAAACAAAAACTATAAATTTATTATGAAAAAATTTTCAATACTATTACTTATTGCTGTTGTTTTAACTTCATGCGTATCTAAAAAGAAATTTCTTGCTTTAGAAAATGAAAACGGAGAAATTAAAAGTGAATTAACTAAAACTAGAGTCGAAAAGGAAGATCTTGAAGGAAAGTTTGCTGCTATACAAGAGCGTGTAGACCAATACAATACTAAAATTAACACTTTAGCTTCTTTAAACACTTCTTTAAGTGAAGAGAATAATTCTAAAATGGAAACGGTTGCTAATGTCGCTGTAATGTCTAATAATACGAAAACAAAGATGCGTGAAACTTTAGCAAAAGTGGATCCTACCTTAGTGAGCGAGGCAAAAACTTTAAAAGATTCTATGGATTTGGCTGTTTCTTATAACTTAAAGAAAAAAATAAACAGTACCACTTTTGACGAAAGTGATGATATAGCAATTAGTATCGACGAAACGGTAGTTATGATTTCTATATCTGATAAAATGTTATTTAATTCTGGAAGCTATAGAGTTAGCAATAAAGCAAATGATATTTTACAAAAAATAGCAGATGTGATAAATTCAGAATCTAGTATAGATGTTATGGTAGAAGGTCATACCGATGCTAGAAGTATTAATACGGATAAATTACAAGACAATTGGGATTTAAGTGTTTTACGAGCAACTTCTGTAGTTAGAAAATTACAACAACAATACAACGTCGCTCCAGAAAAACTAATTGCTTCTGGACGCAGTAGTTACCAACCTTTAGTTAGTAATGACACAAGTGAAGATAGAGCTAGAAACCGAAGAACTAGAATTATTATTTTACCAAATATTGATAAGTTTTTTGCTTTAATGTCTTCGGATAATTAAGAATATTTAGTTTTGAATATAAAAAAAACGCAACCTGTTAGGTTGCGTTTTTTTTATTATTTAATAGTATACTTTTTTATAAAGTAGGCTCTATAAGATTTCCGTACCTGTCAAATTCTATTACATTTCCATAAATATCTAATTCTATAATTGGTTTCCCTAATTTTGCGATTTCTAGTAATTGTGTTTTTCTATCTCCTACAATAACGTAAATCATTTCTTCTTCGTTTAAATAGTTTTTAATAGTGGCTTTATAATCCTCTAAAGTCATGTTTACTAATTCCTCTTGTTCATCCACAATATAGGTGTCTGGTTTGCTGTATTTACTAATATTTCTTAAAACAGATAATTGTGCTCGCAAACTTTCAAAAGCTCTTGTATTCCCTTTTAGAATTTTGTTTTTTGTTAATTCGACTTCATTATCGGTAAAACTTGCTTGGTAATTGGTTAGCATCTCTTTAATTATTTCTAAAGATTTCAAGGTTGCATTGGCTCTAACACTAGATCTTACTGTGAAAGGTGCCACTTCATTACTTTTTGAAAAACCAGAATATGCGCCGTAGGTATATCCTTTTTCTATTCGTAAAGTTTGAAATAATCTACCACTAGAACCACCTCCTAAAATCTCATTCGCAAATTCTAGTTTATTCGCATTTTTATCGTTTGCAGAAACGGCCAACTTTCCTATTTGTATAACAGATTGTTTTGCATCCGGAACATCAACAAAATAAATGTTTCCTTGGTTATTATTAATTGGTAAATTGTAATGTGGAACTGCTATTTTGTAACCATTCCATGTATTTAAAACGCGAACCACATTTTCGGTTTGTTCTTTAGTAATTGCTCCCGCAATATGAAACTTAGCCTCTTTTGGAGAAAGGTTATTGTAATAGGATTTTAAATCTTTTAAGGTAATCGCTTTTGTGCTTTCCAGCGTTCCAGAACCGGAAGTACCAAAACGGTGATTATGGCCATAAATTAATTCATTAAAAACATTGGATGCTATACTATTAGGGTTGGCTTCTCGTCCTTTTAAATTCGTTTCTAAAGCTAATTTTAAACGTTCAAATTCTTTCTCGTCCCAACGTGGTTCTAGTATCATTTCATTCACTAAAGCCATGGTTCCTTCAAAATTCTTCGTTAAACAAGAACCTGTAATATGAAAATCTTCTTTTGCACTATATATATCTATGGAAGCGCCTAACATACCAATAGCTTCTTCTAATTGCGCTGGTGATTTGGTTGCAGTACCTTCCATCATCAAGTCACTTAATAGACTAGCCACTCCTTCTTTACCAATCGGGTCTAGTAATTCTCCACCTGGAATAGTAATATCAAACGCTACTAAAGGTACTTCGTTGTTTTCTATACCATATAAACTTAATCCATTTTCAAGGCTTCCTCTCCAAATGGTTGGCGCTTTAAATAAAGGAAGTTCACTAAAGTCGGGTTCACTTCTATCGTGTTTGGTTTCTGTTTTGTCATAAACAGCTTCTTCACCTTGACCAACTTCTTCATTTGCCACATTGTAACGCACTCTTTCTAACCAAACCGTTGCTGGTTTTGCGTCTGTAACCGCCAAATCTAATTGCCCTTTAGGCACAACACTTGTCATTACATACTTTTTATCTTTTATGTACTTATTGTATACACGCATCACATCTTCTGCAGTCACCGCTTCGGTTAGCTTCGCGCTTTCTACAATAAAACCTGGATCACCTTTAAACTCGTTGTCTTGAACTAACTGAAAAGCTTTGTTTAAAACGGTACTTATACCTTGATATAAATCGGTTTCTAATTCTGCTTTAATTCGTTTTAAATCCCTTGCATTAACGCCATCGGTTTCAAATTTGGTTAGACCTTCTTCCATTGCATTTTTTACTTGATCTAAGTCTATATCTGCATTTGCCCGAATTCTAAAAATAAATTCTCCTGCTATTTCATTACTAGATTGATACGTCCCAACATTAGGCGCCAGTTTTTGTTCTTCGACTATAACAGTATACAAAGGAGCACTTTTACTTCCACTTAAAAGTTGCCCAAGAATTTGCAAAGCATATACATCTTCGTGGTATTCTTCCACGGTAGGAATAACCATTCTTAATTCTGGAAGTTTCGCAAAATTATCTTCAAAATATAAAGACTTTGTTTCCTCTAATACTACAGGATCTGCTTGCAATTGTTCTACTTCTGGGCCACTAGGTATTTCGCCAAACCATTTTTCTACAAGCGCTTTAGTTTCTTCTATATTGATATCTCCTGCAATTACTAAAGATGCGTTGCTTGCGCCATAATATTCATTATAAAATTCTTTAACATCCGCTATAGTTGCCGCTTGTAAATCGGGTAAAGCACCAATAACGGTCCAGCTATACGGATGTCCTTCCGGATATAAATTTTTTCTAATAATTTCATCGGTGTAGCCATATGCCGCATTATCTACACGTTGTCGTTTTTCATTTTTAACCACTTGTTTTTCGCGTTCTAAAGCTTCTTTGGTTACCGTATTTATCATGTAACCAAAACGATCGGAATCAATCCACAGAATTTTTTCGAAAGCATCTTTAGGAACGACTTCGTAATACACGGTTCCATCACTCCAAGTTCCGCCGTTTCTACTTCCTCCCCATTCTGGAATCATCTTTCGGTTTGCACCAACAGGAACATTTTCAGAATCATTAAAACTCATGTGTTCAAAAAAGTGAGCAAATCCTGTTTTTCCTGGTTTTTCTCGATTAGAACCAACATGCATCATGGTTGCCACAGCAACAATGGGATCACTATGATCTTCATGCAGTATCACTTCTAGTCCATTATCTAAAACAAATTTTTCATAATCTATTTTAAATACGGTTTCTTCTTGAGAGATTGGTTCTGGTTCTTTTTTACAAGAAATACAAGTAAGCGCAAGCAGCACTATCGTTAGTGAAGTTAGTTTCATTTTTAGTTGGTTTGATTAATAGCTTTTTAATTTAATAACTTGATTTTTAAAGATACGTTAAAAAACTATTAATATCTTTGCCTCTTAAATTTAAAATGTATGTTTTCGTTAAAAAATATTTTTCGCTTAGTAGCTTTATTAGAAGGTGTTTCTTACTTATTACTAATGGGCGCTGCTATTTATAAACGTATGCCTGATGGTAATGATTACCTTGTAAAACTATTAGGAATGCCTCATGGATTACTATTTGTGGCTTATGTTGTATTAGCAATTGTATTTGGTATGCAACTAAAATGGAATATGAAAACAATGTTTATTGTACTCATTGCATCCATTTTACCTTTTGCTACTTTTTATGTAGAAGAGAAGTATTTGAAAAATATTTAGTAATATAGCATATCAAATATACTTTAAAATGCTAAAAAAACGCCCTCATTTTCTAGTGCTTTCTTTTATTTTATTGGCTTTAACAAGTTGTATAAAGGAAAAGTCTATACTAGTAAATGAAAACAATAAGACTCCTCAAGCCTTATTGGCAAATGAATTTGTTGTTAGAGGAACCACTTTTAACAACCATTTAAAAACGGCTTATATTTATAAAGTAGAAAGCGATACACTTACTTTAATGGATACTATTTCTATTAAAGAAAAGGCTTTTACATTTAAAGGGGTATCTAATCAACCAGCGTTTTATGCCATTAAAGTAGATGAAAGTGATGTTATGTATAAATTTTTAGTGGATGCATCTGAAATAAATATGTTTCTAAATACAAATTTATTTCTTTCTTCTACTTCTTCTAACTCCGATACCCAAAAGGTCTATTTTGATTATAAATCTAAAATGGATGGTTTTGATTATAAGGAACGAGCATTATTTTTAAAATATAAATCTCCGCAAACCGCAAACAAAAGAACTTCGATTTTAAATACAGATTTAGAAAACTTACAAATTGAAAAAATAACTTTTGTTAAGCAGTTTATTGAAACGAATAACAATTCGCACTTCACTCCTTTTGTATTACAAGAAAATTATCATAGTTTTTCTACGGAAAGCTTAAGGAAACTGCATGATACCTTAACAGATGAGATTAAAAAGGTACCATCTATTAAACAAATCTATAGGGATATTGTTAGCTTAGAAGAAAAAGAAACCCAACAAGGTATAAAAACAGAAAGTTACAGACCGATGGCTTATACTTTAAGTGGGCCAAATGCAAACGGACAAACCATGTCTTTAGCTTCTTTAAAAGGAAAAGTAGTTCTCGTAGATTTTTGGGCGAGTTGGTGTGCTCCTTGCCGAGCTACGAATCCAAACTTGGTACAATTACATAATAAATATAAAGACAAAGGTCTTGTTATTTTAAGTATTAGTGAAGATAAAGGTTCCCCGGAATGGTTGCGTGCAATTCAAACAGACAAACTAACTTGGAATACACATATTCTAGACAAAAATAAAACCATTGCTTTTAGATATGGTGTAGAATCTATACCATATAAAATACTTGTAGATAAACAAGGTAGAATTGCAAGTGGAAAAATTTCCGGTACTACATTAGAAAACCGAATTAAAGAGTTACTTAACGAATAAGCTTATTGAATTACTAGCTTTTTAGTCCGTTTAGATTCTTCCGTAATAATAGTTGCTATATATAAACCAGAACTTAGGCTAGACACATCTAAAGTGTTATTTCCTTGTTCTATTTGTTTTTCTAAAAGAAACTGACCACTTACGGTGTATAACGCTAGTTTTGCAACAGGAACATTTAAATTAATGTTTACTTGGGTAGTTGCTGGATTAGGATACATTCTAAAATCTATGTCTAAAATTTCTGGTGAAGATAACGTTTGACATTCACCTTCATCTGCAACAAAATTACAAGAAGCATCTACTTCCCAATCATTTAAATAACTAGCAGAAGTATTATCTACAAAAACACAAGTTAAACTTTGATTTGACGTTACAATAAACTGGTTTATACGATGGTTATTTCCATTTCTAACATCTATATCATTTAACATGTTATTTTCAGCAATGACATATCTTAAATCTGGATTATTAGAAATATCTAAACTTTGAATTTGATTGTTTTGAGCATATAGTAAAAATAAATCCGCAGCATTACTTAAATCTAAACTAGTCAGATTGTTATTATTACAAAGTAAACGTTTTAAGTCCGCATTATTACTTAAGTTTAAATTGCTTAAACTATTATTTGTACAACTAAAATAACTTAATGATGCGTTACTAGAAACGTCTATAGTATTTAAATTATTATTATCGCATGTTAGTGTTTTTAGAGCAGTATTTGCAGAAACATCTACTGTACTTAAGTTATTTTCTGAAATAAATAAATGCTCTAAATTTAAGTTACTTGCAAAGTTTACACTAGACAGATTATTATTATAACATCTCAAGTCTTTTAAATATGCATTTGCAGATACGTCTAAAACACTAATATTATTAAGGTTGCAATACAAGTATTCTAATTGAAAATTATTGCTAACATCTAAACTGTTCAAATTATTATTACTAAGAAAAACACTCTTTAAAGATGCATTTGCAGCTATATTTAATGCAGATAAATTATTGTTATCCGCATCTAATAACTCTAAATATGGATTAGAACTTAAATCTAATGTTGTTAAATGATTGTTATACGCAAATAAATATTTTAAACTTTTAAAAGCTTCTATTCCAGAAAGATCTGTAACACCAATATTACCAATAAACAAAGTTGTTATGAATACGGCGTCACTATCTAATATATTACCATTTAAACCGTTGGTATCTATATTTAATGATATGAGAGCTTGCTCAAAAGTAGAGTCAGGAATTGCGGTAGTTTGGGAATGTAGGTTTGTACTATTTAATAAAACAAGCGCAAAAAATAAATGGAGCTTAAAATTAAAAAAATAGTTAAACACTACATTTCGAAAAGTGATTAATAGCATATCTTTCTTTCTTAACGTATTGATAGTGTTGTACTAACAATTAATATACTGCAATATGCTAACTAAAACTGTAACTTCCTCTTATTATCGTTATTCTGTTTTATTACTCGTTTAATTACTAACTGTTTAACCTATCGTCTACAAATTCTACTTGAGTTTTGTGATGAGGCAATGCATTTCCATCTTTATCTAAGTTTACCATTACTATTTTTTCTATGGTAATAATGGTTTCTCTAGTCATCATGTTTCGCACTTCACATCGTACTGTTAAAGATGAAGTTCCAAACTTTACGGCATCTATTCCAATTTCTACAATATCACCTTGTCTAGCAGAACTTTTAAAATCTATTTCTGTAATAAATTTGGTAACGACTTGTTGATTTTCTAATTGCACAACTGCGTATAGCGCAGCTTCTTCGTCTATCCATTCTAAAAGTCTACCACCAAACAAAGTTCCGTTTGGGTTTAAATCTTCTGGTTTTATCCATTTTCTTGTATGAAATCTCATATGTTATAATAGTTTTTGTTGCAAATCTTGATTCGGTATTTTAAGATTGCAATTACATTCTTTGTTTAATTTTTCAATAAAATAAGCTGCAAGTAAAGGAGATTCTTTTTCCATATTTTGATGTATAAAAAAATCTATTTCTTTTACGCCTTGGTTCTTCCAAATTTTCAACCTTTCCACCCAATCGTCTAAACGCGCATAATCACTTTCATGATTGGCACCAACGTAACGTACAAATGCGGTACTATTAGTTAGTCGCATGTGCATTAAATCTCTTCTCCCAGCAGTATCTACAATAACATTAGAGATGTTATTTTCTTCTAAAAGCGTATACAAATCTTCAGCAATGGCAGCATCATTATACCAATTAGTATTTCTAAACTCTATGGCTAACGGAATTTCTTTTGGCCAAGATTCTACAAACTCCACGACCCTATTAAAATCTTTTGGTGCAAAATTACTATGCATTTGCAAAAAGATAGTTCCTAGTTTTTCTTTTAGATTAACTGCGTTATTCAAATAGTTATTGACAACCTCTCCTACTTCATTTAAACGTTTCCAATGACTAATTTCTTGGTTTAGCTTCGGAAAGAATTTAAATCCCTTTGGTGTTTTTTCATACCAAGTTGCAAATTGTTCCGAAGAAAAAATCCTATAAAAAGTAGCATTCAATTCAATAGCATTAAACTGACTAGAATAATAACCCAATTCATCTTTTGTACCTCTTGGATAAAAGCCTTTTAAATCTGCTCTATTCCATTTGGCACAACCAACAAATATTTCTGGATTCTGTTTTACTTGTACCTTATTTAAAACGTTAAACGTGTCTTTATGATCTAGAGGTAATGTAAAATCGATTAATTCTGGATGTTCTACGCTTCCAAACTTCATGCTTTATTTGTATTGAGAATCTTTAGGTAAAGATACCAAAATATAGCTTGTTAATAAACTCGTTAACAAGTTAAAAATACTATATAACTATCTATATAATTTATCATTAATTTTAATAAAAACTTATAGATATGAATACTAGAGACTTAAATTTAAAGCAAGCAAGACCTGAAATTCCTTCTATTATTATTAGTGATGACATGTCCAGTGATGAACGTTTTCAAAATCTGGTACTTAGACCAATAGCGAAGTTACAAGTACCTTTATTTATTGAAGTTTTTAAGAATTATGCTAAAAAGCATAAGAATGTTTTTTACGAGTTATCTATTGAAAAACGTATCCTTTATATTGAAAATGCGTTGCAAAAAGATATGAAGCTTAGAAATGCTTTAAAAGGCATGGTGATTGGCTTATTTACTACGGAAGAATATCTTATTTACATTAAAAACTCTTCCGCTTTAAACAAACGTATGATGTCTATAGTTAAAGACCAATTAATTGGAAATATCCAGCTTTTAGATAAAGCCGAATTAGGGATTGCGGTTTAAGTTTAAACCAAAGAAACGCCATTTAAATCTGTGGTAAGCACAGCACTCATATAATCAAAATAGGGTCTGATCGCTTTAAACGCTATTTCTACTTCCTTTAAAAAATCTGGTGAAAGCACTTCTTTATCTGTAAATTTTTTGGTGAAAATAAATTGCTTTTTCTTGATTAAATCCATGGATTTGTGCTCTTTATCAAATCCTCTTGGCGCTGTTTTTAATTCGTCACCAACGAATTCTCCCCAAATTGTTTTAAACTTTTTATTGTCTATAATTTCTCGGATTTCGCTATCGTCTTGTTCAAACTCTTTTCTAATTCGTAATAAATCTTCCTTGTTTGGATCCCAAAAACCTGTTGCTATAAAACTTTCGTTATTCGGCTGAATATGCAAATAGTAACCACCTCTTAAATTTGGTTTTATTCGACTAAAAGAACCTCCAAAATGCGTTTTGTATGGCAGTTTATTTTTAGAAAAACGAACGTCACGATATATGCGAAACATTTTCATTTTATCTATCTCATCATGCGTATTAAGCAGGTTAAATAACTGCGTATAAACTTGCTTTACCTCTGCTTCTATTTCTTTAAATTCTGGTTTATGTTCATTAAACCAATCTCTATTGTTATTTTTTTCTAAACGCTTAAAAAAGTCGAAGGTTTCTCTAGGTATGGTTTCGTTCATAATACAATTATTAATTATTTTTAAAAATACGAAAAGCCTCATAAAAATCGAGGCTTTTCTGCTATTATTACATAGCTAGTTGCATTATAAATTTCTATCTACAAATAGAAATTATTTAGAAATTTTAAATTCTTTGGTTATTAAACCATCACTTTCGCCATCATAATATTCAATTACAAAAGTTTTGTCTTTATCAAAATAACCAACTCCGGTGTATTCCTCTGTGGTAACGATATAACTCCTGTTTCTAGCAGAATATCTGGCATTACCAAAAGGCATATTCTCATCCCCTTTTTTAACAGAAACGATAAACCCTTTTTCATCTGGCACAAAGGCATAATCCACATCCTTAAATTTGTAATACGTAACTTTTGTTTTGGTATCATATTGCGGATCTATATCATTATCTACCTGTACCGTTTTTGTTACTTTTACAGGGGTATCGATTCGGTATCCGTTAAGCTTATATCTATCTTGAGGATCGATTTTCACTTCTTGTTTTTGTACCGTATTTACTTTCACTTTCTTTTCAATAATCTTTCCGTCTTCTTTTACTTTGACTATTTTCACTTCCGTTTCATCGGTAACGTCCACAGGATTATTATTTTGTGCGTAAATACCTGTACACATTAATACACTGAATATATATATTAAATTTTTCATTATTATTTTAGTTTTAAATTTTAGAATTAAACTTTTACTTAGTTGTTAGTTATTATCTATTATTCTAATTCATCCTCGATGTCTTCTTTTACATCTTCCATTTCGTCTTTAACATCATCTGCTGCGTCTTCCATAGCATCTTTGGTATCTTCTGCTGCTGCTTCTATTTTTTCTCCTGGCGTTTTCTTTTCTTCTCTACAACTTGTAAATACAGTTGCAATAGAAAACATAAGTACTACTGTGCATATTAATTTTCTCATGATTATCTTTTTAATGGTTAATTGTTGTTTTGTTTTTAGACTTTTCTAATAACATCTCTAATTAGGGATAGAATAAATAATACTATAAATACAAAGAATAGTATTTTGGCTATTCCAGCCGAAGCTCCTGCAATGCCGCTAAATCCAAAGATTCCAGCAATAAATGCGATTATTATGAATGTGATTGTCCAACGTAACATATCTTTTGATTTTTAAATTTTAATGTAAAAGACTATACTTTTGTGTTCTTAGTATATTCTTACTCTAGTGATTAGAGAATTCTTCTTGATGTGCATTTGAATTTTCAAAGGAAAGTTTATTATCAAATTGAAGCGTTCTAATAGGAAAAGGAATATTGATATTTTCTTTATCGTACGCCTTTTTAATTTCAATAATAGCGGTACTTTTTGCGCTTAGTTTTTCTAATGCACTATCGGCATCAATCCAAAACCTGCATAAATAGTTTATAGAACTTCCTCCAAATTCTGTGTAGTAAAACTCTACTTCATTTGGGTCTTTTACTTGACTAAAAACATTTGCTATGGTTTCCTTTGTAAGTTGTTCTACATGATCTAAATCAGATCCGTAACCAACACCACATTCTAGCATTACACGCATTTTTGTGGTGAGTGAATAATTTTTTATCGGATTTTCTAAAATGGTTTTATTTGGTATAATAACCATATTATTATCTGCTTCTTTTATGGTGAAATCTTTTAGGTTTATATCCATCACTTCCCCAGAAAAACCATTGGTTTCTACCCAATTTCCTATTTCAATTTTCTGTTTAAAGGATAATACTAATCCAGCAAAAGTGTTAGACAATGTACCTTGTAGCGCCAAACCAATTGCTAAACCTACAACACCTGCTCCTGCTAATAAAGAGGATAATGTTTTACCTAGATCTAAGATTCCTAAGGCCAAAAACAAACCAGCTACAACGACTGCTATTGCAGATATTTTTCCAATTATATTACTAATAGAATCTTGTTCTATTTTTTTGGATGCTAGTCTGGTAACTATTCTTTTTACATATTTTGCTGTAAAATAAGCGGTTACTAATACTAAAACGGCAATTAGTAAGTTTGGTAACATTTGAATAATGGCCGTAAACCAACTTTGTAATTTTTCAATAAGGCCATCTAATGCGGTTTGAAATTGTAATTTCATGTATGATACGTTTTAAAGGTGAAGTAAAAATTTTTTGTTTCTAGGAAATACTAAAAACTTAATTTACCGCTACGCTTTGTAACTTATCGGAAGTTTTTTTAGTCCAAGCATCTAGCATCCAACTTGCTTTTTCTAAATCTCTTATGTAGGCACCAATAAGATCTATGGTACCTTCGTCTGAAGCTTCTTCTGCTTTGTGAATAACTCGAGACATTTGTGCTAATATTATTTTATGATCTTTTATAATTTCGGAAACCATGTAGGTATCCGATTTCAAAGATTGTGCTTCTTCTACAGCAGATATTTTTAAGTAATTGCTGTATTTACTCATTGGATGAAATCTTAACGTTAGAATACGTTCTGCTATTTCATCAATTTTTAGTTGGGCGTCTTTGTATAACTCTTCAAATTTATGGTGAAGATCAAAGAAATTTTCTCCTAAAATATTCCAGTGAAAATTTCTTAGCTTTTGGTAATAAATGTGGTAATCTGCAAGTAGTGTATTTAGCTCTACAACTACAGGTAATAATTTCTCATCTTGCATATTCAAATAACTCATAATTATATATTGTTTTAAAGTGTTTGTTTTGTTCGAACACTATATAAACTATGAGAAATATCACTTTTGTCAAGTCCTTTAACGGTCTTTAACAGTCTTAAATTTTATTTAACATAAATTATGTTAAAGCCACTTCTTTCTTCTAAAATAAATTAACATAATAATGAGTATAATAATCATTACCGACCAAACTATATAATAACCATAAGGATTATTAAGCTCTGGCATATTGGTGAAATTCATACCATAAACACCTGCAATAAAAGTTAACGGAATGAAGATAGTAGCAATGATAGTTAGTACTTTCATTACCTCATTCATTTTGTTGCTTATGTTGGTCATATACAAATCCATAAGTCCCCAAATCATTTCCCGATACAAGTCTATACTTTCGTTTACTTGTATCATATGATCGTATAAATTACGGAGGTAATTCTTGGTTTTATCTTCAATAAATTCGATTTCAGACTTTTCCAATTTGTTAACTACTTCACGAAACGGAAAAACAGTTCTTCGTATTTTTAATATCTCGCGTTTCTGGTTTTGAATACTTGTAGTTGTGGTATTCGTATTAGATTCTTGAATAAAAAGCGTTTCTTCTAAGTCTTCAATTTTATCTCCTTCCGCTTCAACAACGGTAAAGTAATTATCCACTACTGCATCTAAAATGGTATACATTAAATAATCTGCTTTCGCATTTCTAACTCTACCTTTCGCATTTCTTATTCTATCTCGTAAATCATCAAAAACATCACCATCTGCTTCTTGAAAAGTAAGCACATAATTTTCACCAACTACCATGCTCATGTGTTCGTAGACAATTTCATCTTCATTTTTAAAATGCAACATTTTAAATACTATAAAGAGATAATCGTCATAGTCTTCCAGCTTTGCTCTTTGGTTAGTGGTTACAATATCTTCAAGTACTAAAGGATGTAGATTATAATGCTGACCTAATTTTTCAATTTCTGCAGTATTATTTAAACCGTTAATATTAATCCAAGTAACGTGCTCTTGCCCTTTAAAATGAAAAGCATCTTCTACATTATTAGAGATTTTAAAATTACAAACTTCTTTATTATAATTTACAATATCAATTTTTGTTTCTAGAGATTGTTTGCTACCAACATAAGCTACTGTTCCAGGAACAGAATTTATGGTTTTATACGTTTTTTTACGCTTGATAGTTTTACGATTTTTTTGAGCCATGTAGTTTATAATTACTATAAAAATACTAAAGTTTATTCAAATTCAATGTTATTTAATACTAAACCAGAAGCAGGCGCAATATAATCCATGACTTCTGTACTTTCCATATGTAAAGTAGCTTTAATATAATCTAAAGTAATTTCGGCTCTTCCTAATTTTATAAGGGCTCCCATCATTAATCGAATTTGATTTCTACCAAAACCTTTTCCTTTTACACGAAGCATATATGTTTTCTCTGGGAAGAAATTTGCACTAAAAACCGTATTTTCTACCAGCTCACAAGTACTAACTTCTCTGGTATATAAACCTTCGTTTGTAGCCTTATAACAATAGGTTTTAAAGTTATGTGTGCCTTCAAATAGGGTTGCACCTTCTTGCATAGCTTCTATATCTAGATTCTCTAAAATAGTAGTTAAAATTGGTGCACAAAAAGGATGGCATTTTTCGCCATGTGTAAAAAGGTATAAATATTCTTTTATTTTAGAATGCTGAATAATATTGAATTTCGCATCCACCTCTTCTATAGATAATGCACGAATATCTTGCGGTAAATTATGGTTAAAGAGTGCTAAAAAAGCTTCTTGATCTGGAATAGGTGCATATAGAAAAAGCTCGAAAGCAGAAGCATTTGCAGAAACCATTGCGTCTGTTCTTCCAGAAGCCAAAGTTTTAAAGCGCTCCCCTTTTAAAATAAATTTAAAGGTTCTGTCAATCATTAAATGCACCGTTTTCAAATTAGGTTGTTTTTGCCAACCATGAAAACGATAGCCTAAATATTGTATTTTGACTAGGTAATAGTAACGTTTATTAAACATGTTTTAAGAATGTCTTAGAAGCTAGCAAGTACGTTATTTTAATGCTTCTAGCAAAATAACTTCTATTTTATTAGAATTATTTCTCTCTAGTTTTTAAAACCGAAACTACATCCTTCAGTTTAAACCCTTTTGCTTGTAGTAACATTAAATAATGAAACAATAAATCAGCACTTTCGCTAAGGAATAAATCATCATTATTATCCATTGCTTCAATAACCACTTCTACAGCTTCTTCTCCTACTTTCTGAGCTACTTTATTAATACCAGAAGCAAATAAAGAAGCAACATAAGATTTTTCGGAATCTCCAGCCTGCACTCTACTTTCAATGGTGTTTTCTAGTTTAGAAATAAAGCCGAAACTTTCTTGATTTTCCTCGTTCCAGCAGGTATCTGATCCTTTATGACAAGTTGCTCCTACTGGGTTTACCTGAATTAACAAGGTATCGTTATCACAATCTAGTTTATAGTCTACAAGGTTTAAAAAGTTACCACTTTCTTCTCCTTTTGTCCAAAGACGTTTTTTGGTTCTGCTATAAAAAGTAACCTTATTTGTTTCTTTTGTTTTGCTGAAAGCTTCCGCATTCATATAACCCAACATCAATACTTTATTTGTAGTTGCGTCTTGAATGATTGCAGGTACTAATCCGTCGTTATTTTTATTAAAATCTATATTCATAATTCAATTTTTGTCTGGTCGAGCGCAGTCAAAACCTTAATGTTTTACTCTAAACCTCTCGACTGCGCTCGAGGTGACCGCAAGTTTATAATCTTACTTCGATGTTATTCTTCTTTAATACTTCTTTTAAATCCTTTATTTCAATTTCACCAAAATGAAAAACACTTGCAGCCAAAGCTGCATCTGCTTTCCCTAGATGAAAAGCATCTACAAAATGTTCCATATTTCCGGCACCACCAGAAGCTATTATTGGAATATTTAATGCTGTAGAAAGTTTCGCTAATGCTTCGTTTGCAAAGCCATTTTTAGTGCCATCATTATTCATAGAAGTAAAAAGAATTTCTCCAGCACCACGTTCTTCCGCTTCTTTAGCCCAAGAAAACAAATCTAATTTAGTAGGAATACTTCCTCCTGCAACATGCACCATCCAGTTTCCATCTATCTGTTTGGCATCAATAGCAACGGTTATACATTGGTTTCCAAATTTGTTTGCTAGTTCATTTATTAATTCTGGACGTTTAATTGCCGAAGAATTTATAGAAACCTTATCTGCTCCACATTTTAATAGCGCGTCTACATCTGCAATAGAAGAAATTCCACCACCAACAGTAAACGGAATATTAACCTGTTCTGCTACTTTTAAAACCATATCTAACATGGTTTTTCTACCTTCTAAGGTTGCAGAAATATCCAATAAAACTAACTCATCTGCACCAAGCATTGCATATTTTTTAGCTAGCGAAACAGGATCTCCTGCATCTCTTAAACCCAAAAAATTTACACCTTTTACCGTACGACCATCTTTAATATCTAAACAAGGAATAATTCTTTTTGCTAACATTTTAATAAATGGTTTCTAAATCGGTTAAACGTATATTACCTTCATATAAAGCTTTACCGATAATTACCGCTTCACAGCCAATTTTTTCTAATAAATTAATGTCATCAATAGTGGTAACGCCACCTGAAGCTATAAGTTTGATCGTTTGATTATTGGCAGAACAGCTTTCTAGCATCTTTTTATACAGTGCTATGGAAGGACCTTGCAGCATACCATCTTTAGCTATATCCGTACAAATAACGTATTGAATATTTTTTTTCTGATAACCTTGTATAAAAGGAATCACTTCTAAATTGCTTTCTTCGGTCCAGCCACTAATAGCAACTTTTTCATTTCTACAATCTGCACCAAGTATTATTTTTTGGGCTCCATATTTTGAAATCCAACTATCAAAAGTATTCGTGTCTTGCACAGCAATACTTCCTCCTGTAATTTGTCGTGCGCCAGAATTAAAAGCGATATGCAAATCTTCATCTGTTTTTAAACCACCACCAAAATCAATTTTCAAATTGGTTTTAGATGCAATTTGCTCTAAAACTTTATAGTTGACAATATGATTGGCTTTTGCGCCATCTAAATCTACTAAATGTAAATATTGAATTCCTGCTGCTTCAAACTGTTTGGCAACCTCTAAAGGGTTTTCATTATATATTTTTTTAGTACTGTAATCGCCTTTAGTAAGTCGAACACATTTTCCGTCTATAATATCTATTGCTGGGATTATTCTCATTTTATTAGCTTTTGGCTTTTAGCTTTTGGCTCTTAGCAAATGGCTAACAGCTAGTAGCTAAAGGCTTATTTTATAATTCTGTAAAATTCTTTAATACTTGTTCTCCTGCATCGCTACTTTTTTCTGGATGAAATTGCACACCATAAAAATTATCTTTTTGTAATGCGGAAGCATACTCTAAATCATAGTCTGTTGTTGCTATAGCTTCATTACAATTCTCTGCATAATAACTATGCACAAGATACATGTAGCTTTTATCATTTATGTTTTTAAATAAATCAGATTTTAAATTACGTATCGTATTCCAACCCATTTGAGGTACTTTTACACGTGCATTAAATCGCTTCACATGCACATCAAAAACGCCTAATCCTTCGGTGTTTCCTTCCTCTGTCGTTTTACATAGTAATTGCATCCCTAAACAAATCCCTAAAACAGGCTGTGTTAAGTTCGGAATTAATACATCTAACGTACTTTCTTTAAGCATTTTCATTGCGGTGCTGGCTTCTCCTACTCCTGGGAAAATAATCTTATCTGCTGCTTTAATTTCTTCTGGATTATTAGATAGAACAGCTTCAAATCCCAATCGTTTAAAAGCAAACTGAATGCTTTTAATATTTCCTGCTCCGTAATCTATAATAACTATTTTCATTCTTTAACTTTTGGCTTTTGGCTTTTGGGAGTTAGCGAAGAGCTAACATCCAAAGGCTAAAAGCTATTTTACAACATTCCTTTTGTAGAAGGTAAAAACATTTTATTAGAATCGCGTTTTACAGCCATTTTCATAGCTTTAGCAAATGCCTTAAAAATACCTTCAATTTTATGGTGTTCGTTAGTTCCTTCTGCTTTAATGTTTAAATTACATTTTGCGCCATCGGTAAACGATTTAAACAAGTGGAAAAACATTTCGGTTGGCATGTCTCCTATTTTTTCACGTTTAAAATCGGCTTCCCATTCTAACCAATTTCTACCACCAAAGTCAACCGCTACTTGCGCTAAACAGTCGTCCATTGGCAAACAAAAACCATAACGTTCTATTCCCAATTTATTGCCCAAGGCTTTATTAAATAACTCGCCCAAAGCAATCATGGTATCTTCAATAGTATGGTGTTCATCTACCTCTAAATCACCATCTACTTTTATCGTTAAATCCATTGCGCCATGACGACCAATTTGATCTAACATATGATCGAAAAAGGATAAACCTGTATCAATATCATTTTTACCAGAACCGTCTAAATTTAGTTTGATGTAAATTTTGGTTTCGTTCGTGTTTCTAGTAATCTCTTGAACACGATCTTCTAGTTTTAAAAATTCATATATTTCTTTCCAGTCGGTACTTGTTAAGGCAATAGCATCTAAAATGGCTTGTTTGGAACTTTCTATTTCATCTACTCCTAATTCTGGATTTTCGGATAAATAGATACCTTTTGATCCCAGATTTTTAGCCAATTCCATATCTGTGATTCGGTCTCCTAAAACAAAAGAATTTTCTAAATCATAGTTTTCTTTATCTAAATACTTGGTTAGCAAACCTGTTCTTGGCTTTCGAGTTTCTGCATTTTCATGTGGAAATGTTCTATCGATACATATTTCAGAAAAAACTACACCTTCCTTTTCAAAAGCAGTTATTACTTTATTTTGAGCAGGCCAAAAGGTGTCTTCGGGAAAAGAATCTGTACCTAATCCATCCTGATTCGTTACCATAACCAATTCATAATCCAATTCGGAAGCTATTTTAGCCATATATTGAAATACTTTTGGGTAGAATTCTAACTTTTCTAAACTATCTAATTGATAATCTACTGGCGGCTCTAGTACCAAGGTTCCGTCTCTATCTATAAATAATACTTTTTTCATCTTTAGTTTCCGCGAAAGCGGTAATCTTTTAATTAATATCCTTTAATGCGCTAATTAACTTCTCATTCTCTTCCTTAGTACCAACAGTAATACGAATACCATTTTCGACTTGTGCATTTCTATTACGAATAATTACTTTTTTTTCAATTAAATATTGATACGTTTTATTAGCATTATCCACTTCAACCAACAAAAAATTGGCATCTGTAGGGTATACTTTTTTCACAATAGAAAGCGTACTTAAAGCGTCTTTCAACTTTGTTCTTTCTAAAAGAATGGTATCGATATTCTGAGTAACTTCTTCTACATTATTTAAGCTTTTTAAAACTGCATCTTGATTTAAAGTACTCACATTATAAGGTGGCTTTACACGATTATAAAGTTTAATAATAGCTTCATTTGCATAGGCGACCCCTACTCTAACACCTGCTAAACCCCAAGCTTTACTAAAGGTCTGACTAACAATTAAATTATTGTACTTGTCTATATTTTTAATGAAGGATGCTTGCGAACTAAAATCGATATAAGCTTCATCTACAATCACAATACCGTTGAAATTTTCTAAAATATATTCTATATCCTCCGGATTAATACTATTTCCAGTTGGGTTATTTGGAGAACAAATAAAAATAATTTTCAGCGCTTCAAAATCTAAATACGGTTGTAATTGATTGAGACTAATTTGGAAATCGTTAATTAACGGTTGTTCTATAACCTCGATATTATTAATAGTGGCAGACACCTCGTACATTCCGTACGTTGGCGAAAAGGTTAATACCTTATCTTTTCCTGGTTCACAGAAAATACGAAATGCTAAATCGATAACTTCGTCACTACCATTACCAACAAAAATTTGGTTTGTTTCTACTTTTTTAATAGCAGATAACTTTTGCTTAATCTCTTTTTGCTGTGGATCTGGATACCTGTTTAAGTCTCCAAACGGATTCTCATTTGCATCTAAAAAAACATCCGCAGTACCTTTAAATTCATCCCTTGCAGAAGAATAGGCTTTTAATGCTTTTATGTTTGCTCTTACGAGATTATTTATGTTGACATTTTGTTTCATTTCTTTATTCTTAGTAGATTTTTAGCTCCGCTCTGAATGACCATATTTTTATTTTAAATCCTTTAAACGAATGGTAACTGCATTTTTATGGGCTTGTAAACCTTCTGCTTCTGCCATTAACTCGATGGTGTTTCCAATATTTAGTAATCCTTTTTTAGTTATTTTCTGAAAGGTAATACTCTTTAAAAAACTATCTAAATTAACACCTGAATACGCTTTACTAAATCCGTTGGTTGGTAACGTGTGGTTTGTTCCTGACGCATAATCTCCTGCACTTTCTGGCGTATAATTACCAATAAAAACAGAACCTGCATTGGTAATATTATCGATAAAAAATTCGTTGTTTTTAGTCGCTATAATAAGGTGTTCTGCTGCATATTCATTAACAAAATCTAATGCATCGGTTGCCGTTTCTAATAAGATGGCACGTGCATTTTGCAATGCTAATGTTGCTATTTCTTTTCTTGGCAGTTCTAATAACTGTTTTTGTATTTCAGTAGAAACCTTAGAAATAAAGTCTTTCGAATCGGAAACCAAAATCACTTGACTATCTGCTCCATGTTCTGCTTGGCTTAGCAAATCGGAAGCTACATAGGCCGGATTTGCAGAATTATCCGCCATGACTAACAACTCACTTGGTCCCGCAGGCATATCGATTGCTGTGCCGTATTTGGTTGCCAACTGTTTGGCTACAGTTACATACTGATTTCCTGGTCCGAAAATCTTAGATACTTTTGCCATTGTTTCCGTTCCAAAAGTTAAACCTGCAATAGCTTGAATACCGCCAACCTTAAATATTTTGGATACACCACAAATTTTTGCTGCGTATAATATTTCGTTAGCAATTTTACCTGCAGCATTGGGAGGCGTACATAAAACGATTTCTTTACAACCTGCAATTTGAGCAGGAACGGCAAGCATTAAAACGGTAGAAAACAAAGGCGCTGTTCCGCCAGGAATATACAAACCAATTTTTTGAATAGCACGTTTTTCTTGCCAACAACGTACACCAGCTGTAGTTTCGACTTCTACTTTAGGCGTTTTTTGAGCGGTATGAAATTTTTCAATATTTGCTTTCGCTTTTAAAATGGCTTCCTTTAAATTAGAAGGCACTTTATTAGAAGCTTCCTCTATTTCTAAAGTTGTAACCAACATACTATCTAAAACTACACCATCAAATTTCTCGGTATACTTAGCAATAGCTTTATCTCCATTTTGAGAGATATCACTAAATATTTTGGTAACTGTAGCCTCTATATCCTTTACAGATAGTGTTGGTCTTTTTATAATGGTTTGCCAATCTTTCTTACTAGGGTTTTCAATTGTCTTCATTTCTAATTGTCTTAATATCTTTCTATTCAATAGTATTAAACTACCATATTTTCAATTGGGCAAACTAAAATACCTTCTGCTCCATTTTCTTTTAGCTCATCAATAACTTCCCAAAATTCGTTTTTGTTTATTACCGAGTGAATCGAACTCCAACCTGTTCTGGCAAGCGGTAAAACAGATGGACTATTCATTCCTGGTAGGATATTAATAATATCTTCTATCTTATCATTAGGAGCGTTAAGTAATACGTATTTGTTTTGTCTTCCTTTTAAAACAGATTGTAATCGAAACTGAATCTTGTTTAAAATACTTTTGTTTTCTTCTGAAATTAATGGAGAAACGGCAAGAACAGCTTCCGATTTTAGCAGCACTTCTACTTCTTTCAATCCATTTTTAAATAAAGTACTTCCGCTAGAAACAATATCTACAATAGCATCCGCCAAACCAATATTTGGAGCAATTTCGACAGATCCATTAATGATATGCAGTTGCGCATCTACCTTATTTTTCTTTAAAAATTGATTTACGGTATTTGGATAAGATGTTGCAATACGTTTTCCTTGTAAATCTTGAATCGATTTGTAGGATGCCGATTTTGGTATAGCAATAGATACCTTACATGCGGAAAAGCCTAATTTTTCAACGATAGGAATAGTATCTCCTTTTTCGATAAGCACATTTTCTCCAATAATAGCAGCATCTACGATACCATCTTTTAGGTATTGCGGAATATCTCCATTTCTTAAATAAAATACTTCTAAAGGAAAATTTCTAGCCGAAGCTTTTAATTGGTCTTTACCATTGTCTATAGAAACGCCAATGTCTTTTAGAAGTTTCAGAGAATCTTCATTCAGTCTACCTGATTTTTGAATTGCAATTTTTAATTTACTCATTTTATCTTTTAATGTGTTTGAGTAAATCTTAAGGAAGAATTTCCAAGTTCATGGAAATAAAAAACCGCTTGATTTAGTCAAACGGTTTTTAAAATATTTTGTTTTTATTCAATACATTTTTAGCTCGCTTGAGTGCCAGTATGAAAATGATGATGATGTAGTTGAATAAAATTCATGTTCTTTTTTGTTGTCTACAAATATTTGTAAAATATATTTACAATTCCAAATATTTTGTAATATTTTTATTGATTTCCTAAAATAATAGGCATTCCAGAATCTCCAGAACCAATAATAATAATTTTACTATTAGGAGATTCAGACAACTTAACGGTTGCTTCAATACCTTTATCTTGTAAAATCTTATCTGTTAAAGATGCACTTAAAATACGATTTGATTCCGCTTTACCTTTCGCATCAATAATTACTTTCTCTGCCTCTTTTGAAGCTGTAACTAGTCTAAACTCATATTCTAGAGATTCTTGCTCTTGCTTTAATTTACGTTCAATAGCGTCTTTAATGGTTGCAGGTAATTTTACATCTTCCACTAAAACTCTTTTAACCGTTAAAAACTGTCCGTCTAAAAGCGTTGTTACTTCCTCTAAAATTTCTTGCTCAATAACATCTCTTTTACTAGAGTATAATTGTTCTGGTGTATAACGACCAACAACACTTCTTGCTGCAGCATTTATTGCAGGATCTAAAAGTTCTCTTTCGTAATCTGCTCCTTTGGTTTTAATTAATTTTCCAAGGTTAGAAAATTCTGGCTCGTACCATATAGTTCCGAATACTTTTACTTCTAGTCCATTAACGGAAAGTACATTCATTTCATCGGAAACCGATTGCTGACGCACTGTTTGCACCAACATATCATTCCAAGGTGCGACAATATGAAAACCTTCTCCATACGTATGATCTGTATTAATACCATCTCCAAAACGCTCAAACAAAACACCACCTTCCCCAGGACCAATAGTCACTGCTGATTTAGATATTAAAATGATTAAGAACACTAGTCCTACTATAAAAGGTACTGCAATTTTAGGTAATTTATCCATATTTATTTTTATATTAATCCGTTATATTTTCTTAAAAACCATTCTAAAGCTAAACTTAAAATTAGCAAAGCTAATAGGTATTTGAAATCAATCAAAGGTACAACATTTTTACTGCTTTTCTGCAGGATAGCGAAGCGTTCGTCCTTTAATAAATCATTAATCAAAGTGTTTGTATTTGCAATAAAATAACTGCTTGCATTTGTATTAATAGCAACTTGCTGAAGCTTGGTTACATTGGCATTTAGAAACTGCTGTTCTATATTATATTCTAAGATTTGAAACACTCCGGATTTAGAAATGTTTTCGTTTGTTGCTTTTACTGAGAAACTATAATCTCCGGCTGGTAAATTACTTAAATCTACTTGGTAATTATTTCCTTTTAAAATTAAAGGAAAAGTACTTGTTGCCTTCGTGCCTTTATTTATAACCGAAATATTTAAAATTTCCTTTACATCAAACTCATAGTTTTTATTAAAAAACTGTGCTTTAATAATTACATTAGAATTCCCTTGATAAAAGGACTCATAATCCACATTTAATCGATTTTTTCTTTTATTCGAAGCTAGGTACTGGACCATCTTACCAATAAAATCATCAAAATTATTAAAGCTCTTTGTGTTTAAATAACTCTGCGCTCTCCATTTCCAGATATTCTCACCAAAAAGTATAGCTTCTCTCCTGTTATTAGTTTCCAAAGTTACTAGCAAAGGATCCTGCGTTTCTAAGCTTCCTATTTTTTTAAATAAAATAGTTTCTGCTGGAACGGAAAAAGTAGCGTTACCAAAAGAAGATTGTAACGGTGGAAAAGATTCAAAATCTAAATCGTCTATAATAAAAGTATTATAGTTTGTATTTAAGCTAGCTTGATAATCTTCGGTTTGCTTTGTGATGTCATGTTTAAAATCGGAAGTGATGGTATTAACAAAGGTATAGTCCGTTTTTGTACCTAAAACCATAAATTTATTCGTATTATCTTGTTTTAAATAATCAAAAACAGACTTAAACTTATTATTTGGCTGATACAATATAACTAATTGAAAATCATTTTTTTGTAACAAATACTCATCTGGAGTAACAATAGAAACTTCACGTTGTTCATTACTTTCAATACTCTTTTTAAAAGCCCCTAAATCTGGGTGTATAAAATCGCTAACTATCGCAACATTTGTTTTCTGATCGATAACTTCCACTGCAAAATCCTTATTATTATTAATCGTATTTTTTTCACTTTCAATAGGAAGAATTTTCGCTTTATACGCTTGTACTCCTACTCGATTTGCTGGTAAACTAAAGTTTAAAACTTTAGAATTATTAGTTCCATTTAGAGTTATATTTTGAGAATATACCGTCGATTTTCCGGAAGTAACCACAAATTTAGAATTTACAATAGCATTCCCATTATAGGTTACAATAGCCTCGACTGGAAACTTATTTTTTAAAAAAGCATACTTATTGACATTAAGCTGTTGCAGCTTTAAATCTGTGTACGTAATAGTATCTCCAAGAATAATTGGAAAAATAGGTTGTTTTACTTTTTCTGCTGAAAACAGGTAGTCATTACCAAAGGTTTGGTTTCCGTCTGTTAGTAAAAGTATTGGTGAAGTTGTGTTTTTATAGATTGGATTAAAGGCATTAAAAGCTTTATCAATATTAGTTTGCTTATCTATAAAAGTTAAAGAATCTGATGTTTTTACACGGTTTCCGAAGGTAAAGAAATCTAGATTAAACTTTTCTGAAAGGGCTTTATTATTCTTAATAGATGCTACTAATTGTAAAACATTTTCTTTCTGATTTAAATGCACAATAGAACTTGAATTATCTACAGCAACCACTAAATTAGGTTTTTCTGTATAGTAGCTAATTTTCTCAAATTTAGGATTGATAAGCAATAACAAAAGTAAAAAAATAGATACAAATCTTAAAAAAGCGAAAAGTATACTCTTAGATGTTCTGTTTTTCTTTTTCATACTATACTGAAATAGCGCTAGTGATAGCGCTATAATTCCAGATAGTATTATGTATAAAAGAGTTTCTGTTTGCATAAAATATTCTTCGACAAGCTCAGAATGACATTATATAAAATTATTAGTTACTAGGAGATTCTCATCTTCGTAGGAATTTATTAAGTTAACATTCCTCCATCTACGTTTATGGTTTGCCCAGTAACGTAAGCAGACATATCACTTGCGAGAAAAACACAAACGTTTGCTATATCTTGAGGCGTACCACCACGTTTTAAAGGAATTGCATTTCTCCAACCTTTAACCGTTTCTTCGTCTAGCTTTGCTGTCATTTCGGTTTCAATGAAACCAGGAGCAATCACATTACTTCTAATATTTCTGGAACCAAGCTCTAAGGCTACGGATTTAGAAAAACCAATAATCCCTGCTTTAGAAGCAGCATAGTTGGTTTGACCAGCATTTCCTTTTACACCAACAACAGAACTCATATTAATAATAGAACCTTTACGTTGTTTAAGCATAGTACGTTGTACGGCTTTGGTCATATTAAATACGGACTTTAGATTTACTTCTATAACGGTATCGAAATCCTCTTCACTAATACGCATTAAAAGATTGTCTTTAGTTATTCCTGCGTTATTAACAAGAATATCTATGCTTCCAAATTCTGCAACTACATCTTCGGCTAATTTTTGCGATTGATTAAAATCTGCCGCATTACTTTGATATCCTTTGGCTTTAACACCTAAAGCTGTTAATTCTTTTTCTAGTTCGTTAGCAGCCTCCACAGAAGCGCTATATGTAAATGCTACATTAGCACCTTGTTGCGCAAAAACCTGAGCAATCCCTTTTCCTATTCCTCTGCTAGCTCCTGTAATAATGGCTGTTTTTCCTTCTAATAACTTCATATGTAATAACTTCAATTAATTAGATTCCTGATTTTCAGGAATGACGATTTTAATTTTAAGCTTTAGTATTTTTTCTAAAAGCGTTTTTATTTCATTCAAATATAATAAATACAAATTGCATCAAATAAAAAAACCTCACAAAAAAAGGTGAGGTTTTTAACATATATGTGATTGTGCTTAGCCTAAAACTTCAGCAACTTTTTTACCAATCTCAGCAGGTGAATCCACAACGTGAATACCACATTCTCTCATAATTTTCTTTTTTGCTTGTGCAGTATCATCACTTCCACCAACAATAGCTCCAGCATGTCCCATAGTACGTCCTGCAGGTGCAGTTTCTCCAGCGATAAAACCAATTACTGGTTTCTTGCTTCCACTAGCTTTATACCAATTAGCAGCATCTGCTTCTAATTGTCCACCAATTTCACCAATCATTACTACCGCTTCCGTTTCTGGATCGTTAATTAATAACTCCACCGCTTCTTTGGTAGTTGTTCCAATAATAGGATCTCCACCAATACCAATTGCTGTTGTAATACCTAAACCTTGTTTTACAACCTGATCTGCAGCTTCATACGTTAATGTACCTGATTTAGACACAATACCAACTTTACCTTTTTTGAAAACGAAACCTGGCATAATACCAACTTTAGCTTCCCCTGGAGTAATAACTCCTGGACAGTTAGGCCCAATTAATCTACAATCTCTATCTTTAATATACGCCGCAGTTTTAATCATATCTGCAACTGGAATACCTTCAGTTATAGTAATAATTACTTTAATTCCTGCATCTGCAGCTTCCATAATAGCATCCGCAGCAAAAGCTGGTGGTACAAAAATAATGGTTGTGTCTGCTCCTACTTTTTCAACAGCTTCTGAAACCGTATTAAAAACAGGTCTATCTAAATGTGTTTGACCACCTTTTCCTGGAGTAACTCCACCAACAACATTTGTTCCGTATTCAATCATCTGTCCAGCGTGAAAAGTACCTTCACTACCAGTAAATCCTTGAACTATTATTTTTGAATCTTTATTTACTAAAACGCTCATTTATGTTTAGATTAAAATTGTTTAATATTTGTTTAAGAATTCCTTTACTAAAAATTAAAACTCTTACTGCAAAAGTAAGATTTTGAAAAGAATTTTTAAAGTGATTTGTATTTTTATTTCTTAAAAAGAATTTAAGCTTTCTGAGCTACTATCTGCTAGCTGACTCATTTGAAATCCTTTGATAATTTTGTCGTCTTTCACTTTCCAAATAGTAGAGAAATGCGCTAATGGCATTTCCTCGTTTGGGTTTTCGACTGTTGTAAAATATGAGGTGTAACGTATCGTTACCATGTTTTCATCTTGTAATAAATGGCTAGTTTCAAAACGTAGTGTATCGTACATTTTTCTAACCTCTTCAAAAACCAATTTCAAAGCATTAAAATCTAACACGTTAAAACCTTTGCTACTATGCCAACTTAAAGTGCAATCCTTATGAAAATAAAGATCCACAGCTTCTGAATTATTTGCTAAATCAGAACTATAAAATTTTTGAACAACTTGCTTAGGTGTCATTTATTTCTTTTTTAATTGTTCTACAATTTCAGGAATTTTCTTGATATACGCTAATTCTTTTAATTTCACTCTAGCTTCTTCAATAGGAGTCCCAAAATAAGACTTTCCTCCTGCTATAGATTTGGTAACTCCAGTTTGCCCCAGAACAACTGCCTTTTCTCCAATAGTAATTCCACTTGTGGTACCTACTTGCCCCCAAATGGTAACTTCATCTTCAATAATACAACAACCCGCAATTCCCGTTTGAGATGCTATTAAACATTTTTTACCAATTACAGTATCATGACCAACTTGAATTTGGTTATCTAATTTAGATCCTTCTCCAATAATGGTGTCTCCAGTAACTCCTTTGTCTATGGTACAAAGTGCACCAATATCTACATTATCTTTAATCACTACTCTTCCTCCAGAAATTAAAGGATCAAATCCTTCTGTACGTTTTTTATAATAAAAAGCAGAAGCACCTAAAATGGTTCCTGCATGAATGGTAACATTATTTCCAATTACCGTGTCATCATAAATACTTACGTTGGAATGAATAATGCAATTATCACCAATGGTTACATTATTACCAATAAAACAATTAGGTTGAATAATCGTATTTTCACCAATTTTTGCGGAAGGTGCAATTGCTACATTAGAAGCCTGAAAAGGTTTAAAATGTTGTGTGATTTTATTGAAATCTCTAAAAGGATCATCGCTAATCAGTAATGCTTTTCCTTCTGGGCAATCTACTTCTTTGTTGATTAGTACAATAGTTGCAGCAGACTGTAATGCTTTATCATAGTACTTTGGATGATCTACAAATACTACATCTCCTTTTTCAACTACATGAATTTCATTAATACCAAGCACTTGAAAATTAGCATCACCAACAAATTTACAATCTATTAGGTCTGCAATTTGTTTTAAAGTATGTGGTTTGGGGAATTTCATAAATCCAGTTTACAGTTTACAGTCTCCGTTTACAGTCTGTTAACTGCATACGGAGACTGTAAATTAATTTTTATTATTCTTTAACACGTTCTTTATAGGTACCTTTTTCTGTTTCTACTTTTATCTTATCTCCTTCATTAATAAATAAAGGCACATTAACAGATGCTCCAGTTTCCATAGTTGCAGGTTTTGTAGCATTTGTTGCTGTATTCCCTTTAACTCCAGGCTCTGTAGCTGTAACTTCAAGTATAACACTTGCAGGCAAATCTACAGAAAGTGGCATATTGTCTTCTGTATTAATTAAAACAGTTACAATTTCTCCTTCTTTCATCAATTCTGGTTTATCTAAAGCAGCTTCTAATAAACGAATTTGCGTGTAATCTGCTTCGTTCATAAAGTGATAAAACTCACCATCATTATATAGATACTGAAATTTATGCGTTTCTACTCGTACATCTTCTAACTTATGTCCTGCAGAAAATGTATTATCTAACACTTTTCCGCTAGTTACACTTTTCATTTTTGTTCTTACAAAAGCAGGCCCTTTACCAGGTTTTACGTGTAAAAATTCAATTACTTTATAAATATCATTGTTATATTTAATACAAAGTCCGTTTCTAATATCTGAAGTTGTTGCCATCTTGTTGCCCGCAAAAGTGGGTATTTTTAATTGTTTATAAATTGGATGTTATTTTTAATAAAAACACCCCTAAAGTCCCCTCACGGGGACAACACTCAGTCCTGATTACTCAAAACCTTAAAATAATTTACGCTTTAATTTTTTTTCGAATAATTAATTCGATTTGAAGTACCCTTTCATAATACCACGATGTGAATTCTTAATAAATTGAAGAATTTCATCACGTTCATGGGTTGCTTCCATTTCTGCTTCAATTAAATCTGAAGCTTGTGTATTATTATAGTTTTTCTGATATAACATTCTGTATATATCTTGTATTTCTCTAATTTTTTCGGTGGTAAAACCTCTTCTTCTTAATCCTACAGAATTAATTCCGACATAAGATAAAGGTTCACGACCCGCTTTTACAAAAGGAGGAACATCTTTTCTTACTAAAGACCCACCAGTTACAAAGGCATGATTACCAATAGAACAAAATTGATGTACTGCAGTCATTCCTGCTAATACTACATAATCACCAACAGTTATATGTCCTGCGAGTGTACTGTTATTAGAAAAAATACAATTATTACCAACCACACAATCATGTGCAATATGACAATATGCCATTATTAAGCAATTGTCACCAATTACCGTTTTCATTTTATCTGTAGTACCACGATTAATGGTTACACACTCTCTAATAGTAACATTATCCCCAATCACGGTTAATGTGTCTTCATCTTTAAATTTTAAATCTTGAGGTACACCAGAAATTACTGCGCCAGGAAAAATGTTACAATTTTTACCTATTCGAGCTCCTTCCATGATAGTAACATTACTACCAATCCATGTTCCTTCTCCAATTACCACATTATTATGTATAGTTGTAAAAGGATCTATAACGACATTTTTAGCAATTTTTGCTCCAGGATGTACGTAAGCTAAAGGTTGGTTCATTTTTTTGATATTTATATTTATAAAGCGGGAAAAACATACTCGCTTATTAAACCTTTACACTTCATTTTAAATTTTGAAGTCCGTTTGGCTCTGTATTATATTATTTTATTTTAGATATTTGTGCCATCAGCTCTGCTTCTGCACATAGTTTTCCGTTAGCATACGCATTTCCTTGCATATGACAAATACCTCTACGTATTGGCGTAATTAAATCACATTTAAAAATTAGCGTATCTCCAGGAACTACTTTTTGTTTAAACTTTACTTTATCTATTTTCATAAAAAAAGTTAGATAGTTTTCTGGATCAGGAACCGTACTTAAAACAAGTATTCCTCCTGTTTGCGCCATTGCTTCTACAATTAGCACACCAGGCATTACTGGAGATCCAGGAAAGTGACCTTTAAAAAACTCTTCGTTCATGGTAACGTTTTTCATACCAACAACATGAGAATCACTTAGCTCAAAAATTTTATCAATTAATAAGAATGGTTGTCTATGTGGCAACATATCCATTATTTGATTCACGTCCATTAATGGTTTTTGGTGTAGGTCTACAACGGGAACGTAATTACGTTTTTCGTTTTTTATAATTTTAGACAGTTTTTTTGCAAACTGCGTATTTACAAAGTGTCCCGGCTTAGTTGCAATCACCTTACCTCTAATTCTTGTTCTAACTAATGCTAGATCACCAAGAACATCTAATAACTTGTGTCTTGCAGCCTCGTTAGGATGATGCAAAGTTAGATTATCTAATATGCCGTTAGATTTTACCGCAATAGTTTCCTTATTAAAGGCAACTTTAAGTTTTTCCATGGTTTCTGGAGACAATTCTTTATCTACATACACTATGGCATTATTTAAATCTCCACCTTTAATTAATCCATGTTCTAGAAGTGTTTCAATTTCATGCAGAAAACTAAAAGTTCTTGCGTCTGAAATTTCCGTTTTAAAATCTGAAATATGGTTTAATGTGGCATTTTGTGTTCCTAGAACTTTAGTACCAAAATCTACCATAGTAGTTATTTGGTATTCATTGGAAGGCATAATGAGAATTTCACTTCCAGATTCTTCATCTTTATATGAAATTATATCGGTAACCACATATTCTTGTCTTGTAGCCTCTTGTTCTACAATTTCCGCTTTTTCTAAAGATTCGATAAAGAATTTTGAAGAACCGTCCATAATTGGTGGTTCTGAAGCATCCAATTCTATAATAATATTATCTATATCTAGACCAACTAATGCAGCAAGTACGTGTTCGCAAGTCTGAATAGTCACTCCATTTTTCTCCATGCAAGTACCACGTTGTGTATTCGTTACATAGTTCGCATCTGCTTCAATGATTGGTTCTCCTTCTAGGTCGATACGTTTAAAACCGAATCCGAAGTTTTCTGAAGCTGGTTTAAAGGTTAATTTTACATTTTTTCCTGTATGTAAACCAACACCACTTAAAGACATTTCCTTTTTGATTGTCTTTTGCTTAATATTAGTATTAACTATTGCCATTTACTTTTTTTTCTAGTTCGTTTAACGTTTTAACAATTCCTGGTAAATTTTTAAAATGCACGTATGATTTTACATAATTACCATAATCTATAGCTGGCGAACCATATAATTTTTCGCCATCTTTGACTCTATGTCCAATTCCTGTTTGCGCTTGTACTCGCACTCTATCACCAATAGTAAGATGACCTGCAATACCTACTTGTCCACCAATCATACAATACTGTCCGATTTTTGTAGAACCAGCAATACCCGTTTGTGCAGCAATTACGGTGTTTTCACCAATTTCTACATTATGAGCAATCTGTATTTGATTGTCTAGCTTTACACCTTTTCTAATGATAGTAGATCCTAAAGTAGCTCTATCTATAGTTGTTGCAGATCCAATGTCCACGTAATCTTCAATAATAACATTACCTATTTGCGGTATTTTTTGAAATGCGCCATTTTCATCTGGAGCAAAACCAAAACCATCGGCGCCAATAATTGCACCACTATTTATAATACAATGGTTTCCTACTTGTGTTTCCGAATAAATTTTAGCTCCTGCAAAAATGGTTGTATTATCGCCTATGGTTACATTATCTCCAATATAAGCTTGTGGATAAATTTTAACATTATTCCCCAGTTTTACATTTTCTCCTAAATATGAAAAAGCGCCTAAATAGACTTCTTCTCCGTAAGTAGCAGTGTCTGAAGCAAAGCTTGGTTGCTCTATACCGACTTTATTATTTTTTACTTGGTTGTAATATTCTAATAATTTGGAAAAAGATTTATAAGCATCCTCCACTTTAATTAAAGTAGTTTCAATATCATTTTCTGGTTCGAAAGTTTTATTGACTATAGTTATAGATGCTTTAGTAGAATATATATATGATGTGTATTTAGGATTAGCAAGAAACGTTAATGATCCTGCTGTTCCCTCTTCTATTTTTGATAGTTTAGAAACTTCAACATCTGGATTACCAACAACGTCTCCTTCTAAAATTCCTGCAATTTGTTCCGCTGTGAATCTCACACTTTTATGTTTAGTTTTTTTGTAATTCTAGCAAAAATAAGAAAAATGTGCTAAACTAACGTTATAGTTTTTGTTTTGGATAGCATATATAATATTTAGTGACAGGTTTTGAAAGTGCTTTTAGGTTTAATTGGTCGGATGCTTTTACTATATCTTCTATCTTTCCATTTTTATGTAAAATATTAATTTTCTGCTTTTTTTGTTGGTATGCTTGATTAGAGATTTCACCAGTAAACACAAAATAGGCAGCTTCTTCTTCCGTAATATTATGGGTTTCCATAAGCGTTTGCATGTGTTGTTCTAATATTTCAGCTTTAATCTTTTTCTTCTTCAGCTTCACTTTTAACAAATCTCTATTTATTATCATTTCGCATAAATTACGCAACACAAAATCTTCATGAAATTGCCATGCTTTCATTGCCGAAACAATATCATAATCATCAAGCATAGAAAAGGTATCTAATGTTTCTACATTAAAATTACCTAATGAGATTTCATTTTCTAAGAAGTATTGTAAAGGTTTGCTTGCTTCTAATTTTTCCCCTTTAGAAGTTAACTCTTTAGCTCTTTTTAAAACTCTAATTAGTAATTGTTCTGCAGCTAAACTGGTTTTATGTAAATAGACTTGCCAGTACATTAAACGTCTTGCTACTAAAAATTTTTCGACACTATAAATACCTTTATCTTCTACAACCAATGCATCATTTACCACGTTTAGCATGGTAATTAAACGCTCACTATTAATATTACCTTCTGCTACTCCTGTATAAAAACTATCGCGTTTTAAATAATCTGCTCTATCCATATCTATTTGACTAGATATTAGCTGACACATAAATTTTCTTGGATATTCTCCTTTAAAGATTTTAATGGCTAAAGTTAAACTTCCGTTAAACTCTTTATTTAAAGTTTCCATAAAAAGGAGTGAAATTTCTTCATGCGAAACATTATTTACAATACTATGTTCCATCGCATGAGAGAATGGTCCGTGACCAATATCATGCAATAAAATAGCAACAAATAATGCGTTTTCCTCTTCCGAAGATATCTCAACCCCTTTAAAACGTAGTACTTGAACCGCTTTTTGCATTAAATGCATACAGCCAATTGCATGTTGAAAACGTGTGTGATGCGCTCCTGGATATACCAAGTAAGACATTCCCATTTGGGTAATCCTACGCAGTCTTTGAAAATATTTATGCTCAATTAAATCGAATATTAACGAATTTGGTATAGTAATAAATCCGTAAATTGGGTCGTTTAATATCTTAAGTTTGTTTTTAGTATGCAAGCTTTAATTTTTTACAAATTTCTAAACAAATATACATGAACAATATAAATATTCTTTGGGTTGACGATGAAATAGATTTATTAAAACCTCATATTATCTTTCTAGAACAAAAAAATTACAAGGTTACTACCTGTAAAAGTGGTACAGAAGCACTTGAGATTTTGGATGACACCAACTTTGATATTGTTTTTTTAGACGAAAACATGCCAGGACTTACCGGCTTAGAAACGCTAAACGAAATTAAAGAAAGAAGAGACACGCTTCCTGTGGTAATGATCACCAAGAGTGAAGAGGAATATATCATGGAAGAAGCTATTGGAAATAAAATAGCAGACTACTTGATTAAACCCGTAAACCCTAACCAAATATTATTAAGTTTAAAAAAGAATTTAGACCATTCTCGATTAGTTTCTGAAAAAACAACTTCTAATTATCAACAAGAGTTTAGAAAAATTGCTATGGATTTATCTATGGTGAATTCTTACGAAGAATGGGCTGCTTTATATCAAAAGCTTGTCTATTGGGAACTTCAACTTGAAAATATTGAAGATATTGGGATGTTTGAAATTTTAGAATCTCAAAAAAGCGAAGCCAATACACAGTTTGGGAAATTTATAGATAAAAACTACCCAACTTGGTTTGATGCACATACAGATGCTCCAATCATGTCTCATACCCTATTTAAAGAAAAGATAGCACCAGAAATTAGCAAAGAGCAACCAACACTTTTAGTGGTAATCGATAATTTACGTTACGACCAATGGAAGTCTTTTGAACCTATTGTAAACAACTATTATAAAAAAGATAAGGAATTCCCGTTTTACAGTATTTTACCTACAGCAACGCAATATGCTCGAAATGCGATATTTTCAGGTTTGATGCCGAGTGATATGGAAAGACTTTTTCCTGAATATTGGAAAAACGATACCGATGAAGGCGGTAAAAATCTGCACGAAGCTGATTTTTTAAGAGAACAGTTAAAACGTTTAGGATTATCTGATTTAAAGCACGAATACTACAAGATTACCAATCTAAAAAACGGAAGAAAACTTGTAGATAACTTTAAAGGACTTAAAGATAACGATCTTACTGTGGTTGTATATAACTTTGTAGATATGCTTTCGCACTCTAAAACAGAAATGGATGTGGTGAAAGAATTAGCTTCTAATGATAAAGCATATAGATCCTTAACCCAAAGTTGGTTTAAGAATTCGCCATTGTTAGAAATGATTCAACAAGCACAACAAATGGGCTTTAAATTAATATTAACTACAGATCATGGTACTATTAATGTGAAAAACCCGTCACGAGTTGTTGGAGATAGAGATACTAGTTTGAATTTAAGATACAAAACAGGTCGAAGCTTAACCTACGAAGACAAAGATGTATTAGTAGCAAAAGACCCGAAAAGTATTCATCTACCATCGCTTTCCATGAGTAGTTCTTTTATATTTGCCAAAAGTGATTTGTTTTTTGCATATCCTAATAATTATAACCATTATGTGAGTTATTTTAGAAATACCTATCAACATGGAGGTGTTTCATTGGAAGAAATGATCATTCCATTCGTGGTATTAAACCCCAAATAGGAATAGACGTAATACAATAAATACCGATGAAATGCATAAATATTAGTTTATTTGGAGAAATATATGTATAATTGTATGTTTAATTTAAGAAAAGTTTGGATTTAGAATACACCATTAATGATCTAGATAAGGTTGTTGAAACACTATTAAAGACTAGTACTAGTAAGATTATTTTATTTCATGGCACCATGGGAGTTGGTAAAACAACCCTTATTAAGGCTTTAGTAAAAGCCATTGGTAGTACTGATGAAGTTCAAAGTCCGACCTACTCTTTAGTAAATGAGTATCAATTGCCCGATATCAGTATATTTCATTTTGATTTATACCGAGTGAACACAATAGACGAACTGTATAATTTTGGTTTTGAAGAGTATATACAGGAGAACCATTGGGTTTTTATAGAATGGCCAGAATTAGCCATGGAATTTATGCCTAAAAATGTAACCAATGTATTTTTAAAATTAGCTCCAAATGCAAGTAGAAGAATTACAATAAAATAACCTAAATTTTTAAAAAAGCATGAGTAAGTAATACAATTCCTACGCTTTTTAGTAAAAAAAAGCACTATTTATGGTAAAGCCGTAAGCGAAAAAACCAAAAACGTTAATTTTAACATAATATTAACATTTGGCGCCAATTTTACCTATAGTGTTTATATAATTTCGAGGTATTAATTAACTAATCCCTTATAATTATGAAAACTAAAAAGTATTTAATAGCAATTGCTATTTTTGGAGGAGTATTGTTTACAGCTCAAGCAACAAATCTTTTAAATATCGATGGACAAACAACAACAAACATTGAAAAGAAAAACAGAAAAATGTCTCCAGCAGGATAAAACAAAAATTAATAAGAGTTTAATTATAGGTAGTTTGATTGCTACTTTTATAGGATTAACACCTTATTTATTTTATTTATATGAAAGTGTTCCAGAAACTCAAGTTTGGAACACTTTTTTATTCACATATGATAGTACATTCTGGGAAGATGCCAATTATGCCATGTGGCACTTAACAAGTAAATTAATTCCTTTAATCCTATTGACAATATGGTTCTTTACTTGTCGCCATTGGTGGTATCACACATTAATAGTACCAATAGCCATGTATGTATATCAAATTATTGTTATGCTAAACGTCGATATTAATTATATGGACGAATTTCAGTTATTGTACTTAGTACCCGTAATGGCTGTAGTTATCCCTTCCATCTATTTAATTAGAGCGAAGATGTTTGATAAATTAAATACTGCAAACAAAACACTAGAAGATCTAGAAGCAGAATTTACAGTTAGACCTAAAACCGTTTGGGGTAAAGTAAAACAGTATTTTTAGTTTATACTACTCCACATAATAACAGATATACTTTATGTACAAATCTTTCTATTTTTCTATTTATTTAGAGGAATAGAACTACACCTATGTTATTCCCATTTAAAAACTTCACTATTTTTTAACATTACGGTTTTCCCGTAATTACATCTTTATTTGTATATTTATAGAAAATTTTCTTCATTCTAGAATATTAAATAAGACACATGAGTAAAACAATTAATAGAATAATGTTAGTTATCAAGCACTTAGGCATTAGCGCAAGGCAGTTTGATATTTCTATTGGTACCGCAAATGGTTATATTTTACGTATGCAAAAGAACAATGCTTCTGTTGGTAGTGATGTTATTGAGCGTATAATGCAATTATATCCGCAAATAAATTTGGTTTGGTTAATCACAGGAGAAGGAAATATGCTACTAGAAAAACCCAAAACAAAAATAAGCCAAACTAACCTAGAAATTGAACAATATATTAATGATAGGTTAAGTGAAAAATGGAGTGCTGAAAAAAAGTTGCTTTTAGATGAAATTTTAACAGAGCTTAAATCTATAGAAAATAAGTAGTCTTTATTTATTTCGCGAGTATAAGTCAAAGTCTTCTCGTAATTTAATTAATTGTATAAGGTATTCCTTTTTATCTAATTTTATTTTCTCCTTTCTTAAAAGAATGAGTTTCGTTTTATAGGCTTTATAATCCTCTTTTTTATAATTAGACACATGTCTCATCAATTCATTTATTTCATCATCTATCTGTTTATTAATACTTTTTGAAAAAGAGTAATAGTTAAGTTTTTTGGATATAACAAAAAGTAATATAATTATTGGTATGCTTAAAAGAAAGCTATAATAATGCTTATACCCACCTATGGCATAATTTATTTCATAATAAGCTGTAGTTACTTTATTTATTTCATAAAATATAGGTGCTAAAATTACATACCTCCACCAATGTTTACATGTAACAAACCAAATACAAAAAATTAAGGTAGTTAAAAACTTATAACTAAAATACCAAAAGATCACAGCTACTTCATTGCCTGTATTGGATAAATTAACAATAAAAAAATTGGTTCTCCATACCATAGTGTTCTCCGGTACGATTGTATATAAAAAGAAAAAAAAGGGACAAACGGCAATTATAAAAACTATAACAAAATCCTTTAAAACATTAACCCTACTAAACACAAATAATTTGGACATATCTATAGTTTAATCAATTGTTGTCTTAAACGCAATAATTGATATTTATAATCTTCTGTGCTTAATCTTGATTTATCTTCTTTAAGCTTTTTAAATTCTTCAATTATCAAAGCATTATTATTGTTAACGTTTAATTCTACTAATAAACTTTCTATTTCTGCATTCATCTCATTATTTAAGTCTAAATATTTAGAATAATAATTAATCTTTTTTGAAACTAAAATAACAAGTATAACAACTGGTATCGTGAATGGTAAACTGTACAAATATTCTATTTCATCTATAACAGACGCATTGCTATTAAAAACAGAGCTAAATTTAAACAACTCTATTATTAATGGAACCAAAAGCACATAGTGCCACCAATGCTTGCAGGTAACAAACCAAATACATAAACTAATCGCCACTATTAGCTTAGTAGCTATTAACCATAAATAGAAATGAGCACTTTCCCATTCTCCTGAATTAAGAGTAAACCATTGCGTTTCCCATACCGTAGTATCAGGAGCGAGCCTATATAAATAAAACAAAAAAGGCAAAGCAGCTATTATTATAGCAATAAAGACATCTTTTATTTTTACTTCTTTTATGTTTTTGAGAATATCTTTCATATTATAAGTATAATATTACAAAAAATAGAGCATATTTTCTATATAAATCTTTTAAATTTTAATTTTTATATAAATTAAAATTATTCGTAATTTGACTATCCAACAAATTGGTTCATATATGTCTAAACCTTTATCGCCTTTTACTAAGCAACAATTGCTCCCGCAAGAGGAAACACTTGAGATTTTTAAACAAAAGGGAAACCTTTTTATAGGTATACCAAAAGAAACTGCTTTTCAAGAAAAGCGTGTTTGCTTAACTCCAGATGCTGTTTCTGCACTTGTTAGTAATGGACATCGCGTTTTAATGGAAACTGGAGCTGGCGAAGGCGCAAAGTTTAGCGATAAAAATTATAGCGAAGCTGGAGCAGAAATAACTAACGATACCGCAAAAGTATATGGTTGCCCGATCGTTTTAAAAGTAGAACCTCCTACTCTAGAACAAATCAATTTAATAAATCCGCAAACCATATTAATTTCTGCGTTACAATTAAAAACGCAAAACAAAAAATATTTTGAAACTTTAGCAAACAAACGTATTACCGCACTTGCTTTCGAGTTTATTAGAGACGAAGATGGCTCCTATCCTGCGGTACGCTCTTTAAGTGAAATTGCAGGAACTTCTGCTGTGCTTATCGCTGCAGAGTTATTGAGTAATGTAAATGAAGGTAACGGATTGATGTTTGGTAATATTAGTGGTGTTCCTCCTATTGAAGTGGTTATTATTGGCGCAGGAACCGTTGGTGAATTTGCTGCTAGAAGTGCTATCGGACTTGGTGCAAATGTGAAAGTATTCGATAATTCGATTACCAAATTACGAAGAATGCAAACCAATTTAGGGATGACCATTTACACTTCTACACTACAGCCTAAAAACTTAGCCAAAGCTTTAAAAAGATGTGATGTCGCTATTGGCGCAGTAAGAGGAAAAAATAGAGCTCCAATTATTGTTACAGAAACCATGGTTGGCAATATGAAATCTGGTGCTGTTATTATAGATGTTAGTATAGATATGGGAGGATGTATTGAAACCAGCGAAGTTACTTCACATAAACACCCTACTTTTATTAAACATGGCGTGATACATTATTGTGTACCAAATATTCCTGCTCGATTTGCTAGAACTGCCTCTATTTCAATTAGTAATATGTTTACACCATATCTTTTAAAAATTGCCGAAGATGGTGGATTAGAAAATTCTTTAAGATTTGATAAAGGTTTAAAAAATGGGTTGTACTTTTACCATGGAATTTTAACCAACAAATCTGTTGGTGAATGGTTCGATTTGAAACACAGCGATATTAACTTACTTATTTTTTAAAATTGTGCATTTAATAAAACGTATTGGATTTTACCTTGGAGGTTTCTCTATAGGATTGGTTATTCTAGCTTTTTTTTTAAACGGAAAAAAAACTTCTTGTGCTTATGGTCCTGAAGCTAGAGTGATAAAAAACATAAACACAAAAACACTTCTTTTTAGCGACACGATAGATGCGCTTATTTCGGAAAGAAAAGTAGATAGTGCTACTATTAAAAAGGCTATTTTAAAAGGAGATGTAGATTTTAGCATGAGCAATACCAGACAAAAACCTTGTGGTATATACGCTATTGAAAGTTATATAGATGATAAAGAAGTAATACTTACAATAGAGAACTGTGATAGTATTGCTACGCTACAAAATATTAAATGGTAAAAAAAAAGCTTCCTAAGTAATTAGGAAGCTTTTTTTATATGCAATCGAAAGACTAATTTCTAATAATTTTCTTTGTTTGTTTCTTACCGTTAATGTTTACAGATAAAAGATAAACACCTTTTGGATAAGATGATAAATCTAAGCTTAATGTGTTTTCATTATTCACTACATTATTTACCAAAGATCTTCCTAATATATCATGTAACTGTATTGCAGAAATAGAATTATTTGGACCAGTAACTTTAATATTTACAATGTTATCTGTAGGATTAGGATATACCGTTAATACATTATTGTCTTCTATTTGTTGATCATTTAAACCTAATTGTGTTTGTGGGTATTCTAAAATCCAAGCTGGAGGATTTGGATCTGCCATAATACTGGTTTCGTCCCAATTACTTGCAAAAAGTATTTTTGTTCCGTTTCTATTTGGAACAGCCATTGCGGAGTGTCCGTTTCCTGGTGCAACATCATTATTATGTTTCGCATAACGTTCAATAATTCCAGAGTTATCTAGTTTTATCGCAAAAATCTCTCTAGATGCTACATCATGACTAGTACAGCATTGCTCACTTACATAAGCCCAGCCTGGTCTATTTGTATTTCTACAACTAATATGACCTCCCCAGATTCCTCCAGGATACTGAAATAATGCTGTTTTTCCTTGTCCGTCTAATCTTGCAGAAAACACATAGGAATCATTGCTCCAACCACTAGGACCTTCATAAGCAACCATAACATCATTTCCATCGGCATCTATTCCTAAATCTCCATGAGTAGTTACGTCATTTATATGTCTTTCGTTTGTAAAATTTAAAGCATACGATTTTAAACCTGCGGTTGCTCCAGAACCATCTGTTCTCCAAGAAACAACTGCAAAATTTCCTAATTGCGATACAGAGAACCAATCTAAATCGCCACTAGATCCAATATTTTTTTCTCCAATAATTTGATCTGCTTCTATATCATAAACAATTAAAGTTCTATCATTTCCGTTTTGACCAATTAAACCAACGTATTTATCGTCATTAGATTGGTTTCCTTCACCATAACCAAAATCAAGACTAGAATAATTACTAAAAGTCTTAAGTGTTACTCGTGTATTATTAAGCACATTAAACTTAACAAATTTATTTCCTGGCGTTCCATACATGTAATTAGGTTCTGTATTTGCCCATCTCCCATACGATGGAATATCTCTCCAGTATAAAAAATCAAAAGTCTCACCATCTAAAATTGCTGCGGGATAACCAGCTAACTTTATTAAGGATCCATCAGAATTCCATGTTTGATCTTTGGCATAATTATGTCTAACTCGTATAGAACTAGTACCAAAAACATTTTTATCACTAATTCTTGTGATTTTACTTCCAGATAAATCTTCGGTAAAAGATTCTAAATATTCAGGAAATTGTCCTGTAGGTGCTTCGTAAGATTCGTAATTTACGGTAGAGAGTAAAACTCGTTGTGGGTAATTTTGGGCTTTTACATTGGCACTAAAGGCTAGGAATGTAAACAAGGATGCCTTCGCTAAATTCCTGCGTAACAGAAACTTATTTAATAAATTTTTCTTCATTTTAGGGTTTTGCTATTAATCTGATGCTAATTTATAATTTCATTTCCTTTATCAGGTAAACTTCCAATTTATTCGACGAAATGCGCTATTTCTGTAAGTTTTAAATTACAAATACTGCAATTTGTAGGCATTTATTCACTCTTAATCGAAACTAAATCAGCTGGTTACATAACTTTCAGAAACGCAAATTATTTTATATACGCAGCAAACAGCCGATTGGATTTTTTAAAACGCAAAATAAGTAAAAAACTTAATTATCTGATTATCTGCTTGTAAGAAAAATAACAATACACTTTAAATACAAAAGAGGTATTTCATCTAATATGTATAAAGTAATAGTACTACAATCTAAAAAAGTACTACTTTTATTGAGCTATTAATCAAGATTACGTATTTCCCTTTGTACCTAATCCTACAATCAAGAATTTCTTGAAAAGAAAAAGACTTGCTTTTATAATACCTAGCCTTAAAGCTGGAGGTGCAGAACGTGTGGTTACTACACTAACAAATCAATTAATTAATGATTTTGATATTGTTATTGTGGTTTTATATACGTGCAAACCATTTTATAATTTAAACACAAACATTAAAGTTGTGTTTTGTAAAGACGTATATAATAGTACTCCTTCTTTTTTTCAATCGATAACAAATCACTTCCAATTAATAAATACATGTAGAAAATTAATCGCTCAGGAAAAATCGGATGTTATTATTGGTTTTACCACTATCGCAAACATTTATAGCGTTTTGATAGGAAAGCAACTTAGAAAACCTACGATTATTAGCGAACGTATTCATCCGCAATTTGGCAGTATTAGTAGTTTTTGGGTAAAGGTTAGAAAATTTGTTTATCCTAAAACAGATGCTTTAGTGATACAAACCAAAGACATCAAAAACTACTTTACGAAACTGATTAAAGCCGATAAAGTACAAATTATAAATAATCCGTTAGCCGAAGAATTAGCAGAACAACGAAACTTAAATGCTACCAAAAACAACCATATTATATGTGTTGGTAGATTAGAACCGCAAAAAAATCAAGAGTTAATAATTAGAGCTTTCGGCAACATAGAAAGAAAGGACTACAAACTCTTATTAATAGGAGACGGAAACAAAAAGGAAGAATATAAAAAGCTTGCCAGCGAATTAAACCTAAAGGAAAGCATCCTCTTTATTGGTAACGTGAAGGATATTTCTAAGTACTACAATACTGCAAAAATATTTGTATTACCTTCTAATTACGAAGGTTTCCCTAACGCTTTAATTGAAGCTATGTATTATGGTTTACCTTGTATTGCGACAAACTGTCCTTCTGGCCCTTCCGAAATTATTAACGATGGCGAAAATGGTTTTTTAATTCCGGTAAACGATCAATTACACCTAGAAAAGAAACTCTCCTTATTAATACATAATACCGATTTACAAATTCAGTTTAAAGAAAAAGCAATAGAGAGCACCACTATATTTGAAGCAGAATTTATAGCAAACAAATGGAAAGAGTTAATTTATAAAGTTTTATAATAAAATGCAGCTAGTTAATTTATTACCAACTTATAAGAAGCAAGAAACGTCAAACTTTGAATATACGTTCACTGTATTTACTCCTATATATAATAGAGCAGATACACTAAAACGCGTTTTTAAATCTTTAAATGCACAAACTTTTAAAGATTTTGAATTGGTTATGATTAATGACGGCTCTAAAGACAATTCACATGAAGTTGCATTAGAACTAATAAAAACGGCAACATTTCCTGTAAACTACATAAATAACAAAGTAAATAAACACAAAATGGCTTGTTTTATGCAAGCGATACAAGTTGCAAAAGGAAAATTCATTTTACCGTTTGATTCCGATGATGCGTGTACTCCCGATGCTTTACAAGTGTTTAAAGACGAGTACGAGGCAATTCCTATAGAAAAACAGAAAAACATAAGCGGTGTAACTTGTTTATGCAACGACCAATTTGGTAATTTGGTTGGTGAGCCTTTTAAAACATCTCCTTATTATAGTAATACTTTTAAACAACAGATGGAGCAACCAAATGCTTCGGAAAAATGGGGATTTACTAAAACCGAAATTTTAAAAAACATTCAAATAAACAGTACTATTTTTTCTCGTGGCTATATACCAGAAGGAGTTATTTGGGAACTTATTGCAAAACAAGGCTTTGACACCAAATACATTAACACCACTTTACGAACCTATTATTTAGATACGGAAAATGCTATTTCTATTCAGAATCATAAAAATGATGCTTTCGGAATGGCTATTTATTCCTTATCTGTTATTAATTGGTATTATCAAGATTATTTATTTAAAAAACCAATGCTCTTTATGAAACGTGTATACACTTTATTAAGAGCTTCTCAATATTTAGAGTTTAGCTTAAAGGAATACCAGCAAGCCATACCAAGTAAATTATTGAAAATTGGTTTCACAATTGGCTGGCCATTAAAAAAACTATTATAAAAGGAATTGAAAGAAACCAACTACATACAAGCCCTTAAAAAAGTAATAAAAAATCCTACCGTAATTAATGTTATTACGGTGGCTATTATTAGCATTTTAGTTAAAGGCTTAGGTTTTTATAAAGAAATTATTGTTGCCGGCTCTTTTGGTTTATCTGAGCTATTAGATACTTTTTTTATTGCGGCAATGCTTCCTGGATTTATTAGTGAAGTGTTTTTAAATGCTTTTAAATCTGTATTTATCCCTAATTATATCGCCGAAAAAAAATCGACAAATAAACTTGGTGCATTTCAGTCTTCGAGCTTTATTATCACCTTAAGTATTGCGTTACTATTTATTGTTATCTCCTATTTATTTACCGATGTTTTTTTAGAAACCTTTTTTGAAGGTCATACGCCAGACTACTATCATTTAATAAAAACGCAATTATACTACTTACTACCTTGCATACTCTTTTGGGGATTCGCTTCTTTATTAAGTGGTTTACTCAATATATATGATGAGTTTAGATACGCGTCTATTTATCCCGTTTTTACATCTATTGCTATGATAGTTTGTCTTTTGTTTTTTAAAGAACAACTACAAGAAAAAGTGCTTGCAGTAGGAATGCTTATTGGTAGTATTACCCAATTCCTCTTTTTACTAGTTGTTGCCATTAATAAAAAAATAATAAAAATTGCGAAACCAGACTTTCAAGGTTTACATACGCAAACCATGTTTAAACAGGTTCCTGCAAAAGTATCTTCTGGTTTTTTAACCGGACTTATTTCTGTTACAGATCAGTTTTTTGCGGCACAATTAATTATAGGATCTATTGCCGCTTTAAATTACGGATTGCGTATTCCTGCTTTCTTTACGGCAATTATAGTTATGGCTTTAGGGAATGTGCTTCTGCCCTATTTTTCAAAATTAACTTTAACCAATAAAGACGAAGCATTTAAAACGTTATACTATATTTTAAAACGTTTATTCATTGGGTTAATAGTAGTAAGCGTTGTGCTTATATTCTTGTCGGATTTTATTGTGGAATTATGTTTTGAACGCAACGAATTTTCTTCCGAAGACACTAAAACAGTAGCAAATATTCAACGTATGTTTTTAATTGGTTTGCCTTTTACTATCTGCGGAAACATTATTGTTCGATTTTTAACTAGTATTAATAAAAATGCTTTTATGGCATATATCTCCTTTGCAACCGTTATCTTAAATATTATTTTAGACATTGTTTTAATGAAATATTATGGCGTTTTTGGTATCGCTTTATGCACCGCATTACTGCAAATGTTTAGAAGTTTAGTATATTTAAAGTACACTACAAACCAGCAAAAAGTTTTAGCTACATGAAAGAAATTCTAAAACATATCATACTTGCATTAACCATATTAAACCTGCCAACATTTGGTTTAATATCGTTTAATCCTGCGTTAGGTTCTTTAGCTGCAGCACTATCCTTAGTGTCCCTAGCATTGTACTACTTTTTTGTTAAAAAAAGTAAACCATTACTCGCTTTATTACTTATTGGAATACTCTACTACTCCATTTCCGGATTCAGTTTTTCTGGAGAGTTAAGTCTGTTTATCAAAGATATTTTTAGGTACTTTCTATTTATTCTATCCGTTACCGAAGTGGCAAAAAACACAACCAACGGAGAAGCCTGCTTTTATCTCGTTATTGGTGCTATAAGTGTCATATTAAATGCATTGGTTTTTTCTGACGAATATGGTAGATATGCTGGTTTTTATATCAATCCGAATCGTGCAGGATTAGTTTGTATTCTAGGATTTGCCTTCACCTATAGATTAGCCAATAAGAAATATAAAGTAATAGCACAATTAATATGTACTTTGGCAGGAATTGCAACCCTTTCTCGTTATTTCTTAATACTATTATTACTCGTAAATATCACCTCTCTTTTTGCAAACAGAAAGAATATTATCGGTTTAATGGTTGGTGCAATTGGTATTGTAATCATAATTAACACACCTGCTTTTAATCTAAATAAAGATCGGTTTGATGCACTTAACAGCTTCTTTAGTGAAGGAGAAGTAAAAACCACAACGATAACCAGAGAATCTAGGCAAGAAACTTGGGCGCTGTATACCGATGCTATTGTAAACAATGCTATAATTGGTAATGGCTACGGATCTATGCAAGGACATCAAGGCGATACTGTAGGTATTAAAGTTGGTGTGCATAACACCTATTTAATGGTTTTGGGAGAAGCAGGAATACTTCCTTTTTTACTCTTGGTCATATTTTACGCAAGTATGATTTTTAAAAGCTTAAGATACTTTACGACAAACCCAGAATACCTCTATTTAGCCTTAATTATGGCATCCTATTTAATGGTTTCCCATAATTATTTTTATAACTATATCATTCTATTTTTTACCATTTGGCTATACACAAGGTTTAGTTTGGAGAAAGAAAAAGAAGGAAATTTAATAACAGAATAACTATGTGCGGTATATACGGATCAACCATAAAATACACACCTGCGCAAGTGAAAGACAAACTTGCAAGAACCTCTTTTAGAGGACCGGATGCGACGCATTATACCTTTAATGGCAAAAATGAAAACATCATTTTCGGACATAATAGATTATCCATTATAGATTTAGACCCTAGATCGAACCAACCGTTGACCTATAAGCACATTCATATTGTTTTTAATGGAGAAATTTATAATTTCTTAGACATTAAAAAACAACTTCAAACTAAAGGATATACTTTTAATACCACAAGTGACACCGAAGTGCTTTGCGCAGCATATTTAGAATATGGCGAAGCTTTTATAAACAAGCTAAATGGGATGTTCGCCTTTGTTATTTACGACGAAAAAGAACAGCGTTTATTTGGTGCTAGAGACCGCATGGGACAAAAACCATTCTATTATTACTTGGGTGAAAATGGTTTTGAATTTGCTAGTCAGATTTCATCTATACAATTACATAATACCAATTTATCCATTTCTAGTAAAGCGATTTCGCAATATCTCACTTGGGGAAACATTCCGGATCCTCTTTCTATTTTTAACGAAATTCATAAGCTAAAAGCTGGTTATTCTTTCACATTAGATTTAGCCAGTAACACCTTTAAAAAATCGCAATATTGGGATATTTCCAGCAACAATAATTCGTTATTTACAGGAAGTTATGAAGATGCAAAACAAGAACTTTCCTATCTAATTAAAGATGCTTCCACCATTCGATTATTTGCAGATGTTCCGGTTGGCGTTTTTCTTTCCGGCGGAATTGATTCTTCAGCTATTGCAGCCTTAGCATCTAAAAGCACGAATAGTAAAATAAAAACATTTTCTGTAAAGTTTAATGAAAAAGGCTTCGACGAAAGTAAATATGCAGCACGAGTAGCAAAACATTTAGATACCGAACATCATGTTATTGATTGTAATTATTCGGAAGGTTTAGATTTAATAGAAAACTTTAGTGAATTTTATGATGAACCTTTTGCCGATGCTTCCGCAATACCGTCCATGCTATTAGCAAAGCATACCCGAAAACATGTAACTGTAGCACTTTCTGGTGATGGTGGTGATGAGAGTTTTATTGGCTACACACGTTATAAATGGATGAAACAAGTAGCTCCGCTTTATGCGATTCCTTCCGGATTAAGAAAATTTTCAGCAAATCTTATAGGAAGTCTTCCACATTACAAATTAAAAACGATTGCTAAAGGTTTACAACAGGATTCTTTAGACGATTTATACTTGGCAATTAGTAGCGGCATTGATAATTCTTGGCTTCAAAACGTGAACGATTACACGAATGTTTCCGAAGTAAAATACTTAAAAGAGTCTAATAAAAATCTGTTAGAACGTATTTCAGATTTCGACTTAAAAACCTATTTAAATTGGGATATAAACACCAAAGTAGACCGAGCAACAATGGCATATTCGCTAGAAGCTCGTGCGCCACTTCTAGATTATAGAATCGTAGAATTTGCGCGTTCGTTGCCAACCGGTTTTAATTACCAAAAAAATAATCAAAAACGCATTTTAAAAGATGTGTTGTATGATCATGTGCCTAAAGAAATGTTTAACAGACCAAAATCTGGTTTCACAATGCCTTTCTCTAATTGGTTTAAAACAGATCTTAAAGATTTTGTACTAGACAATTTAACAGAAGATACGCTAAAACAAATACCAAATATAAATGTGAAAGAAGTACAATTACGTATCCAGCAACATATGGATGGTTCTTGGAATAGATATCCGTTAATCTGGAAATTACTAGTGCTTAAACAATGGTTAGATAAAAACGGAAATTCTTTTTCTATAAAATAATGAACAACAAAAAGATTAAAATAACATTTGTAATTCCGTCACTAGCTGCTGGTGGTGCGGAGCGTATCTTGTCTTTTGTAGCGCAAAACATAGATAAAGTCAAGTTTCAACCTACGTTATTAGTCGTTGGTTTTGAAAAAGATACGGTATATGATGTACGCAATCTAGATGTAATTTACTTGAATAAAACAAGAGTATTAAAAGCCGTTTTTGCAATTGCAAAGCATTTTAGAACCCAAAAACCACAAATTGTAGTCAGCTCTATTTTTCATTTAAACACCATGATCGCATATCTATCCATTTGTTTTCCAAAAATAAAATTTGCAGCAAGAGAAGCTAATGTTTTAAGTGTATTGGCGCAACATGATCGAGGAAACAGATTGAGCTTTTCTAAAAAAATCATCGTAAAAGCATATACATTGGTCGACTGTTTAATTTGTCAATCCAAAGACATGCAAGAAGATATGATGGCTAATTATGGTGTTGCAAAAAGCAAAACGGCATTAATAAACAATCCTATCACCTTTAACGCCGTACCCAAAACGATAACTAGAGATACTACTAAACCGCTTCAAATTATTACTGTTGGCAGATTAAGTAAAGAGAAAGGTCATGAAAGAATTATAGAGGTATTATCTAAATTAGAGTTTCCTTTTCATTATTTTATGATTGGCAATGGCAATGAAAAAGAAAATATTGTACATTTAATTCGTTCCAAAGGAATTGAAAATCAAGTCACTCAAATAGATTACACCAAAAATGTGGAAGATTATTTGAGAAAAAGTGATATCTTTTTACTTGGTTCGTATTCGGAAGGATTTCCTAATGCATTAATAGAAAGTTGTGTCGTTGGTACACCAATTATTGCGTTTAATGCGCCAGGAGGAATTAATGAAATTATTCAACCAGGAAAAAATGGTTTTATTATAAATACAGTAGAAGAATGTGTTCAGGAATTAACCAACCTTAATACGCACTTTTTATTTTCCCCTAAAACTGTAAACCAAATAGTTGTAAACAACTTTAATAGCAAAAAAATTATTAATCAATACGAAGCACTTTTTATTAAACTAACCACGACCTATGCTATTTAACTCCGTAGAATATCTAATATTTTTACCTACAGTTTTTATACTGTATTGGCTGCTTAATAAAGATCTAAAAAAGCAAAACATATTATTGTTAGTTGCCAGTTATTTCTTTTATGCATATTGGGATTGGACCTTCCTTTCCTTAATCATTTACAGTTCTTTTATAGATTATTATATCGGAATTAAAATTTACGAAACTACTTCCGCGAAAGCGAAAAAGAACTGGTTACGACTCAGTTTAGTCTCCAATTTAGGACTTTTAGCTGCTTTTAAATACTTCAACTTTTTTACCGATAGTTTTGCAGAAATGATGCTACTATTTGGTTGGCAAGTAGACCATGTTACCTTAAATATTATACTTCCTGTAGGAATTAGTTTTTACACGTTTCAAACCTTAAGTTATACTATCGATGTTTATAGAGATAAACTAAAGCCGACAAAAGATATTGTAGCCTTTTTTACGTTTGTTAGTTTGTTTCCGCAATTAGTTGCAGGACCAATTGAAAGAGCTTCTAACCTATTACCACAAATAGAAAACGTACGAAAGTTTAAACAAAAATGGTTTCACGATGGTATTTTTCAAATTGCTGTAGGTTTATTCCGAAAAGTTGTAATTGCAGATAATTTAGGAGTTTATGTAGATTCCATTTATGCGAGTCCAGATGTACATAATTCGAGCACATTATTACTTGCTACCGTATTTTATTCCTATCAAATATATTTTGACTTTGCAGGATATTCAGATATTGCCATTGGTAGTGCAAAACTATTAGGATTCCGATTTAACCAAAACTTTAATCTGCCCTATTTTTCAAACTCTATAGCCGATATTTGGCAACGTTGGCATATATCACTATCCTCATGGTTGCGGGATTATTTGTATTACTCTTTAGGTGGAAGTCGTGGTACAGCCCTTTTCACCTTTAGAAACTTAATGTTAACCATGATTCTAGGAGGATTATGGCACGGGAATAGTTGGAATTTCGCGATCTGGGGAGCCATTCATGGATTGCTACTTGTTAGTGAAAAAATTATATTCACCGTTTTAAAAATCAAAAATGCAGGTTGGTTTGGTTACATCTATCCGTTTTGTTTGGTACTTATTTCGTGGGTTTTCTTTAGAGCAAAAGACTTTGAAGCTGCAGGAGTAATCGTTAAAAAGCTAATTTTCTTTGATTTTAAAGTTCCTTTTATTGGGGACACGAACGCTATTGCTACAGGTATATCCATGCTTCTAATAGGTATGTCTTTAGACCTTTACTTATTTAGATCGAAACAAGATTTAGAAACTTTAGGTCGTAAACTTAGTCCAATAAAACTTGGAGCAGCTGTTTCTTTAATCATACTTCTTATTAGCTTGTTTTACTCTACGTCTAATAACTTTATTTATTTTCAATTTTAAATGTTATGAATAAAAAACAAATCATACAATCCACAAAACTTATAGCTTTTATCATCGTTTTATCTTTTGTAGTAGATAAAATAGCATATTTTACAATAACTAAAATTAGTGATACCGTGTATTCTGGTCAGGCAATTGGTAAGCTAAACCATTATTTATCCATAAAAGACACAACGAAACTTATTGTTTTTGGGAGCTCTAGAGCGAATCATCATATCGATGTTAAAAAATTAAATGAATCTAGTTTTAACATGGGAGTCGATGGTAAATTTATAGCATATAGTGCCACGCTAATTAAACTACTTCCTAAAGATGTAAAGCAAACTGTAATTCTTCATGTAGATCCAAATGTTGCATATAGAGAACACTACAATAGAGAGGAAACAAAAACCTTAATGGTGAAGTATCATACCAATGATATTATAAAGAAAGAACTTATAAGAGCCGATTTAACGAATCCTTTACAAGAATTTTATTGGTGTGTAGATTATAATGGTTTGGCTTTAGGGATACTTAAAAATGCTATTTTCCCTAAGTATGATTTAGAACACTATTATGGATATGATCCTATGGAAATAGATGGTACGCAAAAAGAAATATTCCAAAAGATATTAGAACGTAACGACAGTATTGTATGTCGAACGGATTTAAAACTCAATCCGCTTTTTGAAACCTATTTAAAAGAAATAGATTCGTTTTGCACAAATAATAACAAAAGATTAATCACAATTACGACACCATTATATATAGATAAATGCCCGGAAGACAATGATGCATTAAAGAAAGTAATGGAAGATTTACATATTGAATACCACGATTATAGCCACTTTTTTGACAACGACAATAAACCAGAATACTGGGCAGATATTGCACACATGTCTAATATAGCTTCTGAGATTTTTTCGGAAGCATTAAGTAAAGATTTAACTATTGATGACTAACAAAAAAAATATTTCCCTATTTGTATCTTCTATTGGTTTTGGTGGTACAGAACGCGTAGTTGCTAGGTTAGCAAATGAACTTGTAAAATATTATAATGTTACTTTAATACTTATCTACAATAACATAGACTTACCTATTCATGAAGACGTTAACGTGGTTCGCTTGTCCACAAAAGAAGAACATTACGACAATTCTTCCCTTTTCAAATTAGGTAGCTTTCTATTAAGTGGTTACAAATACCCAAAAATAATTAAACAACATAATATAGATATTAGTGTTTCCTTTTTAATTAAACAAAATGTAATTAATGGGTTTACCAAAATGTGGAACCCAAATCTAGAAACTATTATTAGCGAACGCTGTTTTCCTTCTAAAACCTATGGTGCATTTGGGAAACAATTAGTAAAATATTTTTACAATAAAAATACGAGTCTTTTTTCTAATTCGGTGCATATCAATTCCGATTTACTAGACAATTTTCATGTAAAAACGCCAGCACATGTAATTTACAATCCAATCTATACCCTTCAAGAAAAGCCTGCTTTTTTAAGCCATTCAGAAGAAAATAAACCTTTTCAAATAGTTGCTGTAGGACGCTTAAATCCGGTGAAAAATCAGAGAAGCTTAATAGAAAGTATAGCACTTATAACAGAAGAAATTGCTTTAAATATTTATGGCGTTGGGGCTTTAGAGGAAGAACTAAAAGCACTTACAAATACTTTAAACCTTAATGATATTGTTAGTTTTAAAGGAAATAGTGAAACTATAAATAAAGAAATAGTAAAACATCATTGTCTAGTATTAACCTCTCTTTCTGAAGGATTTCCAAATGTAATTCTAGAAGCTATGTCACTTGGTGTCCCTGTAATTGCTACCAATTGTATGTCTGGACCATTAGAATTATTAAACGATAATGAAGAAATCCAAATTGAAACAGGCGATTTTTATAAAGCGAAATATGGATTACTAGTAAATGTTGACGATAACGAAGGTATAGCGAAAGCAATTACCTATTATAAAAATAATAATTCGATAAGAGAGAATTACAGTAATTTAAGTTTTATAAAGGCAAAACAATACGATATCTCTGTAATAGGAAAACAACTTAAAAAATTAATAGACTCGCATTTATGTGTGGAATAAACGGCATAATAAGTAGAAGTGGTACACGTGAAGAGATAAGCAATTCATTACAAAAAATGAATCAGTTAATCTATCATCGTGGTCCTGATGAAGATGGTTTTTGTATTGAAAATCATGAGCAATCCATCATTACTATGGCCATGCGAAGGCTTTCTATTATTGATTTAAGCACAGGAAAACAACCCATTTATAATGAAGATAAAAGCATTGTTATTGTATTTAATGGCGAAATTTATAACTACCAAGTTTTAAAACAGCGTTTAGAAAACCAAGGCGTTACTTTTAAAACCAAAAGTGATACCGAAGTAATTCTAAAACTTTACGAAACCAACGGAGAAAGTAGCTTTGCCGAACTAGATGGTATGTTTGCTTTTAGTATTTATGATAAAAACAGAAGTAAGGTTTTTATAACGCGTGATTTTTTTGGCGAAAAACCTCTGTATTATTATCAAGACAAAGAAAATTTCTTTTGGGCTTCAGAGTTGAAATCTATTGTTAATAATCTAGATAGTAAACCAGAAATTTCTAAAGAAGGCTTAAACCTATATTTCAGATTAACCTATACTCCTGCTCCTTTTACTATATATGAAAACATTTTAAAATTGGAAGCCAATCATTATATCGATTATGATTTAAATACGAATAACTTTCAAATACATAAGATAAATACCATTAAAACCGAAAAGCAAGATATCGCTTTCGCGGAAGCAAAAAAGGAACTCAAAACCCGAATGCTAACCAGTATTGAAAGTCGTTCGATAAGTGATGTTCCGCTTGGTACCTTTCTTTCAGGAGGCGTAGATTCTTCCATTGTGAGTTTAGGATTATCACAAATGAACAATCAAAAAATAGATACGTTTTCTATCGGATTTGATAAAGCATCGTTTGACGAAACCGACAAATCGAAACTCGTTGCCAAGATGATTAATAGTAATCATCATGAGTTTATTATTTCAGAAAAAGACATTGAAAAAAACATTCATGAAATTCTGCTAAATTTCGATGAACCTTTTGCTGATTCCTCGGCATTACCAACCTATTTGGTAGCGAATAAAACAAGAGATTTTGTAAAGGTGGCTTTAACTGGAGATGGTGGAGATGAAGTTTTTGGCGGTTACAACAAATATTATATTGGTAAACTAAACAGCAAGTATACAAGTGTGGTTCCTGCCTTTCTGCATAACGCTTCCAAAAGTGTTTTAAACAAATTACTGACTACAAAAGACGATAATAGAGGAAAACGTTTTAAGCTAAAAAAGGCTGTAAACGCAATAAACTACAACAACGAACATTACTGGAATATCATTTCATTAGGATTTTCTAACGACACAGAAAAGCTATTAAAATCGGATAGCATTCAGTTAAACCCTTTTAATTATTACAAAGAGAAATCTGGAATTGCAAAACCAAAAACCGTTCATGAGTATCGCGAAATAGACCGTCATATAAGTTTAGAAGGCGATATGTTGGTAAAAGTAGATAGAACAAGTATGCTTAACTCTTTAGAATGCAGAGCGCCATTTTTAAATAAATCCCTTTGGGAATTTGCTAATAGCTTGCCAGAAGATTATTTACTAAAAGGGTACAGCAAAAAACACATTTTAAAAGAAGCTTTTAAAGACGAGTTTCCGGAAGGTTTCTTAGAGAAATCTAAAAAAGGATTTGTCGTTCCGGTTGGAGATTGGTTACGTTCTGGCTTAAAACAAGAATTAGAAAGCTATATAGAAACTAAGTTTTTAGAAAAACAAAATCTATTTAACATAGACTATATCCAACAATTGGTGCATAATCACTTAACAGGAAAAGAAGATAATAGTTACAAAGTTTGGACCTATTATACCTTTCAAAAATGGTATATGAATTTGTACAACTAATTAACCTCTGTTTTATGCAACTTCAACAACTTCCCAAAATCTGCATCATAATGTTGCGGCGTAAAAGCACCACAACCAGATTCTGCATGAAAGGTTAATTCTCCAAAATAAATTTTATCGTTTACATGGTAAAAATCTACACGTAGATAACAAAAGTCTTTAGCGAAAATTTCCCCCAAAGCAATCATTTTATCATAGAGTTTCGGTTTTTTTACTTCGCTTCCACTTTTATAAACCCATTGTAAATCCATTAAATTCCAATCTACATCATACAAATTACGTCGGTGGTTTTTCTCTCTATCAATATCTACTTGCGTAAAAACAAGTTTTCCGTTAAAATAATGCATTTTATAATCAAAAGGAATTTCGCCACTTTCATCCATTAACAATTCTTCAACGACTACTCTACGCTCAATATTTTTGTATTGCCACTCTTTATATCTGTAGTAATAATTAATATTTAAAAACTTAGAAAGTGTATTTTGCACGTTAATCCAATTATGCTTGGTTTTATCTCTAACTATAATGCCGCCTGAACTATCGTGATTGGTTTTTATAATAAATGGAAAATCCGGTAAATTCTCCGGAACAATATATTTAACATTTTTTGTTTCTAGCACTAAAGGAATCAGATACTCTTCCCCTATTTTTTCTTTCACATATTCTCGAACCTTATATTTATCAGCACTAATAGTATGTAAAGATGTTCTATCATTTAATTTTAACCATTGAAGTTTTTCGTTAAAAGTCTTCGGGTTTTCTAAATCTGGAGCATAGCCCAAATTCTTTATAAACTCTCTTTTAATAACGGTTTCATCGGAAACTAAGGCATAACGAAAATATTCGTATACATTTTTAAATGGCTGAATAACTGTAAAACCCAATCTTGTATTATGGTATATGTTAGATATCAATTGCTTCATTTTAAGCTTCCGTTTTTATTTTAGTTACATCTAATAAATTTCCTAATTCCAAATCATATTTCTCTGGATGAATAGTTTCTAATCCGCTACCATGATGAAAAGTAACCTCTCCAAAGTAAACAGTACCTTCAAAATCGTATACATCTATTCTAGCATAACAAAAAGGCTGAGACAGCTTTGTTGCAACGTCTAGCATTTCATTTAAATTCTTCGGTTTTTCTAAATCTCTTCCATTATCCCAAAGCGGCTTACCATCATTCCACAAAGACCAAGTATACGGCAACAAATTCCAATCAACATCGTATAAATTTCGCTTATGATTCGTGTACCTATCGATATCTACTTGAATAACTTCCACTTTCCCATGAAAACAATGTATTTTATAATCAAAAGGAATTTCGCCAGCTTCATTTACCAACAATTTTTCCCCAATAACACAAGGTTTTATGTTTTTATACTGCCATTCTTTACCTGAATAGTAATAATTTTTGCTGAGCAATTTCTTAAAGTGCTTTTGCATTTTTTTCCAATCTACAATTGCTTTATCTCTTACAATAGTTCCACCAGAACTGTCGTGGTTTGCTTTCATAATAAATGGAAAATCAGGAAAACTAGAAGCTTTTACCTCTTCAGCATTATAACTTTGAAATACTAGCGGAATCAAGTACTTAGCACCAACAGTTTCTTCTACATACTTTCTAACTTCAAACTTATCTGCACAAGTGGTATGTAAAGCTGTTCTATCGTGCAGCTTTAGCCAATTAATTTTTTCATTTAAGGTTTTAGGATTGTTTAAATCTAACGATTTACCAAAGCGTTTTTTAAAGTTTTGTTTTAAAAACGTGGCATCGTCTATATAATGCGATCTGTAATAATGATGCAATTCTTGCACAGTATCGATTATATTTTTTCCAATCCAAGTATTATGGTATAAATACTTAGCAATCTTTAACATAAATAGCGTTTTGTCCATTCTAAAGTAGAACAAATTTTAGTAAACAAAAAACTTATCTTATTTTAGTTGTAAATTTATTCCATGATTAAAAAAATCTGTCTTGTTGGTGGCGAAGATGTCCATAAACGCATATCCTTATCTAGCTATCTTAAAGATGCCGGTTTTCAGGTTACCATTCTTGGTACAAGCTCTCAAAAATTCCCAGATTACATTAATTATGTACCCTATAATTTAGTGCGAAGCTTCTCGCCTACTGCCGACAGAAAAACATTAAAATGGTATAAGAAATTTTTTACGAAAAATGAATTTGATGTCATTCATACCTTCGATACAAAACCCGCTTTTTTACTCCCAATAGCATTAAAAAAAACAAAAACACCAATAACAAGAACCATTACCGGATTAGGAACAATTTTCATGTCTAACAACCTGTCTAGCTTCTTTTTAAGAAAGGTCTATTACACGCTTCATCGAAGCGTGAAACATCGGGTGTTTAGAACTGTTTTTCAAAATTACGACGATAAAAATTTATACCAATCACACCAACTAATAACCGATAAAAACTTCAAATTAATTTTTAGTAGCGGCATTGAATTAAAAAATATTAATAAAACTGCAAAGCGAAATAACACGCCTTTTACATTTATTTGTGTTGCTCGTTTGGTATACGAAAAAGGAATTATAAATCTTTTAGAAGCTGCTAGAATTTGTAAAGATAAAGGGCATAATTTTAGAATACTACTTGTTGGTCCTTTAGAAGAAAACAGCAAACGATTAAACCAAAACATACTAGATCAATACCAAGATATTGTGGATATGTTAGGAAGCAGAAATGATGTTTTTGATCTTCTTTTAGCTTCGGATGCTTTCGTATTACCAACCTTTAGAGAAGGTTTTGCAAGAGTACTACTAGAAGCTGCTGCAGTTGGATTACCTATGGTTGCTACAGATGTTACAGGAGTTAGAGAATTTGCAAGACACGAAAAAGAAGCTTTATTAGTAGAAGTAAAAAACTCGGAAGCACTTGCAAATGCGATGATACGATTAGCTACCAATCAAAAATTAGCCAATGAATTAGCCGAAAACGCATTAAAACACGTTGAAAAGTTTAGTTTAGAAAATGTTTCTAAGCAATATATTAATATCTTTAACGAAGCTATTAATCACAAAATATAACGAAAATGAAAATCCCATTTTCTCCTCCTTACATTAACGACAATGTAATCAAAGAAATTACCGAAGCCTTAGAATCTGGATGGATTACCACAGGACCAAAAGTAAAAAAACTAGAAGAACTTGTTAGCTATTATACCAAAGCGCCCAATGTGCTTGGCGTAAATTCTGCTACTTCCGGGCTCATGCTTGCCTTAAAATGGTTTGGTATTGGCGAAGGTGACGAAGTTATAATTCCGGCATATACTTACGCAGCAACCGCTTTAGCAGTTATTCATGTTGGCGCAACACCAATAATGGTGGATATTGAAGACGATTTTAATATTTCATTAAAAGGAATTAAAGACGCAATAACAGAAGACACAAAAGCAATAATCCCTGTAGATATTGCAGGCTGGCCTTGTGATTATGACGCTATAAATACTTTAGTAGATAATACTAGAGATCTGTTTCATCCAACACACGAAAATCAAGAAAAATTAGGAAGAATTGTAGTAATTGCAGATGCTGCACATGCCATTGGCGCAGCATATAAAAATAAATTTGTTGGAGCAACCACAGATATTACGGTGTTTTCTTTTCATGCTGTTAAAAACGTGACTACTGCTGAAGGTGGCGCCATTTGCTTAAACTTACCTAAACCTTTTGTTAACCAAGAAGAATATAACTACTTACGCTGCCTTTCTTTAAACGGACAAACTAAAGATGCATTTACAAAATCTAAAGCTGGTGGTTGGAGATACGATATTATATATCCTGGCTTAAAAATGAACCTTCCAGATTTACTTGCCGCTGTTGGCGTGGCGCAATTACCAGAATATTTTGATTCTATTTTAGATAAACGAAAAGAGATTTTTACTTATTATCAAGAGTATTTTGCCACAAAAAATTGGGCAATCCTTCCTCCTTTTCAAAATGATGAAAAAATATCTTCTTGTCACTTATACGCTTTACGAATCAAAGATGCAACAGAAGAACAACGCGATGCTATTATAGATAAAATCGCTAGAGAAGGAGTTGCAGTTAATGTACACTTTCAGCCATTGCCATTATTGAGTTTGTTTAAATCTTATGGTTACAAAATCGAAGATTACCCAAATGCTTTTAATAATTATAAAGCAGAGATATCTTTACCTATTTATCCGCAATTAACAGAAGAACAGTTACAATATATTGTAAGTACAATTACCAATGCTGTAGAAACCACACTATGATAAAACGTTTGTTTGATTTATTTTTTTCACTATTTGGCTTGGTAATATTATTCCCAATATTATTGGTGATTGCTATATTCATTAAACTAGAATCTAAAGGTTCTATTTTTTACAGACAAACACGAGTTGGTAAAAATAGTAAAGATTTTAAAATCTTTAAATTTAGAACCATGTTTGTAGGGGCAGACAAAAAAGGACTATTAACACTTGGCGACAACGATTATAGAGTAACAAAAGTTGGTTATTTTTTAAGGAAATTCAAACTAGACGAAATGCCACAACTCATTAACGTGCTGCAAGGAACGATGAGTTTTGTTGGCCCGAGACCGGAAGTCCGCAAGTATGTAGAATTCTATTCTAATGAAGATTGTGAAATACTACAAGTAAAGCCAGGAATTACAGACTATGCTTCTATTGCTTTTAGAGACGAAGCAGAACTTTTAAAGGATACAGATAATCCTGAAAAACTTTATATTGAAGATATTATGCCAAAAAAAATCGCTTTAAACAAGATGTATATTGATAATCCTTCCGTGTTTACAGATATTAAAATCATTATGAAAACATTTCTAAGCATTTTAAAATGAAACTGGATCAAGGACATTTAGTGGTTTCTTTAGACTTCGAATTATTTTGGGGTATTTTTGATGTTCGCTCTTTAGAAAGCTACAAATCGCAATTAGAAAAAGTTTCCGAAATCATTCCTAGATTATTAGCATTAAGCGACGCATACAATATCCACCTAACCTTTGCTACTGTTGGGTTCTTACTTGCTAAAAACAAAGAAGAGTTAATTCGGTTTAGCCCAAAACTAAAACCTAATTATAGTAATTCTAATTTTAGTCCCTATAGATTATTGGATGCTATTGGCAATAATGAAATAGAAGATCCATATCATTATGCAACCTCGTTAGTAGAAAAAATACAACAAAATGGCAACCATGAAATAGGAAGCCATACGTTTTGTCATTATTATTGCAACGAGTCCGGACAAACAGCAGAACAGTTTGAGGCAGATTTATTAGCGAATATTAATATTGCAAAACAGCATGGAATTACGATTAAAAGCATGGTATTCCCAAGAAATCAAATAAACGAAACGTATTTAAGAATTTGTGCAAAACATGGCATTTTAAGCTACCGAGGAACGGAAAGCCACTGGATGTATAACACGAATGACACCGAGCTACTGGGTAAAACAAAAAATAGGATTTACAGATTGTTAGATACGTATTTAAATATTTCTGGACATAACACGCATGACTTACAAATGCAACATGGTTTGATAAATATTGCTTCTAGTCGATTTTTAAGATCGTATAGTATGAATTTAAGTTTTTTAGAAGCCCTAAAAATTAAGAGAATAAAAAGAGGGATGACCTATGCTGCTAAACAAAAGCAAGTTTATCATTTATGGTTTCATCCGCATAATTTTGGAGAAAATACAGAACAGAATTTCAAAGGCCTAGAAGAACTTTTTGCCCATTACAACATGCTTAAAAGCACATACAATTTTAAAAGTAAAACCATGGCGGATTTGGCAATTTCAGCAAGACATTAACTAAATAATATTCTATAGTTAGTCTCTTCACCTACTACATAATAGCAATCCGAATCTAAACTCTTAATTTCAAAAATACGTATATCTGAAATAGCTTCCGGTTTCTTGTATAATTCGTCATAAATTATAGCTTTTAAAAAAGAGAAATCAGCATTCTTCAAATCTATTAATTGCATAGAATTTGTATCTTCTTTTACTTCTGACTTTTCAATAGTATATTTCCTTCTTGCAACTACTTCCGCTTTCTTTCCTTTTAATAAAAACTTAAGTTTTACATATTTTTCGTTAACATTCTTATCTCTTAAATATTGCTTTAGCGCATATTTAGATTTTATAAATTTTGCTGTCGTAGACGCCACAATACTTTTAGAATCGTATAAAATGTGATTTTCGTAGGTGTATTCTTTATTAGTCCATCTATTTTTATATTCGTATTCTCCTTTCGAAAAATCATAAATAGTATATCCGTTATCAAAACACCAATTAAATAGTTTGATTATTGTGGTATGTCCTAAATTAAATCGGTAATAATCGGTATCAAAAGAAGTAATTGCGTAAAACATGGTGGTATCCGAAAGAAAACTAAGAGAAACTCCGATGGGTTTATCGCCATTACTAATTGTTATTAATAAAGCGCGTTTTTCTTGAAGCATCTGAAAGATTAAATCATAGTAATAATCCCAAGTTTCCAGTATGTCATTATCTTTTTCCAATTCATTAAATCGCTTGGTAAGTAAAGACTTAAAACCATCCATGATAACCTGATACGCTTCTTTTTCAACACCTTCATTATAAATGGAATAACGAATATCAAAACATGCTTCAAGTCGTTCTTGGTTTCGTCTAAACTTATATCTTGTATTCGATTTAAACTGACTTTTAGCAAAAGCATCATAACTTTCAAAAGCATCTAATTCTGCCAAAAAACCTTTGTACTGCCCTACTTTATAGATTTTTAAATCGGAAGCATTAGGTGTTTCCAAATTAAAATAAGACGGCACATCATGCATTAAAAAAGCTTTTCCCTTAAAATCTTTTTCTTTAGGATCGACAACATAAGACATACCATTGGTTATGTTTTTACCAACATTATAGAACAAAGGAAGCATACTACTTTTCACAAAGGTAACATCCTTAATAAACTTAAAATTTAAACCTGGTTTTGAGGCATTAAAATACTTGGACCAAACTGTAGTAAAGGTCTTGGAAACAAATGGGTTGTTTTTCATAAAATGATAAATAGCTTGCACTAAATTATTACTTAAAAAGAATATATCCTAACCAATCGCCTCTTTAAAGGACGAAAATAATAAGCTGTAATATTATATTTTGTATATTTAACATAATCTATAACAGATTATTACATACAACCTCCTTCATGATATTGATTTAGCAAAAAATTATTAAAAAAAGTAGACTATTGGCATATTAATTAATTAAGCCTAAAGCGTGTTTAAATCTAGATAAATCTTAATACCTTTATTAATTAAATCAAAGAACGTTTAAATGGGTTCTTTGTCGTATTTTTTTGATTTATACTCTAAAAACAACAATATTTATATGGCTATTAATGAATCTAAACTGAATTCTAAAATCTGGTTATCTCCACCTCACATGAGTGGACACGAACAAGAATTCATAACAGAAGCATTTAAATTAAATTGGATTGCTCCCTTAGGACCAAATGTAAACGGTTTTGAAAAGGATATTGAAACATATCTAGACCAAAAAAGTTATGCCACGGTTTTGAGTTCTGGCACAGCAGCAATTCATCTTGCATTAACCCTTTTAGGTGTTAAACAAGGTGACGAGGTGATATGCCAAACAAAAACATTTGTAGCGTCGGTAAACCCTGTGGTTTATTTAGGCGCAACACCTATTTTGGTCGATAGCGAAGAGCAAACATGGAACATGTGTCCTGTGTTATTAGAAAAGACAATAAAAGATAGAATTAAAAAAGGAAAAAAACCAAAAGCTATTATAGCTATTAATTTATACGGAATGCCATATAATGTAAATGAAATACAAGCAATATCTAATCAATACAACATTCCTGTTGTAGAAGATAGCGCGGAAGCATTTGGGAGTCAGGTTAATGGTCGAAAGTGCGGTACATTTGGTGATTTTTCTATTCTTTCGTTTAACGGAAATAAAATAATAACTACTTCTGGCGGTGGTGCTTTAATTTGTAAAACCGAAGCTTTAAAGAAAAAGGCAATCTTTTTAGCTACACAAGCAAAAGAAGACGGCATAGAATACGAACACAAAAGCATTGGCTACAACTATAGAATGTCTAACATTATTGCTGGAGTTGGCAGAGGACAAATGAAAGTTCTTGATAATTACGTAGCGTTAAGAAAACGAAATCACAAGCATTATTACAAGAAGCTACAAAGTATAGAGGCTATTACATTTCTTCAAGAACCAGAAGGATATAGCTCTAACAGATGGTTAACCTGTATTCTATTAGACACAAAACAGACAAGAGATAATTTACTAAAAGTATTAAACGACAACAATATTGAAGCAAGACCCTCCTGGAAACCTATGCATTTACAACCTTTATATAAAGACACTCCCGCATACTTAAACGGAGTTTCTAATAAATTATATGAAAAAGGTTTATGCTTACCAAGCGGATCTTGTCTTACAGAAGCAGATTTAAACAGAATAACAAAACTAATTATATCGTATTTTGATTAATTATAATGACATATTAAGAAAATTAACAGAGCGATACGCATCAAAATGGCTTGTACTATTGTTTGATTCTTGTATTGTACTCTTTACTTTCTTTATAGCGTATATCATTAGATTCAATTTTGAAATAGATTTTAATTTTTACACCTTTTTAAAACAACTTCCTTTTGTTTTTGCAGCAACCGTAATTAGCTTTTTAATGGTTAGCTCCCATAAAGGTGTTGTAAGATTTACAGGAGTTAAAGATGTTGTCAATGTGGTTATTGGTTTAAATATTTTGGCCACTATTTTAATTATTACCACCTATATAAGTAGAGAGTATAATTTTGATAGCGTTTTTGATATTCCAGGATCCATCATATACATTCATTTATTACTTAATATTTTCTTTATAATTGGTGCTAAATTTTTCATTAAACACATGTACAGAAGTCTGTTTCATGATTTTGAAAGTTTAAAAACAGTTCTTATTTATGGTGCAGGAAACTCTGGAATGATAACCTATGATGCCATTACCAACGATGCTAAAAGCAATATTAAGGTTTTTGGGTTTTTAGATGATAAAGATGGTAAAATCGGAAAAAAAATAAACATGCTAAATGTTTATAATCCAAAAAAAATAGATAAAGAATTTGTAGAAAAAAACAATATAGACGAAGTAATTATATCTATTCAAAGCATAGACTCGAATAGACTTTTAGAAATTTCTGGATCTTTCTTTGCATTAAACCTAAAAGTAAAAATTGTTCCAGATGTTCAACATTGGATTGATGGAGACTTAAGTATTGGACAAATAAAAGACATTAAAATTGAAGACCTTTTAGGAAGAGAGCCAATTAGAATAGACAACCCATTATTAACAGACGAGTACAACAACAAAGTACTTCTAGTTACGGGAGCTGCAGGTTCTATTGGTAGTGAGCTAGTTAGAAAACTTAGTATCTTTAAATATAAAAAGCTAGTAATTATAGATAATTCGGAATCTGCTTTATATGATTTACAACAAGAACTTAAAAGAAACAATATAACAAACGTTGAGACTATTATTGCAGACGTAAGAAACAAGCAACGCTTAGATCAAATTTTCAACACCTATAAACCGGAAATTATATTTCACGCAGCTGCTTATAAACACGTACCTCTAATGGAGAACAATCCATTTGAAGCAGTTAGCGTAAATATATTTGGCACCTACAACACAGCAGAACTTGCCATGAAACATGGTGCAGAAAAGTTTATACTAATATCCACAGACAAAGCTGTTAACCCAACCAATGTGATGGGAGCTACAAAGCGAATTGCCGAAATATGCATCTTCTGTCAGAAAAACATAGTAAAAGGAAAAACGAAATTTATAATTACAAGATTTGGTAATGTTTTAGGATCTAATGGCTCTGTCATTCCATTATTTAAAAAACAAATAGAATCTGGCGGACCGTTAACAGTTACACACAAGGATATTATTCGTTATTTCATGACTATTCCCGAAGCGAGTCAACTAGTACTGGAAGCTGCAGCAATGGGATTAGGAGAAGAAATATTTGTTTTCGATATGGGAAAACCAGTTAAAATAATCGATCTAGCAAAAAACATGATTGCCCTTTCAGGATTAAACTACCCTGAAGATATTGATATAAAAATAATAGGATTAAGACCAGGTGAGAAAATTTTTGAAGAACTATTAATAGATGGAGAAAACACAAAACCAACGTATAACGAAAAAATAATGATTGCTAAATGTAGAGATGTAAATGAAAATCAGCTAGAAAAAATAAAAAAATTACTACTATTAGATTCTACTTCTTCCAATATTGAAATAGTTTCTATAATAAAAGACATAGTGCCAGAATACAACCCTAACAACACCAAATACGATGTTTTAAACATAAAATAAACTTATAAAAAACGCTATTAATCATGAAACCACTTTTTAACCAAACAAAGACTAGTATTGTAGTTACTCTATTAGCCATTTTTTTATTTACTTCTTGCGGAACAACACAAGAAGTAACTTACTTTCAAGATGAATCCCTTGCAGACTACACCCCATTAGATTTTAATACCGATGTAGTTTACAAAACCAATGACAAAATCTCAATAATTGTTTCCTCACTAGATCCAGAAGCCGCAAGGCCATTTAATCTACCTACAATATCTGAAGGACAATCGGCAATTGTAACACAAGGTAGTACCAAAATGCAAACCTATCTAGTAGACAAGTTTGGTAATATTGAATTCCCTGTGCTTGGCCAAATAAAAATAGGAGGTTTAGGCAGAACAGAAGCTACGGAATTATTAAAAGAAAGATTAAAGGAATATCTAAAGAATCCAATTATCAATATTAGACTAATAAACTTTACGGTTACCGTTTTAGGAGAAGTACGTAATCCAGGAACATTTGTTCTAGAAGACGAAAAAATATCTTTATCAGAAGCACTAGGTTACGCTGGAGATTTAACCATTTACGGTAGAAGAGATAACGTTTTACTTATTAGAGATAATAACGGTAAAAAGCAATATGCTAAATTTGATTTAACATCTATCTCTGTACTAAACAACCAGAGTTACTATCTAGCGCAAGACGATGTTATTTACATATCGCCAAACAAAGCTAAAGCGCGTTCTGCATCTTACAACCAAAATACAGCAGTTGTAATTTCGGCACTTGCCGTATTAGTATCATTAACCGCCATTATAATAAATTAAAAAGCCTACCAATGAATAATAACGCTGCAAATCAAAAAGAGCATTTTAGAGATTTAGTAGATCCATATTTAAGCAAATGGAAACTAGTAATTCTATGTGTAATTGCTGCAATAGCACTAGCTCATCTATATTTAAGATACGCTACCTACCAATACAAAGCGAGTGCTACCATACAAATTAAAGACGAAAGACAAAGTACTAAGCTACCAGAAATATCCTCTTTACAAAATTACGGTTTATTCAAAAAAGACCTTAATAATGTTTTAGATGAAGCCGAAATTATTGGATCCAGAGAATTAATAGAACAAGTAGTTAAAGATTTAAAGTTTAATATTCAATACTATGTGGAAGGCAGAATTCAAAATCACGAAGTATACGCCAATCCGCCATTAAACTTAAACTTTAGCGCAACAGACTCTATTCTTTTTCAAGCAGATACCATAATGAATGTGAAAATACATTCCAAAACACAATTCCTACTTAAAGGTATCACTGAAGGAGAGAAAATATGGAAGTCTAAAGACCAAAATATGGAAGATCAAGGAACATTACATAGTTTTGGTCAACCTATAAAAACAGGATTTGGAGATATTATTATAACACCAAATCTTGGACAGTATGCAGCTAAAATTGGCTCTAATATCACTATTGAAATTTCTCCAGTTAGCAAAATAACAGGAAACTTTAAAAAGGATTTACGTATTGAAACCAAAGAGTACTCTAGTATTATCAAACTATCTATCTCTAATAACAATAGAGAAAAAGCTTCTTTATTCTTGAGTCAATTAATAGAAGTTTACAATAAAGATGTAGTTAAAGACAAACAAAAAGTAGTAGAGGTTACATCAGACTTTATTAATAGTAGACTTGAAATAGTCTCTAGAGAATTAGGGCAAGTAGATTTAACTGCAGAAACCATTCAAAAAAGAAACAGACTAACAGATTTAGCAACACAGTCTAATATCTTTTTACAAAATGAAAGAGATAATGAAACGCAAATAATCAATACCACCAATCAAATTCAGTTAATAGATTACATGAAGGATTTTGTGGATGACAACAGTGATTCTTCAGATTTATTACCAGCAAACATAGGAATTGCAGAAAATTCAATTGGAGAAATCACAAGAAGACATAATGACCTTGTTATTGAAAGAAATAGATTATTAAAACATTCTAGCGAAAAAAATCCAACAGTCGTAAATTTAACCTATCAAATTAATGAGTTAAAAGGTAATTTAAACCAAAACCTAAACAATATTAAGTCTTCTAATCAAATCACATTAAGCTCTTTAAGTGAAAAAGCGAATAAAATTAGCGGACAAATTTACACAACCCCTAAAAAAGAAAGACAATTTAGAGACACACAAAGACAACAAAACATTAAAGAATCTCTGTACTTGTATCTACTTCAAAAACGAGAAGAAGCAGCTATTTCACATGGCGTCTCCTCTCCTAATGCCAAAGTTGTAGACAGAGGTTATTCAAGCAACAAACCAGTATCACCAATAAAACCAATAGTATATCTATCTGCACTTATTTTAGGCGCAAGTTTACCAATAGGATTGATTTACTTATTTCAATTATTAGATTCAAAAGTGCACACTATTAAAGACATTAAAAAGAATATAGATGTACCTTATTTAGGAGATATACCAAAATCTAACAATCGTAAAAAACTTATTGATAAAGTAGATTATTCTGCAAAAGCGGAAGCTTTTAGAATGGTTAGAACCAATATAGATTTTATGCTTCAAGGTATTTCAGATAGAGCAAAAATTATATTCGTAACGTCTACTACTAGTCAAGAAGGTAAATCACATACCTCTATAAACCTAGCTTCTTCCCTATCTTTCTCAGAAAAGAAAGTGCTTTTAATTGAAACAGATATTAGAGTACCAAAAGCGACCAATTACTTAAAAATTAAAAATGAAATTGGAATCACAAATTTCATAGGAAATAAAAACCTTACCGCAAGCGAAGTAACTACTAAATTAGAAAATAACCCTTTTTTAGATGTCATTCCAGCAGGAGTTATTCCTCCTAATCCTTCCGAATTATTAATGAACGATCGTGTTGGAGAACTATTTGAAGCCGTTAAAAACGAATATGACTATATCATTGTAGATACCGCTGCTGTTGGTTTAGTAACAGATACGCTACTTATTAGCAAATATGCAGATATGTTTGTTTATGTAGTACGAGCAAATTATATAGATAAACGTCAATTGCATATAGCACAAACGATGTATACGGAAAAACGTTTACCAAATATGGCTATTCTACTAAATGCAGTAGACCATAAAAAAGCAGGAAGCTACACCTATGGTTATGGTAAAAACCCAATAAAGAAAAAATGGTGGAAGAAGTCTAGCTAAGACCAAATAGAAAGCATAAAAAATCCCGAAACTTTTCGGGATTTTTTATGCTTAAAACTGAAATTATTTTTTATACTACTTCCCTTTTCTACGTTGCTTTTCCTTCTTTAACAAAGTAAGTTCACGACCTGTTTGTCCCGCAACAGAAGTGTTTTCTTCGGCTCTACGTATCAAGTAAGGCATCACGTCTTTTACCGGTCCGAAAGGTATATATTTTGCTACATTATAACCATAATGGGCAAGATTGTAACTTATATGGTCACTCATGCCATAAAGCTGTCCAAACCAAACTCTAGGATCTTTATTTGCTATGTTTTTAGACTTCATTAAATCCATAACCAAATAATTGCTATCCTCATTATGTGTTCCCACAAATACAGACATAGCTTCCAAATGATCTAACATATAAGAAACAGAAGCGTTAAAGTTTTCGTCTGTTACTTGTTTACTCTCACAAATTGGAGAAGTATAGCCTTTCTTTTCAGCTCTTTCATTCTCTTTCTCCATGTAAGCACCACGAACCAATTTATAGCCTAGAAAGTAATTGTTAGTTTTTGCTAAAGCAGCTTCTTTTTTTAAGAAAGTCATTCTATCATGTCTATACATTTGTAATGTATTGTAAACAATAGGTTTTTCGGTATTATAACGTTGCATCATTTGTCTAACTAAATCATCTGCTGCGTCTTGCATCCAGCTTTCTTCACCATCAATTAAAACAACCACATCCTTTTCTTTTGCAGCTTTACAAACGGCATCAAATCTAGCTATTACTCTATCCCATTCCGCCTGTTCTTCATTAGTAAGCGCTTTTCCTTCGCCCAATTTTTGGTATAAATAAAACCTACCAAAACCGGTAGGTTTAAAAACCACAATAGGCATACTTTCCTTTTCATCTGCAAAATTTACAATCTTTAATATTTTTTGCATGGCTGCATCAAATTCCCCTTCGTTTTCTTTTCCTTCCACCGAATAATCCAAAACAGAACTTACACCTTTTGTGTACATATTTTCTATAACAGACAAACAATCTTCTTCATTTACACCACCACAAAAATGATCAAAAACCGTAGAACGGATTAAACCCTCAATAGGTAAATTTGCTTTTAAAGCAAAATTGGTTGCCGCAGTACCAATTCGTACCAAAGGCTCATTAGAAATCATTTTAAACAAAAAATAAGCGCGTTCTAATTGCGAATCATTTTTTAATGCAAAAGCAATTTCCGTATTTTCAAATATTTTATCTGTATGCATGAGAATATTAAGTTTTCTGGAACAAATATAATTGAAGTCTATTATATTTGATTAATTTCTCCTTATTTTTACGTCAAAATAATTTTATAGTTAATGACACCTATTGCTACTCAAGATTACAGTATCTATTTCAATGAAAACGGGTATACTTCTTTAAATGAACACTTAAAAGCTGCAAACTATTCTAAAATTTTCTTTTTAGTAGATGAAAATACAAACGTAGACTGTATGCCTTTTGTTTTAGCTAATATAGATGCCGAAATAACATATGACATTTTAGAGATGGAATCTGGGGAAGAAAACAAGAATTTAGATATATGTTTAGGTCTTTGGGAAGCTTTATCGGAATATGGCGCAGACAGAAAAAGCTTAATGATAAATGTTGGTGGTGGTGTAATTACAGATTTAGGTGGTTTTGTAGCTTCTACATTTAAACGCGGCATTAGCTTTATAAACATCCCAACCTCATTACTAGCAATGGTTGACGCTTCTATTGGTGGAAAAACAGGAATAGATCTAGGCCATTTAAAAAATCAAATAGGTGTTATAAACACTGCCGAAATGGTTTTAATCGATACCGCTTTTCTAGCTACATTACCTGAAAATCAAATGCGATCTGGCTTAGCCGAAATGCTAAAGCATGGCCTAATATCAAACCTAGAATATTGGAGCAAATTTTTAGATCTTTCTAAACAAACAACCGCAGATTTAGATACACTTATTTACGAATCTATCCTCATAAAGAAAGATATTGTAGCACAAGATCCCCACGAAGAAAACGTTAGAAAAACCTTGAATTACGGACATACCTTGGGCCACGCCATAGAGTCTTACTTTTTAAGCAATGCAGACAAAGAACCTTTACTTCACGGAGAAGCGATTGCTGTAGGAATGATTCTAGCAAGCTACATATCTACAAAACTTGTTGGTCTTGACGAAACAACAAACCAAGAAATAAAAACTACAATCACAAATACTTTCGGAAAGGTAATATTTGACGATAAGGACTACGCTCCTATTATTGAGCTACTTATATACGACAAAAAGAACGAGCATGGTAACATCAACTTCGTGCTTCTTGAAGCTATTGGAAAACCAAAAATAAACTGTAAAGTTTCTAATGAATTAATATTAGAAGCATTTAATTTTTACGCTTCGTAACTTTTTGAATTAAAAATTTTGTAACTTTAAGTCGCTTGTAAAAGAAGATACTATGGTTTTATTAACTTAAACACTCTAGTTATGCAAAGATTAATTGTAGACTACAAAAAACTAACTCCAGAACTTTTGGAGTTATTAACGCAAAAATTTCCGGATGGTTACGGAGATAACGATATCATTATTTTTGATAATCACAAAAACCAAACCATTGAAGCTGTTGAAGTAAAAACAGAAGACGCTATTTATTTAGTCAAGGTTAGTAGTAAGTTACATTACACCATGACTAATTTTGACAGTAATGACGATCTACTTTTAAACGATTCCGGTCATATTGTTATCGATGAAGAGGAATAATTATAAATACCGTTCTTTAATCACCTTACAATGATGCTTTTCATGACCAATATTAATAAATCCAATTGCTCTAACGGACATATTTCCGCCACTTGCTTTACCGCTTAACAAAAGCATTTCATTAGTAAAACTCTTAAATAAACTTATTGTAGATTTTCTAACATGTATATACTCTTCAATAAGAGAAGCTTTCGTTCTCCTGTTAGCATCGCTAGAAGGCGTGTATGCATTCTCACTAAATCCAGGCAACTCTGTATGGTCATTTCTAGAAAATCGCAAAGCGCGATACGCAAACACACGTTCTGTATCTATGATATGTTGCATCACTTCTTTTACCGTCCATTTGCCTTCCGCGTAAGCGTATTCCATTTTGTTTTCCGGCAGATTATTAAAAAAATCTAGTGTTGTGTTAAAACTTTCAATTAAACCATCTAACAAGCTTAAATCATTAGCTTTACTTATGTATGTTTCATAATACGTATTGTATTCTGAAGCGTTTAAATCTTTTACTTTCATAAATTTTTAAAAATAAAAAAGCCCTTAAAAAAGGGCTTATTAAATACTATATTTGATTTCTATAATTCGCTAAATATAGAATGCATTAATCGTTTTTTGTCGTTTATGCTCTCTTCTAAAGAGATCATCGACTCTGTTCTATAAATACCATCAATATCATCTAATTTAAAGATAATATCTTTTGCGTTTTCTGTGTTTTTAGCTCTAATTTTACAGAAAATATTAAACTTCCCTGTTGTGATATGTGCTACCGTTACATTTGGTATTTCGTTTATACGTTCTAAAACAAATTTTGTTTGTGAAGTATTTTGCAAAAACACACCAACGTAAGCAATAAACGAGTAACCAAGCTTTTTATAATCTAAAGTTAATGAAGAACCTTTTATTATTCCGGCATCTTCCATTTTTTTAACTCTTACATGCACAGTTCCAGCAGAAATTAATAGTTTTTTTGCAATATCTGTAAAAGGAACTCTGGTATTTTGAATCAACATATCTAAAATCTGATGATCTATTTCGTCTAATTTAAACTTAGCCATTTTTATCGTATTATTAAATTTTATTCAAAAATAATACATTTTTATTGATTTATATATACTAAATATCAAGATTTTGTTAATTTTAATGAAATTTCTTCATTTCTTAACTTTACTAAATCGTTTTCGTAACCTATAGTTATCGCCTCTTTTTTTAAGGCTTCTACTACACCGCCATTAACATCTATTTCTTTGTGTGCAAAAAACTGATTTATACTTGTAAATTTCTCGATTTTAGGTATAAATTCAATCGTATTAGTAATTAATCTTTCTTGATACTGGATTGCTATATCTAACAAATCACCACCTGGCTCTACTCTAGCGTTTCTAATAATAAGGTCATAAAAACACTTCTGGTTTTCCGGAATGTCTATATAAGGAAGATAAGCATCACCAGAAACAGCATTTTTAGCTATATAATCCAAAGAAACCAGTAAAGACTGAAAAACATACACTCTAACCTTTTCTCTTGTGTAATCGTCCTTATAATGACCTGCTTCAAAAAGAATGGTAGGTGTATTTTGCACTTGAAAGGTATCCCCAACACAGTTTATATTAAAAGAATCATCATAAACACCAACTTGATTTGGTATCTGCATCTGCAAATTAGCATTCATAACCGCAATAATCTCCATAGCTCGCTTTCTATTGTTAGTAATAGTACAAGCCTCATCCTGTGCTGGCGCTAAAAACGAAACCGTTGCCGAATTATTCGTGTTTCCTGCGCTAAAGATAGTCCGCTGTCCATGTAAATTATAACAAAAATGAGGCTTAAAAGCTTCAAAACAAGACTTAAGAACAAGGCTTTCTGGTTGCGTAAGCGCTTGCGCATCTCTATTTAAATCAACTTGATTCGCATTTACACGCGTATACGCTTTAGCGCCATCAGGATTTAAAATAGGAATAATCTGTATTGTACACGCTTTTAAAATAGTCTCCGAAACTTCCTGGCTGCTTAATAAAAGGTTCAATAAATCGAAAATAGCCTTCGTTGTCGTGCTTTCGTTTCCGTGCATTTGAGACCACATCAATATTTTTTTAGGTCCAGACCCAAGCGTAATAGTATGAATATTTTCATGCAGAACAGATTTCCCCACCACCGAAACTTGGCATTTTAAAGCTAGCTTTTGCAACAAAGGAGCAATGTCTTTTGCGTGAATATATCTATTAAAAAGTTGCACTTCTTTGTATCTATTGAACAACAATTCTAAGGTTTCTAATTCCATATGTAATTTGTATTGATTACAAAGGTAAACAATTGATAATTTACAATTGTAAACACTAAAACCAATAAACTTTGGTTACATTGTTAAACAGATTTACAGAAGTCTACAAGGCAAAGCAAATATTGCGTTATAAAATTTTAACATTATTACGATTTAAATCTTAAATATCTTTATTTCAGTTAATTAAGCTAACTTATTTAAAGCTTTAAATGAATATATATTAAATATATTAGACTAATACAACCATGCTATTGAAATAATGTTTACATTTGTAACGTTATAAAAACAAAACAACTTGTTTACAATGATAAACACCGAAGGATTTACAAAAAGACTACAGAAAGTCATCGATTTTTATGGAGAAAGTGCCTCTTCTTTTGCTGAGAAAGTTGGTGTGCAACGCTCCACTATTTCGCATATTCTTTCTGGCAGAAATAAGCCAAGTTTAGATTTTGTAATGAAGGTGCTCGCCCATTTTCCAGAGGTGGAATTATATTGGTTGATGAATGGAAAAGGAATTTTTCCGAAGGACAATAAAAGTGAAGTGAAAATTCCAGAAATTGAAAAAGTGGAAAAAAAGATAGATCCACCAAAAAGCGAAAAGGAAGAAATTTCAACTTCACCTTCTTCTTCGATTTCTTCTTCTTTAAATAATTCGATAAATGCTTCTTCCGAAAAAAAAATAGAACGCATTGTTATTTTTTATTCGGATGGTAGTTTTCAAAATTTTGACAATTTGTAACCTAGTACGTTATTTTTTCATTTAGACGATTCTCAGCAAATGCCATTTTTATAGTTTTCTATGTTCTAAACTTTTTTTATTAAAAGTATTCAGAAGCATCTATACTATAAGATTTCAAAACAAACTATATCCTAAAATAAAAAATACACGCATTACTTTCAGAAAAAAACTACAATAACACAAAATATTGCTAATTTTGTACAAAATGTTTTTCATGAAAAAGATACTGCTATTTGCAATTGTTTTAAGTTTTTCTGGCTGTTATCAAGTAGAGCGAAATTGCACCGATTATAAAACAGGAAGTTTTTATAGTGAAGTAGTCATAGATGATATTATTTATAAATCTGACTTTACAAGAACTAGTGATTTACAAATTGAAGTTTACGAAGGAAAAACAGATTCTACACAAGTACGTTGGATTAATGATTGCGAAATGATATTCAAAACCATTAACCCTAAAAATATGGCAGAGCATAAAGACGTGCATTTAAAAATACTTACAACTACAGATAGCTCATATACTTTTGAGTATTCTTATGTTGGTGAAAAATTAAAACAAAAAGGAGCTGCTTTTAAAAAATAGCAACGCGTATTTATGCGCAAAATTTCTAGGGATGCTCCATAAGGATATAGCATGTTTAAAACTAGAATAAACTTGGTAACCGTCCGGAAAGTTTTCGGAAACAAATAACAAATAGGAACATACCTTAATATAGAATATTATGTTAGATTTTTTATTTACTAGTGATGCGATTTTTGCATTGTTAACTTTGACCTTTTTAGAAATTATTTTAGGGATAGATAATATTGTATTTATTTCTATAGCTGCAAACAAATTACCAGAACAGCAACGTAGCAAGGCAACAAATATAGGTTTACTGCTTGCCATGGTGCAGCGTATTATATTATTATTCTTTGTTTCGTTTTTAGTTGGCTTAAGTGAACCTTTTTATCATATTGAAACCTCATGGTTACAAATCGCTGTAAGCTGGCAAAGTATTATATTATTTGCTGGAGGATTATTTTTGATTTATAAAAGCACTTCAGAAATTAGAGAAAAAGTAGACACGCCACATCATGATGAAGATGCTGTGAAAGGTAAAAAAATCACTTCCTTGTCGCAAGCAATCACGCAAATTGTAATTATTGACTTTATCTTCTCTATAGACTCGATTTTAACTGCAGTTGGTATGACTAACGGTTTACATGAAAACCATTACTACAATCTTGTTTTAATGATTATTGCCGTAGTAATTTCTATTAGTATCATGATTGGTTTTGCAAACCCAATTCGTAAATTTATTGATGCACATCCAAGTATGCAAATTTTGGGTTTATCTTTTTTAATCCTAATTGGTTTTATGCTTATTACAGAAGCGGCTCACCTTTCACATACCAATTTATTTGGAAAAACGGTTGGCGCAATACCTAAAGGCTATTTATATTTTGCTATCGCCTTTTCTTTAATGGTGGAGTTTATTAATTTTAGAATTACTAGGAAGAAATAAAATCACATGAAAGTCGATTGTGATTTCTCGACAATCTAAAAATGACATTATCTTTTTAAAGAGCTATTACTTTAAGAACAAGTTTAGTCTTTAATTTATAAAAAAATGTCATTCCGGCAGCAATGGAGGAATCTTTTTGTTAGATTTCTCGACTACATTCGAAATGACATTTTGTATTTTAAAATATTAAAATATTTAGATAAAAATTTCTGCCAATGTTGGTATTTCCTCCAACATTTTCAGATGCATTATAAGGATATAGATTCTGAAACAAATTTAGAATGACATAATATTAAAACAAGGTTATTTGTCCTTCGCCATCTTTAGATGCATCCTTATCTTCTGTTGGTTTTGAATCTCCTTTTTTAACTTCTTCCGACTTTATTTTTAGTGTTTCCTTTTCTGGTTTTTCTGAAGTTTTCTCAGAGGTTTCTTCTGTTACATCTTCTTCTGCTATCACTTCTATTTCTTCTGCTGGAATTTCCTCTGGAGCTTCATAAGGCAAAGGATCTAATAAACTTATTTGATTCACTTTATCTTTTGTAAGTTGATTTCCTAAGGCTGAAATTCCTTTTACAGCTATAAATTCTTCTAAATTTAGCTCTACATTATCTTTTCGATCTTTCCCTCTTTCTTTAGTGAACTCAATTTCTGCCATTGGTTTCCAATCTGTAGAAACAATTTCTAATTGTGATTTTGGGTGTTCAGAAATAAAGCTTTCTTCCTTACCTTCGGTTTCAATTAAAAAACGTTTTACATAGTAAAGTTCTTTTCCGCCATCAAAGTAAATAGCAGAAATCGGCTTTTTAGGAATCCATTTTTCTAGCACAATCATATCCTCTTCAAAATGCGCAGTAATTTCAGGAAGTATGGTTTTTACCATTCCAGATTGTGTGATAATTAGCAATCTGTCTTCTCCTCTAAATTCCCCAATTAATTCACCTCTAGCATCTACATTTAATCGTTGTACGGTATCATCAAACCAGATTTTTCGTGGTTTTAAAGTAGAAACTCCTTTTTCTTTAAGTTCTATTTTCTTTACAGGATGCTTGGTAACTACATTTCCTTTAGATGCTCTTCCTTTTATTATTACATTAGAAAAATCTAAATCCCATTTTAGTTTTTTTATACCACCCACTTGACGTAACATGATAGAAACTACTTCTGCTTCTCCGTTCGGATTTGCTGAAAAATATAGGGCTACGGAACTAGAATTCCCGTTTGTTAAATCGTATTCTCTATCGCGAGTTGTACTGGTAACGGCAAATCGTTTTACATACGAAGGTCCGCTTTTACCATCTCGATAAATCATATTGTAAATGGTACGTTTGTCTTTCTTTTTAAAGATGGCAACGTGAATAATATCTTTACCAATAAATGTTTTACTATCTACTTTAGTAACCATCATTTTACCAGATTTGGTAAACACAATAATATCATCAATATCACTGCAATCACCAACATATTCATCTCTTTTTAATGAGGTACCAATAAATCCTTCTTCTCTATTTACGTATAACTTGGTATTACGAATAATTACTTTTGTGGCATCTACATCATCAAAAACTCGAATTTCTGTTTTACGTTCTCGTCCTTCGCCATATTCCTTTTTTAATCGTGTAAAATATGCAATGGCATAATCAATAAGATTTGCAAGATGATGCCTTACTTCTGCTATTTGTTCTTCCAGCGCATCAATTTTTTGCTGTGCTTTATCGATATCAAATTTCGAAATACGTTTGATTCGTATTTCGGTTAAACGCGTAATATCTTCTTCCGTTATGGCACGTTTTAAATGTTTTATATGTGGCTGAAGTCCTTTATCTATGGCTTGAATTACGCCTTCCCAAGTTTCTTCTTCTTCAATATCACGATAGATTCTTTTTTCAATAAAAATACGTTCTAACGAAGCAAAATGCCATTGTTCTTGAAACTCACCAAGTTTAATTTCTAATTCTTGTTTTAAAAGCTGCACTGTATTATCTGTACTACGACGAAGCATTTCAGAAACACCTACAAAATATGGTTTGTTATCCTCAATAACACAACCCAAAGGCGAAATAGAAGATTCACAATTGGTGAATGCATACAGTGCATCAATCGTTTTATCTGGCGAAATACCGGCAGGTAAATGCACTAAAATCTCTACATTAGCTGCCGTATTATCCTCAATTTTTTTGATTTTTATTTTTCCTTTTTCATTCGCTTTTAAAATAGAATCTATTAAAGACGACGTATTTGTAGCAAAAGGAATTTCTGTAATAACTAATGTATTCTTATCATATTGGGAAATCTTTGCACGTACGCGAACCTTTCCTCCTCTTAAACCATCATTATACCCAGTGATATCTGCAATTCCTGCAGTAGGAAAATCTGGAAGAATGGTGAATCGTTTTCCTTGTAAATGTTTTACAGAAGCATCAATTAATTCGATGAAATTATGCGGTAATATTTTAGTAGATAAACCAACCGCAATTCCTTCTCCTCCTTGCGCCAAAAGCAATGGAAACATTACTGGAAGATTTACTGGTTCTTTTCGTCTACCATCATAAGAAGCTTGCCATTCGGTTATTTTCGGGTTAAAAACAACGTCCAATCCAAACTTTGAAATACGTGCTTCAATATAACGAGAAGCTGCTGCTCTATCTCCTGTTAATATATTTCCCCAGTTTCCTTGTGTGTCTATAAGTAAATCTTTTTGTCCGATTTGCACCATAGCATCTGCAATACTTGCATCTCCATGCGGATGGTATTGCATGGTATGACCAACAATATTTGCTACTTTGTTATAACGACCATCATCTAGATCTTTCATAGAATGCATGATTCTACGTTGCACAGGTTTAAAACCATCTTCTATTGCAGGAACAGCACGCTCTAAAATTACATAAGATGCATAATCTAAAAACCATTCTTTAAACATTCCAGTAACCCTGGTAATGGTTTCTTGTGGTTCTTGACTTTCGTTTTGCTCATTTACCAAATCATCATTATCTTCTATCATGAACTAGCTAATTTTCTATTGTTTTTAATCATTTTATTTAACGATTGTCGGATGTATTTTCGTTTCTTTTTAGCAACCATAGTAACATTAAATCGTTCTTTTCTAGAGGTACCACTTTTATCTTTTATTAGTAACACCAAACTAGTGTACACTATATAATTATTAAACTTAAAACCTTTTAAATCTGTTTTAGTAAACTCGACAGTATGTTCTCTATAATTAAACCTATCCGATAGTAATAAACCTCTATTGGTAACTACTACTTTCATACCATCACTATCGTATTCAAAAAACTTTGAAATAGAATGAACCACAAAAAAAAGCAGACCAAAACTTAATGCTATAATTAAAAATACAACCAAAGCATTACCACTAATGTTGCTAAACATTTTAAACATAACAGCCGAAATAATAGCAAATACGATAAGTATAAAATATAATGAAATTATAAAATTCTTTGCTTTATTGTTGTTGGTTCTCATTTTGTGAATTTTGCTTTTATAGGATATGAATTATACACTTTCTTCTTCTATAATATCTAATTCCACCTTCAGATTGTCGATAATAAACTCTTGTCTTGTTGGTGTGTTTTTTCCCATGTAGAAACTTAGCAATTCTTCAATCGACATATCTTTATCTAGCATTACAGGATCTAATCGAATGTCTTGCCCTATAAAATGTACAAACTCATCTGGTGAGATTTCACCAAGTCCTTTAAATCGAGTAATTTCTGGTTTTGGCTTTAATTTTTGTACTGCATCTCTTCTTTCTTGTTCGGAATAGCAATACGCCGTTTCCTTTTTATTACGCACTCTAAACAATGGTGTTTGCAAAATATATAAATGTCCTTCTTTTATAATTTCTGGGAAGAATTGCAAAAAGAAAGTAATTAATAACAAACGAATATGCATACCATCGACATCGGCATCTGTTGCAATTACAATATTGTTATAACGTAAATCCTCAATAGACTCTTCTATATTTAAAGCTGCTTGTAGTAAGTTGAATTCTTCATTTTCATATACTATTTTTTTACTTAGTCCGTAACAGTTTAAAGGTTTCCCTTTTAAACTAAATACTGCTTGTGTATTTACATCACGGGATTTAGTAATACTACCAGATGCAGAATCTCCCTCGGTAATAAACAAGGTGCTTTCTAGGTTTCTGTCGTTTTTAATATCTCCAAAATGCACTCTACAATCGCGTAATTTTTTGTTGTGCAGACTTGCTTTTTTCGCTCTATCTTTTGCTAGTTTTCTAATTCCGGAAAGCTCTTTACGTTCGCGTTCTGCTTGCAATATTTTGCGTTGAATACTTTCTGCTACATCGGTGTTTTTGTGTAGAAAGTTATCTAGGTATTTTTTAAGAAAGTCATTGATATAGGTTCTTACCGTTGGCAATTCGCCTCCCATATCTGTAGAACCAAGTTTGGTTTTTGTCTGACTCTCAAAAATAGGCTCCATTACTTTTATGGCAATAGCGCATACTACCGATTTACGTATATCGGAAGCCTCGTAATTTTTACCAAAGTATTCTCTTATAGTTCGTACTAATGCTTCTCTAAATGCTGCAAGATGCGTTCCACCTTGCGTGGTATTTTGTCCGTTTACAAAAGAATGATATTGCTCGCTATACTGCGTTTTACTGTGCGTAAGCGCTACTTCTATATCGTCACCACGTAAATGAATAATTGGATAGGACCTGTCTGTTTCGTTAATGTTTTCGGATAATAAATCTTTTAAACCATTTTCACTGTAGAATTTTTCACCGTTAAAAACAATGGTTAATCCTGGATTTAAGTACACGTAGTATTTGAGCATTTTTTCAACATACTCACTTCTGTACTTGTAGTTTTTGAAGATAACTTCATCTGGAACGAAAGATACTTTAGTACCTTTTCGTCTCGAGGTATCTTCTAATAGATCTTGATTAATAAGGTTACCTTGTTCAAATTCCGCGGAAGCGCTTTTATTATCCCTCGTAGATTCCACTCTAAAAAAGGAAGATAAGGCATTTACAGCCTTGGTACCAACTCCGTTTAAACCTACAGATTTCTTGAAGGCTTTAGAGTCATACTTCCCACCAGTATTCATTTTAGAAACTACATCTACCACTTTTCCTAAAGGAATACCACGTCCGTAATCTCTCACAATCACTTTGGTTCCTTGAATAGAAATCTCAATGGTTTTACCAGCTCCCATTACATATTCATCGATGGAATTATCTAGTACTTCTTTTAAAAGAATATAAATACCATCATCTGCCGAAGAACCATCACCAAGTTTACCAATATACATCCCCGGACGCATACGAATATGTTCTTTCCAGTCTAGTGAGCGTATATTATCTTCGGTATATTTGGTTTCTTGAGACATAGTTGAATAAAAAAATAGGATAAGTTGCTAAGATAGTATTTCGCGTGAAAAAATGAAATACAGAAGGCACAAAGTAATTAACAAGTTATTAGAAAATGAAAAGGAAGATGAAGTCGGTTTTTAATATGAAGTGATTTCAATAATTATTCAAATAATATGCAATAAAAAAGCGAGATGAAAATTCATCTCGCTTTTGGCCTTTACTATATATGTTTTACGTGTTTTTACACATTAAATAAGAAATGCATTACATCGCCATCTTTAACCACATAATTCTTTCCTTCTACTCGCATTTTACCAGCTTCTTTTACCTTTGCTTCACTACCAAAAGTAACAAAATCCTCATAACCAATAACTTCTGCTCTAATAAAACCTTTTTCAAAATCGGTATGAATAACTCCAGCAGCTTGAGGTCCTGTTGCTCCAACATTAACGGTCCAAGCTCTAACTTCCTTTACTCCTGCAGTAAAATACGTTTGTTGTTTTAATAACTTATAAGCAGAACGAATTAATTTTGCAGCTCCAGCTTCTTCTAAACCAATATCTGCTAAAAACATTTGTCTTTCTTCGTAATCATCCAATTCATTAATATCTGCTTCTGTACCAACTGCCAATACTAAAACTTCGGCATTTTCATCTTTTACAGCTTCTCTTACTAATTCTACGTACGCATTACCAGAAACAGCAGATCCTTCATCTACATTACAAACATACATAACTGGTTTGTCTGTAATAAGTTGACTAGGTTTTACAAATTCTAAATAATCTTCATCGCTAAATTCTAAAGCTCTTACCGAAACTCCAGCTTCTAAGTTTTCTTTTATTTTTAATAAAATAGCTTCTTCTTTTTGCGCTTCTTTATTTCCTGTTTTAGCAGCTCTTTTTACTTTATCTAATTTTTTATCTACAGTTTCTAAATCTTTTAACTGCAGTTCCATATCGATAGTCTCCTTATCTCTAATCGGATTTATATTACCATCCACATGAATAATATTGTCATTATCAAAACAACGCAATACATGCAAAATAGCGTCGGTTTCTCTAATGTTTGCTAGGAATTGATTTCCTAAACCTTCTCCTTTACTTGCTCCTTTTACTAAACCTGCAATATCTACAATCTCTACAGTTGCTGGTTGTACACGAACTGGTTTTACTAGTTCTTCTAGTTTTTCTAATCTTGGATCTGGTACATTTACAATTCCAATATTAGGTTCAATAGTACAAAACGGAAAGTTTGCACTTTGCGCTTTAGCATTAGATAAACAATTAAATAAAGTTGACTTTCCTACATTTGGTAATCCTACAATTCCTGCTTTCATATGTGTTTTTCCGCAAAAACGGAAATCTTTAAATTAAACTTCTTTTACCTGCCAAAGGCATATACCTTTCAGGAAACTATTTTTATTAGCGATTGCAAATATAAATGATACAACTCATTATTGATTAATTTTTAATAAATAAGTTAATAAGTTAAAAACAAAATCTCACTTAAATGTTTAATTTACATATCTTTAACCTATAACTAATCAAAAATAATAACGATATGAAACACTTTTATTTAGTATTGCTTTTACTTTTTAGTGCCCAATTTGCCATTGGACAAACAATAACTGGAAATATTACAGATCCAGAAGGCTTACCGTTACCAAATGTAAATATTATTGAAAAAGGAACCACTAATGGTGTTACCACCGATTTTGATGGAAATTATAGTATTACTACCAATGAAAATGCGACACTTATTTTTAGCTATATTGGCTATGACACACAAGAATTAGACGTAAACGGACAGTCCTCTATTAATGTTACTATGGCAGAAGGTGTAGGATTAGACGAGGTGGTACTTGTTGGATCTCGTAGTCCTAAAAGAACTGCGCTAGACACTGCTGTTCCTGTCGATGTTCTTGATGTTGCTGGAATTGCATCCTTAACAGGAAAAGTAGAAGTTAATGAAATACTTCAATATGCAGCTCCCTCCTTTAATGCAAGTAAACAATCGGGATCCGATGGTGCCGATCATGTGGTTCCTGCTTCTTTAAGAGGTTTAGGTCCAGATCAAACACTGGTATTAATTAATGGAAAACGAAGACACCAATCTTCTTTAGTAAACATCTTTGGAACAAGAGGTCGTGGAAATTCTGGTACCGATTTAAATGCGATTCCTGCTTCTGCTATTAAAAGAATAGAAGTTTTAAGAGATGGTGCTTCTGCACAATATGGATCTGATGCCATTGCTGGTGTAATTAATATTGTACTTAAAAATAATACAGATGGCGTTTCTGGAGGTATTACTTACGGTGCTTATAGTACAGCCGTTGGAGATGGTTGGGAAGAAAGATCTGGAGAAACCTTATACAATGTAGAAGGTGAAAACAGATTAGATGGTAAAGACAAAAGAATGGATGGAGAAACCGTTAAAATTGATTTAAACTACGGTGCAGCTCTAGGTAAAAATGGCGGTTTTATAAACTTTACCACAGAACTTTTATCCAAAAACAACACGCTTCGTCCTGGGTTTTCTTGGAGAAAAGGATATGGTAGTGCTGGTGTAGACGGATTTAACTTTATGGTAAATGCAGCAATTCCTGTAGATGATAAAACAGAAATTTATGCTTTTGGTGGTCGTAACTTTAGAGACACCAATGCATATGCTTTCTCTCGTGATAGTTTTGATGATGGAGATAATAGATCGGTACCTAGCTTATATCCTAATGGGTTTACTCCTAGAATAACTTCTAATATTACAGACATTTCTGTTTCTGCCGGTGTAAGACACGAAATGAGTAACGGATGGAATGTAGACTTTAATAATACCTTTGGTAAAAACGACTTCCATTATTATGTAAAAGATAGTAATAACGCTTCTATGGGAGATGCTTCGCCGACAGATTTTGACGCTGGTGGACATTACCTTTCTCAAAATACTACTGGTGTAGATTTTAATAAATATTTTGAAGATGTAGCTTCTGGATTAAGTATTGCATTTGGTATGGAATATAGAACAGAAAACTTCGGGATTTTTGCTGGAGAGGTTGCTTCTTACGCGCTTTATGATGAAAACGGAGTTCCTGTTACAAATCCTGCAACGCAAACAGTAGCTACAGATACTAATAATGATGAGTTACCCGGAGCTTCTCAAGGTTTCCCAGGTTATAGTCCTGCAAATGAAATAGACAGAAGCAGAACCAATTATGGTATTTATTTTGATACCGAACTTAATATTAGTGACGACTTTTTAATTGGAGGTGCTTTACGTTTTGAAAATTATAGTGACTTTGGAAATACTTTTAATTTCAAAATTGCAAGTAGATATAAATTACTAGATGATGCATTAGCTATTAGAGGTTCTGTATCTACAGGTTTTAGAGCGCCTTCTCTAGCCCAATTGTATTATAACCTTATTTTCAATAATATAGTGGCTGGTGAATCTGTTCCTTCTTTATTATCTGCCAATAACAGTACCGTTACTAAAGCTTTTGGAATTGAAGAATTAAAAGAAGAAAAAGCATTTAACGGAAGTGTAGGTTTTACTTTTAAGAAAAGTGGATTCACTGCAACTATAGATGGATATTTAATTAATGTAGACGACAGAATTATACTAACAGATAATTTTACAGATCAAGCAATTTTAGGTCCTTTAAATGTAGATGCTGCGCAATTTTTTGCAAATGGTGTGGATACGCAAACCACTGGATTGGATATTGTTTTAGGCTATGAAATGGCTTTTGGAAAGGATAGTAAAGTTAATGTAGGCGTTATTGGAAACATTAATAAGTTAAAAATTAAAAACATAAATACACCTGAATTTGAAGGAAGTAGCATGACCGATGAAGAAGCAGAACTAAGATTCTTTGGTCCTTTTTCTCAAGCATATTTAAAGGCTGCCGCTCCAGATTATAAATTTGGTTTAAACCTTGGCTATAGCGTTTCTAAATTCCATGTTTTAGTATCTATTACTCGTTTTAGCGAAGTACAACTACAAGATTTTCAATGGGTAGATTCTCCTCCTGTAACTTTCGCAGAAGCAGACGCTTTAGAACAAGTTGCAACAGATACATATGACGCAAGAAATATTGTAGACTTAAGTTTAGGATACAAGTTTACAGAAAGCCTGAATTTAACTTTAGGAGCAAATAACTTATTTAATAAATATCCTACTTCTCAATTTGATGGTTGGACAGATCAAGGTGGTTTAGCCGATTCTGTTCAAATGGGTTCTGATGGTAGATATGTTTTTGCTAGACTAGGATTTAATTTCTAAAATATTAAAAACAGTAAAAACAAAAAAAACCGAGCAATTGCTCGGTTTTTTTATATAAAGCTAGCAATTATAAACATCGTATTACACAATTGGCCACAATTAAATTATTCACAATAATACATGCAAGAGTCACTATAGGATTTTGCATACATGCTTCAGCCATATTAACTATACAATTTCTAAAGCAAGAATTTCCTTGACCTAAAGTAGAATCTGTAGGGCCTGTGTAAGAACCTCCATCCACTTTGAATACTCTACCACCTCCATCGGATTTTACTAAATCGGCTCCACCAAAAAGCTCATTCTTACTAGTACGAATATCAAATTGTATGTCACTTGTATCTTCTTTTATTTTATTTTCAATAACAAGGGCATTTTCTAATACACCATTTTCAATTGTAAAAAATAATTGTCTTAAATCCACACCTTCAGTACTTAAATCCATAGAATAAAGCACCTGACCGTCTATTGTATTTTCTTCCAAAGATTGATCCATCATGGCTTTATCTATATTTGAATATGTATTAGACAATTCTTCAAATTTTGCACTCGAAAATAAAATTGTAGATTCTTTTTTAAATTCGGAGTTTGATGCGGTTTCAAAATCAGTCTCTTTCTCACAAGAAGTAAAAATCAATAGTAATAAAGTTAGTGTTAAAAATTTTCTCATAATTTATATATAGTTTAAAAGTTACAGGGTTAATTGTTATTACCTTATTTCTTTCCAAAGGTTAATAACTTGATTCTTTGCGTTATGTTCCAATTAAACCTTAAATGTTACCCATAGATTATTTTTAATTTTTTAAAAAAATAGTCAAAAAAAAACCTAAGTTTAAGCTTAGGTTTTTTTTTATAAATTAATTCTATTATCTCCTATCCTTTTAATTCTTAACTATTTTTGATGAAAAAACTCCTGTATTCGAATGTACTTTTAAAAAGTAAACACCATCCGAAAAATCTTTTATATCTATTTCTAACTTTCTTTGATTAATGTTAGAAATCGTCTTTATTAAGGAGCCACTTACATTATAAAAAGTAATAGAATCCATAAAATCCTTTGACGAAATATATAATTTCTCTGCAACTGGATTTGGATAAACAGTAATTGTATTTAATGCATATTCTTCTACACTTAAACCAGAGCAATCGGTTACAACATTACAATTAGTATAACCATTGTAATCTACCAATGCTTGTATTTGATCAACTTCGTTAGCATCTACACAAATAGCAACTAAGTTTGAACAACCAGCTATACTACTAGTTTGCACTGCTGACATCCTATTCCCGTTTTTAAGATTAATTGCCGTAAGATCTGGACTACCATAAAATGAAAAAAAGCTTAAATTAATGTTATTACTAAAATCTATCGTCTTTAATCTATTCGTATTTCCTAATGAATTAGTCATACAAGTAAATGTAGAAAGGTTACTATTATTACTTAAATCTAAAGTTTCAAATAGATTACTTCCACATCGAAGCGTTTCCAGATTAATATTATTACTAAGGTCCAAACTAATTATATTATTCCTATCACAATTTATATGGTTTAATAATACATTGTTTGTAACATCTAAAACTGCAACTGAATTTCTATCAAACCGCAAGGATTCAAGGTTTATATTATCACTTAAGTCAAAACTTGTTATTGCATTATCAGAACATGTAAGAGACTCCAGATTAACACAGTTAGATGTATTAATACTTGTCATTCCATTAAAATCACATGTAATTACTTTTAAATTAATATTATTACTTAAATCTAATACATCAATGGAGTTAAAATCACAATATAAACGTTCCAGATTCGTAAAATATTCAATACCAATCATGGAGTTAATATTACTGTGATAAATAGCTATACTAAATACTGCTTCTGCTTCTGACACTTGAATTTCTCCATCATTGTTTGTATCTGCATTAGAGTCGGTAGTAGAACCTGGGACTAAACTCACACAGTTAGTATTCACTAATGCATTTTTAAAATTTGCATCTGGAATTTCTATTATTTGAGCATGTATACTTTGTATGCAAAATAGAACACTAAAAAAAAATACTGCAAATCTCATAATAAACTTGGGAATTATATTAGCTGTAAAGGAAACTTAATGCTTTATATATTCAAAAATAAAAGCAAAAAAAATCCTAAGTACAAACTCAGGATTTAATATTATTATTAAAAATATCTTCTACTCTTCAGGATGCATAAATTTTTGCTTTCCTAAAAGTACTTCTTTTGTTTCCACGTGGGCATCATCAGGTACACAACAATCTACAGGACATACTGCAGCACATTGTGGCTCTTCATGAAAACCTACACATTCGGTACATTTATCTGGAACAATATAATATACTTCATCACTAATAGGTTCTTGCGCTTCGTCTGCATCTACAGATTTACCGTTTGGTAAAACTAATTTACCATCTAAACTTGTTCCGTCTTTGTATCTCCAATCGTCTGCACCTTCATAAATTGCTGTATTTGGACATTCTGGTTCACAAGCACCACAATTGATACATTCGTCTGTTATTATAATTGCCATAGCGTAATTTTCAATTTAATTTAATAGTTTTTAAAACGATGAAAATTCTTTAAAATTAAGAATTCTTTAAAATTTATTTTAATCCTTTTAAAAAAATAGGTTTAAAAAAATTTCGTTCATTTCATTTTTCTAACTTTGCGCAAAAATAACGCCAAAAGTATTCATAACCAAATACAAGATGAATTTAGACCAAAGAATTAACGCTTTTGCGAAATTAGGAGACTTTTTAAGCCAGTTTACTTCTGAAAACTTTCAGAAAAAAGAAAATATAGAACACAATGAACTATTTTTTGATGGATTTAAACATCAAATCAAACTAGCGCAAGAACATAACGGTTGGTTTACTAAAAAAAACCTAGTGTTTACTTTTACTAATTGGTCCAATGCTTTAACTTCTTCTAATTTAAAAAATTGGCTAGAAAAGTATGAACTTCAAGAAGTCAATACGCAAAAAGTAGCCATAATCATGGCGGGAAACATTCCTCTAGTAGGTTTTCATGATTTTCTATCTGTTTTAATTTCTGGACATGAAGTGCTAGTAAAACAATCTAGTAACGACAAACATCTACTTCCTTTTATAGCAAAATATTTAGAACATGTAGAACCTGCTTTTAAAGGAAAAATAACGCTAACAGAACAAAAGCTAGAAAATTTTGATGCGGTTATAGCAACAGGAAGTGATAATACGGCTCGTTATTTTGAATACTATTTTAAAAACAAACCTTCTATTATTAGAAAAAATAGAAACTCTGTTGCTATTTTAACAGGAAACGAAACTGAAGAACAACTAACTGCTTTATCGGAAGATATTTTTAGATACTACGGTTTAGGATGCAGAAACGTATCGAAGCTATTTGTACCAAAAGATTACGATTTTCAGCCCTTTTTTAAAGCGATGTATCCCTGGAATGCTATCATAAACGAAAGTAAGTACGCCAATAATTACGATTATAATAAAGCGGTATATTTAATGAGCGAATTTGATATGCTGGAGAATGGTTTTTTAATGATTAAAGAAGACACTAGTTTCGCTTCGCCAATCGCTACCGTTTTTTATGAATATTACGATAGCACAGAAGCACTCAAAACGTATATAGATACTAACACAAACAATATTCAATGCATTGTATCTAATGGCTTTAGCGAAAACGAAATAGTATTTGGTAAAACCCAACAACCAGAACTTTCCGATTATGCAGATGGGGAAGACACAATTGCATTTTTGTTAAAAATTTAGAGAATAATTATCATTTTAATAACACAATTCCCTTCAAAAATTAGCACCTTTGTAACTGTTTAAAAATAAAAATTTCCGGTTTCTCGGAAATGAAAAATAAATTTTTCAATGAAAAAACATAATTTTAGTGCAGGACCTAGTATTCTTCCGCAAGAAGTATTATTAAAAGCTTCAGAAGCTGTAATGGATTTCAACAATGATGGCTTATCCTTATTAGAAATATCACACAGAAGTAAATCTTTTGTAGATGTTATGGAAAAAGCAAGATCCTTAGCTTTAGAGCTTCTTGGATTAGAAGGCAAAGGCTACAAAGCTTTGTTTTTACAAGGTGGAGCAAGTACACAGTTTTTAATGGTTGCGCTAAATCTTTTAGAAAAAAGAGCTGCATATTTAAATACGGGAACTTGGAGTGATAAGGCGGTAAAAGAAGCCAAAATATATGATGATATTTTAGAAGTAGCTTCTTCCAAAGATGCTGGTTATAATTATATTCCTAAAGGATATGATATTCCTAGTGATCATGATTATTTTCATGTTACATCTAACAATACTATTTTTGGTACACAAATGAAATCTTTTCCAAACTCTCCTATTCCACTTGTTTGTGATATGAGTAGTGATATATTTTCAAGAACTTTAGATTTTTCTAAATTTGATTTAATATATGCCGGTGCACAAAAAAATATGGGACCAGCAGGAACTACTTTAGTGATTGTTAAAGAAGATGTTTTAGGAAAAGTATCTCGTAAAATTCCGTCCATGATGGATTACAAAGTACATATTAGTAAAAGCAGCATGTTTAATACACCTCCTGTATTTGCAGTGTATACTTCTATGTTAACACTAGAATGGTTAAAAAATCTTGGTGGTGTTAAGGCTATAGAAGAAATTAACGAAATGAAAGCTCGTGTCATGTATTCTGAAATAGATTTAAACCCGTTATTTAAAGGATATGCGAATAAAGAAGATCGTTCTAACATGAACGCAACCTTTACATTATCTAACCAAGATTTAAAAGAAACTTTTGAAACCATGCTTAATGAAGCAGGTATTAGTGGTTTAAATGGACATAGAAGTGTTGGTGGTTATAGAGCTTCCATGTACAACGCAATGCCTTTAGATAGTGTAAAAGCACTTGTAGAAGTAATGAGTGAATTAGAAACAAAAGCATAAAATAAATTTTAATGTAAAGTGGAAGCATAAATCGTTCAAACAACATTTAACTTTCAACTTTCAACATAATACATAAAAAATGAAAGTATTAGCAAATGACGGAATTTCTCAAAGTGGTGTAAAAGCCCTTGAAGAAGCAGGTTTTGAAGTTTTAACTACAACTGTAGCGCAAGAACAACTAATAAACTACATCAACACAAATAAAATTAGCACACTATTAGTAAGAAGTGCAACAACGGTACGCCAAGATTTAATTGATGCATGTCCAAGCTTAAAAATCATTGGTCGTGGTGGTGTTGGTATGGATAATATAGATGTGGAATATGCAAAAAGCAAAGGCTTACACGTAATTAATACGCCTGCTGCATCTTCGCAATCTGTTGCCGAATTAGTATTCGCGCATCTTTATGGTGGGGTTCGTTTTTTACACGACTCGAACAGAAACATGCCATTGGATGGCGATTCTAAATTTAAAGCATTAAAGAAAAATTATGCTAAAGGTATTGAGTTACGTGGAAAAACAATAGGTATTATTGGATTTGGTCGTATTGGCCGTGAAGTGGCGAAAATAGCTTTAGGTGTTGGAATGAAAGTTATAGCTGCAGATAAATTTATTGATGAAGCTGATGTAAGTGTGGATTTCTTTGACGGACAGTCTGTTAAATTCAACATCGCTACACAATCTATGGAAGAAGTTTTAAAACATGCGGACTTTATTTCTTTACACGTTCCTGCACAAGACGGATATGTTATTGGGAAAGAACAATTTGATCTAATGAAAGATGGCGTTGGAATTGTAAATGCTGCTCGCGGAGGAGTTATAGACGAAGTTGCTTTAGTAGATGCTTTAGAATCTGGAAAAGTTGCTTTTGCTGGACTAGATACTTTTGAAAATGAGCCTACTCCTGCTATTCCCGTTTTAATGAATGGTAGAGTTTCTTTAACACCACATATTGGTGCTGCAACGAATGAAGCACAAGATAGAATTGGTACAGAATTAGCAGATCAAATCAAGAGATTACTTCTTGACGATAAAAAATAACACTTCATCGGTGTTTTTTGAAATATTTTAAAAATCAAGTCTTAACAAAAACGTTAAGACTTTTTTTGTGTAATTTAGTAGTATATCTTTTGATATATAGCGATTCGTATTAATTAAAATAAAAAATAAAAATGTCAGGAATTCTAGACTTATTAAACAGTGACCTTGGTAAAACTATCATTAGTGGTGTATCAGGTTCTACAGGAACAGATCAAAACAAAACAAGTAGCGTATTAACAATGGCTTTACCTGTTTTAATGAAGGCTATGGAGCGTAACGCTTCTACACCTCAAGGTGCTGAAGGCTTAATGGGAGCTTTAAGTGGAAAACATAATGGAAGTATATTAGATAACCTTGGTGGTTTATTTGGTGGTGGAGTTGATGACGAAGTACTAAATGATGGAGACAAAATTTTAGGTCACGTTCTAGGAAATAAAAAACAAGGCGTTGAAAAAATTATTGGTGAAAAATCTGGTTTAGATGCTAGTTCTGTAGCCAACATATTAAAAGTAGCGGCACCAATTTTAATGGGTGTTTTAGGAAAACAAGCAAGTCAAAACAATGTAAGTTCGTCTAACGACTTAAGTGGTTTACTTGGTGGATTACTTGGTGGTAGTGAAGCTAAAGAAGAGCAAAGTTTCCTTGAAAAAATATTAGATGCAGATGGTGATGGTAGTGTAATTGATGATGTTGCAGGAATGGTATTAGGACAAGCAACAAAAGGAAAAGGTGGACTTGGTGGTTTACTTGGTGGACTTTTTGGAGGTAAATAAATAAAATTCTACATATTTTAACTTAAATGCCAAACGTTTGTTTGGCATTTTTTGTATTTTAATAGCAAACAAATTTTAAAATGAAATCCTTTCTTTACGCGATACTTGTATGTACATTATTAGTAGCTTGTAATTCAACGAAAAACAATAAAGTAGTTGAAGAAACAAAACCTAGTATAGAAAATGACACCATAACTATTAGTAACGAAGCGCTAGAATACGAAATAGTAATCATTGAAACCGGTTTTAGTTCTTGGTTTGCCACTAGAGCAAAACCAGAGGGCTTCTATTCCCAAGAGTATTTAGAAAATAAAAATCATCTTTTCGTAAATGCATGGAATACTCGAGTTCTTAATCCGAGTCTATACGATCCTAACCTGTATGAAATGAAAATAAACTATGAATACGGCACAGATTATGGCTACGATGTTAATTATAAACTCTATAACTATTTTATTTATTTTCAATTAAAATATAAACAAAAATTAGCAGGTTTTATCCCGCGAAATTAAACTGCGTTCTGTATTTTTGCATCGAAATTACATGCATGGAAAAATTTAAACAACGTTGGGAAATTCAAAAAAATTGGCAATTACTATTTCCTATACTTGGTTTATTAGTAACATTTTATTCGGCTTACCGACTTTCCAGTAGGTTTGCTAACGAACTTCATTTTAGTATTCAAATAGTATTAACTATTATTATTTCTTATGCACTAGTACGCTTTTTCCTATTTCTTTTTACCAAAGTAGAGAATAGGTGGAAAGTAACGTATCGTTGGGAAATGATTGCTATATTCATTGTCTTTGCCTTAACCGGTTCTTCGTCTTTATTTGTAGGAAGGCCACTAATGAAATGGATAGGAATTACTAAAGAAAACCTAAACATATTTGTTTATTGGATCCTTTTTATTATCATTGGCCTAATTTTCTATCAAATATTATTAGTATTTTTTGGTTGGCTATTTGGTCAACATAAATTCTTTTGGGAATTTGAAAAAAAGATGATTAGACGATTTGGCTTAGGTCGATTTTTATAAAACATGAAACCCATTCAAGAACATAGCATCTTTAAATTTGTAACTATACTCCTCATAGTTACTATACTTATACCAAGTATAGTGAAGCTTGGTCATGTTTTTGAAAACCATAAACACGACGTTTGTACAGATAATTTAAGTCAAACACACTTACACACTCTAGATTTAGAATGTGAGTTTTATAAGTTTAAAGTAAATAGTTCTTTTGTTTTTCAGGCGCCAGCATTCCATTTAATTTATGTAGAAAACAATCATAAAGTACATACTTCACAATATCAATTTATTTCCGAATACCAACGCTTATCCTTTGCGTTACGTGGTCCGCCACAATTAGTTTAATGCCATTACACCAAATACTTTTTTAAGTAGTTGATTAAATTCGTTTCTATTTCCTTTATGTTTTTTTTATAAAACGTAATCAAAATATAGGCCCTATTTACTATCTTCTATTTTAAATATCTCTTGGTTTTAGAGCTGAAATTATTTCAGTAAAATTCACATTAAATTAATTAGTAAATGAAATCATTTATAAAAATATTTTTGCTTTTATTAGCAACAAACATATACGCACAAAACAGTATTAATGGTACTATTTTAAATAGCGAAACGAAAGAAGGAATCGCTTTTGCAAACATTTATTTCCCACAGCTAGAAAAAGGAACTACAACCAACGCAGATGGTATTTTTACTTTAAACAACTTACCAAACGGAAACTATAAAATTTTAGTTTCTTATGTTGGTTTCGAAACGTTCTCACAAACCATTACGCTTCCGCTAGAAGAAAATTTAGAGATTAATTTAAATGCTTCCGCAATAGAAATGGAAGAAGTTATTGTCTCTACTCCTTTTCACAAATTACAAAGTGAAAACGTAATGAAAGTCGAACAACGTAAAGTTTCCGACTTAAAGAAAAATGGCGCTATTAATCTATCACAGGGAATTACGAATATTCCTGGTGTAGAGGGCGTTTCCACAGGAATTAGTATTTCTAAACCCGTAATTCGAGGTCTAAGTTCCAATCGTGTTTTGGTATACACACAAGGAATAAGGCTTGAAAACCAGCAATTTGGTAGCGAACATGGTCTTGGCATTAGTGATGCAGGAATAGAAAGTGTAGAAGTTATAAAAGGTCCCGCTTCCCTACTCTATGGTAGTGATGCGCTTGGTGGTGTTTTATATTTAAATCCGGAACGATTTGCACAACAGAATGAAAGTGAAACCAATATCAATCTGCAATATTTTTCAAATACCGAAGGATTAAACACCAATTTAGGTTACAAAAGTTCTGGTGAACATTTTAAGTTTTTAATTAGAGGAAGCTTTGCCGAGCATGCAGACTATAAAACGGAATCGTATAGAGTTACCAATACACGTTTTAACGAAAAAGATTTGAAAGCTGCATTAGGTTATCAAGCGGTAAATTTTAAAACGGAATTACGTTATAACTTAAACGCTTCAAAGCTTGGGATTCCTGAAGAAATTGGAATTCAAAGTTTAAACAATTATCCGCTATTACCATATCAAGACCTAACAAATCATATTTTTAGTTCAAAATCTACACTCTTTTTTGAAAATTCTAGTTTAGATGTAAATCTTGGTTTTACATACAACGATAGAAAAGAATTTGAAGAAGAACACGATCATGAGGAAGCTGAGGAAGATCACGAAGAACACGAAGAGGAAGAAGAACATAACGATGAAGTTTTGCACCCTGCGTTACACATGAAGCTTAAAACCTTTAATTATGATGTTAAATATCACATGCCAAAATTAGGGAAATTTGAAACTATTGTTGGTATTCAAGGTATGAATCAAACCAACACGAATTATGGTGAAGAACAATTAATTCCAGATGCAACAACGAATGATTTTGGCGTATTAGCAACCTCTCATATTCATTTTGAAAAAGTGGATGTGCAATTAGGAGCACGTTATGATACTAGAAAAATAGATGTATTAGAAGGACTTAATAAAAACTTTAATAGCTTTAATGGTGCATTAGGATTTAAAACTAATCTTACAAAAAATGTAGTTGCTCGATTAAATGTAGCTTCCGGATTTAGAGCTCCAAACCTTGCTGAACTTACTTCAAATGGATCACATGAAGGAACAAACCGTTTTGAAATAGGAAACGAGAATTTAAATAACGAACAAAACTTTCAAACCGATTTAGCTTTAGAGTATAAAACAGACCATTTAGAGGTTTTTGCTAACGGATTTTATAATGTAATTAACGATTACATTTATTTATCTCCAAATGGTGAAACGATGAATGACGACCCTGTTTATCTGTATCTTCAAGAAGATGCTGCTTTATATGGAGGAGAAATTGGTTTACACATACATCCACATCCTTTAGATTGGTTACACATAGAAAGTAGTTTTGAAACCGTTACAGGAAAACAAAATAGCGGAGATTACCTACCATTAATTCCTGCAAATAAGATAAACAATACGCTACGCATAGAATACAATCTAAAACCTGTACAAAACGGAAATGCTTTTGTGACCTTAAGTACCGCTTTAGCACAAAAAAATACGAACATTTTTGAAACCGAAACTTCAGGATATAGTTTATTAAGTGCTGGATTTGGTGGAGAAATACACGTGTTTAAAAATGCTTTACAGTTTCAAATTACGGGAACTAATTTAACTAACAAAAAATATGTAAATCACTTATCTAGATTAAAACCAGATGGTATTTATGATATTGGAAGAAATTTTAGTTTCTCTGTGAGTTATACCTTGTAGCGTAAAAATTCAGGTTAAAAAAATGCACCTTTCTTTTAATAACAGAGAGGTGCATTTTTCAATAAACGAAATTAAGAATATCAGAAAAAATTATTCTGCATCTACTTCAATAATCGTTTCTTCCGGTTTTGTCTTTTTAAATATATGTGTATAAAGCCACATGATGGTAAACGTTGGAATAAAATCTAATCCGGGAATAGCTTCTTCAAGAAAAGTAATAACTCCGGCTATTTTTCCAATTTCACCTTTATATAATCTTGTCATAATGTACCCAGAAAGTGGTGCCCAAACAATATCTATAAAAGGTATTAATCCTATTACATCTAATAAGATGCTTATTGCTAATAATTTGTATTTGTTTTTAATTTGTAAATTCATAGTACGTATATAGTAAACAAAAAAAGTGCCAAGATTAACGGACACTTAATTAGTATATTTTTTTTACTATAGGTTACGTGTAGCTTCTCTAAGAAAGCTTGGTGCTAATTAATTTTAAAAATTCGTTTCGTGTTTCAATTTTTTCAAATTGGCCTCTAAATCCAGAAGTTGTAGTTACCGAATTCTGCTTTTGCACACCACGCATCATCATACACATGTGAGAAGCTTCAATAACCACGGCAACTCCTTGCGGTTTTAATGTATCGTTAATACAGTCTAAAATTTGATGTGTTAAACGCTCTTGTACTTGCAATCGTCTCGCAAAAACATCTACAATTCTTGGTAATTTACTTAAACCAACAATTTGTCCGTTTGGTATGTATGCAATATGTGCTTTTCCGAAGAAAGGAAGTAAATGATGCTCGCATAACGAATACAATTCTATATCTTTTACAATTACCATATCCTTATAATCTTCTTTAAACATAGCGCTTTTAAGAATTTCCTCCGGACTTTGATCGTAACCTTGTGTTAAAAATTGCATTGCTTTAGCTGCACGTTCTGGAGTTTTAAGCAATCCATCGCGTTTCGTGTCTTCACCTAAATCTTCAATAATACTTTTAAATTGGTTTTTAAGACCTTCAGTAACTTCAATATTATACTCTTCAAATTGTTTGTATGGCATCTTATATGGATTAATGGTATAAAAATAAGCAAAAAAAATAAGTCGAAAAAAAACTTTTAAAATTCCGTTGGTACTTCTGTTCTCTGCATTTATCCATTTTTTTTTATAGACCTAATAATAAAGTGTATTTTTGGTTTCTTAAATTTACTGTAACATTCCTTTTTTTTTAATGTCTTTAAGTCATCAATCAAAAACTAAATACATCACCAAATGAGACATTTAATCCTCCTTTTACTTGCAATGGTTACTGCTATTACTTTGCAAGCCCAAGAAAAAAAGTCATTACACATTTTAAGAACAGAACAAGCACCAAAAATTGATGCCGTTTTAGACGATGCTGCATGGCAAAATGCAGAAGTAGCTAGAAACTTTACTCAAATTAGACCAGATGCTGGAGCAGCAGAAAAGGCGCATCAAAAAACAGAGGTTAAAGTTACCTATAACGATAATGCTATCTTTTTTGCTGCTTATTTACACGACGTTCCAGAAGATATTATTAAACAATTTTCCCAACGTGATAATTTTGGGATTTCCGATTTCTTCGGAATTATTTTAAACCCGAATAACGATGCACAAAACGATGTCGAGTTTTTCATTTTCCCAACAGGTAACCAAGCAGATGCTATTGCAAACCCAACCATTGGAGAAGACTTTGGATGGAATGCCGTTTGGGAGAGCGCAACTAAAATTGTAGATGATGGCTGGATCGTTGAAGTGAAAATTCCATATTCCGCTTTGCGTTTTTCTAATCAGAAAGTGCAAACTTGGGGATTACAATTTCATAGAAGATTTAGAACAGACAACTCCCAATATACATGGAATCCTGTAGATGTTACCAAAGGTTATATCGGTTTATATAATGGTGAAATTAAAGGAATTGAAAACATTGAACCTCCTACTCGATTAAGTTTTTATCCTTTTGCTTCTGCAACATACAATTCAAAAAACAGTCCGGATTATGGTGTTGGTATGGATGTTAAATACGGAATTAGTGAAAACTTTACTTTAGATGCAACACTAATTCCAGATTTTAGCCAAGCTGGTTTTGATGATGTACAATTAAATTTAGGTCCGTTTGAACAACAGTTTTCCGAGCAAAGACAATTCTTTACGGAAGGTGTCGATTTATTTTCTAAAGGAAACTTATTTTACTCTAGAAGAATTGGAAGTGCTCCCGTTGGAGAAGTTACTTTAAGTGATGATGAAGAATTTGTAGACTTTCCAGAAAAAGTAAACATGCTTAATGCGATCAAAGTTTCTGGTAGAACCAAAAACGGATTAGGTATTGGTGTTTTTAATGCCATTACCGAAAAAACAAAAGCACAAATAAAAGATAATGTAACTAATAGTACTAGAGAAGAAGAAATAGAACCTTTGGCTAATTATAACATTCTTGTTGTTGACCAACAGTTTAATAAAAACTCATCGGTAAGTTTAATTAACACCAATGTTACTAGAAATGGTCATGCTAGAGATGCCAATGTAACGGGTTTACTATTAGATCTTGTCAATAAAAATAATACCTATGGTTTTATTGCTCAAGTAAAAAGAAGTGCTATAAACCTTCCGGATGCAAACAATCAAGTTGGTTATAGTAGTAGAATCGGCTTTGGAAAAAATAGTGGTAAGTATCGTTTTTCTGTAGAACATGAAGCTGTCGATAAAAAATACGATATCAACGATATGGGAATTTTATTCAGAAATAACTTCAGTAATTTTTATGCTAACGGAAGCTATAGAATTTTTGAACCTACAAAAAGACTAAATAGCTTTCAACTATACGTTAACGCCAATGTAAGCTACTTGTTTAAACCACATACATACACCGGTAAAAACTTTAATGTAAACTTTAGCGGAAACTTAAAAAAGAGCTTAATGGACTTTGGCGCTTATGTTGCCATACAACCTGGAAAACAATATGACTATTTTGGACCAAGAGCAAAAAATCGTTATTTTATTTCTGAAGACTGGCTGAATATGAACGGATGGATTTCATCGAACTACAACAAAACCTTTGCTTTAGATGCTAGTTTAGGTTATGAAACCCTTTTTGAAAGCGGAAGAGATTACACGAGCTATTTCTTTAGCATAGAACCTCGTTTAAAACTTGGGGATAAGTTTATCATGCAATATTCATTTAATTATGATATGGAAAAAAAAGAGCGTGGTTATATAGAGACTCTGGATAATAATGATATTATATATGGGCAACGCGATCAAGAAACAATAATTAATAGTATTTCAGGAAGTTATAATTTCAACTCCTTTCATGCTTTAAACTTAACCTTTAGAAACTACTGGAGTACGGTAACTTATGAAGATGACTTATATGCATTACAAGAAAATGGAAGATTAAATCAAGACGATGGTTATGTAAAAGCAGATGTAGAGAATCCCGATGTTAATTTTGATACTTGGAATTTAGACTTATCGTATTCTTGGCAATTTGCTCCTGGAAGTCAGCTAACTGCATTGTACAGAAATCAATTACTTAACTTTTCTAATGCTTCCAAAGAGGACTATTTTGCAAGTTTAGACGATTTGTTTCAAGAAGATATTAATCATACTTTTTCTCTTAGAATGGTTTATTTTATAGATTATAATAATGTAAAAAACATCTTTAAATCGAAACCTAAAAACATTTAAAGTTGCTGGATTAAGCATAAAGTAGTACTTTCATAGCTTGATAAAAAGATAATGATTCAAGCCAAAAATATTCATAAATATTACGAAGATTTACACGTGTTAAAAGGTGTAAATCTTCATATTAAAAAAGGAGAAATTGTATCTATTGTTGGTGCTTCTGGAGCAGGAAAAACAACCCTTTTACAAATTCTTGGAACTCTCGATAAAGCTTCCAAAAAAGAAGAAACCATATTTAAGATTAAAGAAACGGATATTACTTCTTTAAGCGATAAGGCTTTGGCTAAGTTTAGAAACCATAATATTGGTTTTATCTTTCAGTTTCATCAATTATTACCAGAATTTACAGCTTTAGAAAACGTTTGTATCCCTGCTTTTATTAAAGGAACAAAACCTGCGGAAGCTGAAAAACGAGCGAAAGAACTTTTAGATTTTCTAGGGCTATCACATAGATACAAACACAAACCTAATGAACTTTCTGGAGGCGAACAACAACGTGTTGCGGTTGCTAGAGCTTTGGTTAATAATCCGGATTTAATTTTTGCAGATGAACCTTCGGGAAATTTAGATAGCGCCTCTGCCGAAAACTTGCATAATCTCTTTTTTAAGCTACGTGATGAGTTTGGACAAACCTTTGTAATTGTTACCCATAACGAAGAATTAGCAGATATGGCGGATAGAAAACTGACTATGGTAGATGGGAAGATAGTTGACAGTATTTAGTAAGCAGTGTTCAGTATTCAGTATTCCGTGTTCCGAGTATAAAACAAGAAGCCTATTCGTATACGAAACTGTCCCTTCGAAACTGTCCCTTCGAAACTTTTTTTGGAATTTGAAATTATATAATTAGTATGCTACTAATCCTCCTTTCTTGGTTTTATATTCTTGCAATAAGTAGCATTATTGGAGTACACATAAACCGTATTTTACAATTAAAAAAACAGGATAGCGTAATAACTATCTTTTTTGGTTTTTTCGGAGTTACTCTACTTGCTAGTATTTGGGCAATTCCATTTGCTATTAATGCCTCCTTTCATATTGTTTTACTATTAACCACAAGTGCTTTAGCATTTATAAATTGTAAAGAAATAGTTGCTTTTTGGCACCAATTAAAAACAAAATCACTTGCACTTTCTACGTTTTTTAAAATACTTTTAACGGTTATTAGTATCCTTATTTTAGCCCAAAGTGCTTCTCCTCCATTTGTTATAGATAACGAATCGTATTACATACAAACCATTAAATGGCTTAATGAATTTGGTTTTGTAAATGGTTTGGTAAATCTACACGTTTTTCTTGGCCAAACTTCTGGTTGGCACATTTTACAAAGTGCTTTCAATTTTAGCTTTATTTACAACCGATTTAATGATTTAAGCGCTTTAGCATTACTACTTGGTAATGTCTATGCTATTTTTAAATTGAATGATTATATCACTAAAAAAGAGACTTCAACTAGGAATCTTATCTTTGGTTTATTTCCATTAGCGAATGTTTTTTTCTTCCAATTTATAAGTGCTCCTTCTCCAGATATTGCTATTTATGTTTTAAGTTTTATCCTTTTACATCAGTTTATAATATGCTATTCTAGTTATACAAAACAGGCTTTTCTTACCGTTGTAATGCTTTCGTTTTTTATGATTTTCATAAAACTAACTGCTTTACCATTTTGCATTTTTGCATTCGTATTATATAAGCACTATTTCATATTTACAAGAAGCACGACCTCTATTATTGTTTTATTTGGAAGCCTAACGCTATTCCTATTTGCTATTAAAAATATAATAGTAACGGGTAATTTAATGTTCCCTTTACAAGGAATAGAAAGTTTAAAAACGTCTTGGAGTTTACCAGAAAGTGTAGAAACCTATTTTGTGAATTACACCAAACCTTATGCCTATCATTTAACTGCGGAAGCTTTTGAAAAGGCATCATACTTTACAAAACTAAAAAGCTGGTTACTAGCTCCTAGTTTGCATGGTGTTTTTAATAAATTAATGATACTACTTTTGGCTGTGATTCCATTTATTATAGCGAAATCAAAAGAGCGAAAAGCGTATTATATTATTTATAGTGTTGCAGTAATCACGATGGTTTTTCTAATACTAACTTCGCCACAATATCGCTTCTTCTTTCCGTTTATATTGTGTTTTAGTTTACTCATAGTTTCCCATGTCTTGATGGCTAAAAAAAGCATTCAAGTCGTTATCGTTATGTCTGTGGTACTTGCAGCTATACCATTGCTTTTTAAGATAAATAATGAGCAAATTAGCAATAATAAACAGCTTGCCGTTTCTAGTACTTTTTCTTCGGAATACCTTATAACACCATATAAAAATTCTAAATATTCAGAAGAATATAAAAGCATACAATTAGAAAACATAAGCATCAATACACCCTCAAATATGGACTTCTTTTGGGGAACAGGAGATATTCCGTTGCCTGCTTTAAACCAAGAACAATTAGATTTTTTTAAAACGTACTTTAAAGTGATTCCGCAGCAGCGTAGTGAAAATTTAAAGGATGGTTTTTATTCTAAGGAATTGGAATAAAAATTTATTCGCATTTATTACGCAACCAAATCAGAATATCTGCATCTATTAAAAAAACTACCATGATTAAGAAAACCATTCAATCTTTTGCCTTTTTTGCCCTTTTGCAAGTTCTTATTTTTTCCTGTTGTACAGAAGATTATAACCTGTATTATGAGTCTCTATATTTTACTGCAGAAGATGCAGTAGATGGCGATACAACCACAGTAACATCAGAAGATTTAATATTGAATTTTGAGACTTTGTTTGACTATGTAGTTGCTTCCAATTTTAAAGAATTAAAAAAGTTTTCGAATACAGCTTATGCAACTAGTTGTGATGAAAACTATACTTTAAAAGAGCATGTTTCTGAAATTATAATTACCGCAAACCAGGATATTTTGGGTATTGTTGCAGGAAATTCATTAAACAACAAACTCTCTTATAAAAATCCAGAAACGCTAGAAAATGAACCTATAGAAAATGTTATTACTATTTTAAATGACGGAAACGGATATAATTATAACAGAAAAGATTTTGTTTTAAACGAAGCTATAGCAGAAGGTACAACACTTGCATTTACTATTAAAATTACCATGGAAGAAAATGGAAGAATGCTAGAAGCATCAACCGAAACTATTACAATAGAATAAGTATCTTCGCTTGGTGAAAAAACTAAACCAAAAAGAGCTCAAAGAATTCTTAGATGCCAAAGTCGTAGAATACAATAATGTGAAGTTTATTGATAGTGATCCTATTCAAATCCCGCATGAATTTTTTAAAAAAGAAGATATCGAAATTGCTGGTTTTTTAACAGCTACTATTGCTTGGGGAAATAGAAAAAGCATCAATAAAAATGCAAAACGAATGATGCAAATGCTAGATCATACTCCTCATGATTTTATAGTGAATCATCAAGAAAGCGATTTAGAAAAACTAGAACCTTTTGTACATAGAACTTTTAATGGCTTAGACTTTATAACCTTTGTTAAAGCTTTGCAGCATATCTACAAAACGCATAACGGTTTAGAAGCTGTATTTGCTAATCATTTAGAAAACGGTTCGTTACAGAAGGCTATTCATCACTTTAAACAAACTTTTTTTGAAATAGAACATTTACAAAGAACACAAAAGCATGTTAGCGATCCACTTAAAGGTTCTGCTGCAAAGCGTATAAACATGTTTTTACGTTGGATGGTTAGAAACGATAATGCTGGAGTAGATTTTGGTGTTTGGCAAAGCATCTCTCCTAGCCTTTTATCTTGTCCGCTAGATGTACACTCTGGAAATGTTGCAAGAAAACTTGGGATACTTAATCGCAAACAAAATGATGCAAAAGCTTTATTAGAACTAGATACTGCTTTACGTAAATTAGATCCTAAAGATCCTGTAAAATATGATTTCGCTTTATTTGGACTTGGTGTTTTTGAAGGCTTTTAAATTACTTTCTATTTCTTTTAAACTTTTTGTATAAAACAACGTTTAACTTGTCTTGGCTTTCATATACTTTTCCGCTAAAACCGATACATTCCCCTTCTTTTAAATAGAATTTATCTTCATTTTTTAGTCTATAACCTCCATTTGGATACATCATAGTTCCGTTGTTCAACTTTATAATTTTCTCTAGCAAAACGATTTCTCCATTCTCATGTTTAAAAACTTTTCCGTTTACGGAAACACAAAAATTAGCATCTACAATTTCCTTTTTATCTTGAGAAAAAAGACTTCCGGTAGTAAAAAGCATCAGGATGAATAACAAAAAAATATTTTTCATAATATTAGAAAATGGATTAATAGCCTTATAAATATAGTATTTTTTCTATTCAACCTAAACATTTACTTAATGTATTCTTAAAAAAAAGGATTACAATTATAGAACTTAAAAAAAATAAGATACTTTTACTTATTAGGTTTAAATAATTCATAAAACTCCCTGTTAAACCAATTATTAAATGATAGAGCCCAAATTACCTGATAATGAAATTGAACGCCTTAAATGCGTTAAAGAATCTGGATTACTAGATACTTTACCAGAAAGCGATTTCGATAATATTACAGAGCTTGTAGCTGCAATATGTAATGTACCTATTTCTTTAATTACGTTATTAGATGCGGATAGAAATTTTTTAAAATCACATCATGGTATAAATATATCAGAATCCCCGAGGTCCATTTCTTTTTGCGGACATGCTATTTTACAAGAAGAAGATATTTTTATAGTTGAAGACTCTAGAAAAGACAAACGTTTTCAGGGTAACCCACTAATAGAAGGCTTTAAAGCCATTTTTTATGCTGGAGTACCTTTACGAAATCCAGAAGGTTTGGCTTTAGGTACTTTGTGTGTTTATGATCATGAACCAAGAAAATTAACTAAAGCCCAAATGGCAGCATTAGTTTCTTTAGGAAAACAAGTCATGCGTTTATTTGAATTACGAAAAAAGAACGACCAATTACAAAGTCTGCAAGAGGAACTTAATAATAGAAATAACCATTTAAAAAGTTTTGCAAGTCATGTTTCACACGATTTAAAATCACCATTAGCAAATATTAGTTCTTTAACCGAATTATTAAAAGAAGAAAACATAAATACACTATCTAAAGATTCTAAACAATACATTGATTACATTGAAGAATCTGCGGAAACATTAAGAGATTATATTGATGGTATTTTAATGCACTATAAAGCAGATGACCTTGTAAATAAGGAGTTTGAAGATGTTTCAATACCTAAGCTATTTGAAAAGATAAAATCTATTCTAATGCTTAAAGATACTAATTTCAAATACACAAAAGAAGGTTTTATACAGAATCAAAATGTAGCAGCAATCACGCAAATACTTCTTAATTTGGTGGATAATGCCTTTAAATATAATAACAAACCGGAACCTTTAATTTCGTTACATTTTTCTAGTACAGAAAGCGAATATATTTTTAGCGTTACCGATAATGGAAACGGTATTGAAGCAGAAAAACAGAAAGATATCTTTAACCTTTTTAGTACTGCAGAAACCACAGATATACGAGGAAAAAAGGGAACAGGAATTGGTTTATACACAGTAAAAACGCTTGTAGAAAAACTTGGAGGATCTATTCAACTAGAATCTAAGCCCGAAAAAGGAAGTACATTCACTTTTTCCATTGCAAAATAAAAAAACGCCAGATACAATTTGTATCTGGCGTTTTTAGTTATTCTTAATCTCTATATAAAGAGATTTATTTCTTTACAAAAAGATTTATTATCCTTTTAACCAAGCCTTACGTAAATTATTTTGTGCTTCTGTAGCATCCGCTTTTGGTTGTAACTTTTCACCAGAAGTATAAGATTGTGTAAGTGTAGTTTTAATAATCACTTCTTCTCCATTTCTATCTAAAACAACGTTTATTTCTTTACCTGGTTGCCATGCATACATACCTCCAATAATTTGTTGTGCAGAAGCCATAGTTAATGCTACGCCATCCACAGATTTCAAAACGTCACCAGCTTTTACACCATTATCATTCCAGAAGCTATTATTTGCAACTGCAGGAGAAAACGCAATAGTTTGCGTTTCTCTGTTTGGAGCAAAAATAAATTCGCCATCATTTTGAATGTAGTTTGTTTTTACTTTACTTTCTTCAAATGCTAATCCTACTTTGGCAAAAAACGCATTGTAGTCAATTGGTGTTGTACCTTCCACATGTGTCGTTAAAAATGCACCTACAGATGGATATGTCATTGCTGTAATTTCTTCAATAATAGTATCATCATTAAAAGGTTTGTTTTTTCCGTATTTAGCAGAAAGTTCTTTCATTAAAGAAAGCATACTTCTGTTTCCGTTACTTTCTTCACGCATTAAGATATCTATACACATACCAATTAAAGCACCTTTCATGTACACATTGTAATATTGTGGCGCATATGGCTCGTCTAATACGTTTTCACTCATTTTAGTAAAACTCATCGTATCGTTCATGTTAGCAGCAGTTTTAATTTTGCTTAACATAGTAGTATAAAATTCGTCTTCTGTCATTAAACCTTCATATACTTGAAAGTGTTGTGCAAAATATTCTGTTACACCTTCATACATCCATAAATGTTTAGAGAATGTTGGTTGGTCATAATCAAAATAATGTACATCATCACTATGTACACTTAAAGGGGTTACAATATGAAAAAACTCATGTGCTACAACGTCTGTCATACTTTTAGCTAAACCTTCAGCAGGAGAACTTTCTGGCATTACTACCATTGTAGATGTATGATGCTCTAAAGCTCCAAATCCTTTAGGTGAATCTTCTTTACCTTCACTTAAATACAAGAAAATATCATAACGAGGTGTTGCATTCACATCTCCTAAATATGCTTTTTGCGCTTGCATCATGTTAAACATTGTTTCTTTAAGCGAAGCCGCTGTGTGCACTTTGTTTGGAGAATATACACTTAATACTACTTTTATATCACCTACTTGAAATTCTTCAACATCTAGATCCCCATAAAACATTGGATTATCTGTAATATCAAAATAACGTGGTGCAAAATAGCTCGTAGTCGAAGTACTACCATCTTTACTTGTTGCTGTTCCTACTTCTTGAATTGCAGAAGAACGTTTAAAAGTTGCTGGTGCAGTTACATCTAATTTATATTGTGCGTTTTTTAACGAGTCAAAATAACCAACAAAACCATGTAAATTTAATACGTAGTTTGTAGATTCAATATTCGTTCCTGCTGGTGAAAAAGGATTTTCTCCTCCAATTCCTCCAGAGCTTTCTGTATCAAAAGTATCATTAACATAATATGTAATCTTGTCTAGGTTTGTTGCATTTGCAATGGTCCAAGAATTATCATCTAATTTAGTAGTCGCTATTTCATTCCCTTTGTAATCAAAAGCTTTAAAGTCGTCTACATACTTTCCAAAATCACTAACAGAATACGTACCTTGAACTACTCTAGGCAATCTATACGTTACCGTTTCTACAGTAAAACGTCCTGGATTAATAGTTACTGGAACTTTGTCATTAACAACTTTAGTTAAATCTAAAGCAGTTTCAATTGCTGTACTTGTTGCTAAATCATTGGATCCCGTTTTAGTAGAAGTTCCACAAGCGACTAACAATGTGCTTAAGCCAATAACGGCTAATACTTTTTTCATAAATTAATAGTTTAATATTCCCTCTTTTAGGAGAAATTGGTTTGAGTTTGCTTAATTGACGCTCAAAAATACAATGTGTTACAATTTAATTCCTTAACTTTTTGTTAAAATAAGAGAAGTTACAAGTCCTTGAAGTGCCTAAAGTATTTAAAGTTAAACCTAATATAAAAAATAGTACCTTCAAAACATTTCAAACTCTAGGTGCTAATAACTATAAATACTTCTAACTTAAAACCTATATTAGCTAGATGCAAAATCCTCTCATTAGTATTATCACTCCTTTTAAAAATACCGAAGTTTTTTTATCCGATTGCATCGATTCTATACTCCAACAAAGCTATACCAATTGGGAATTACTTATTGTAGATGATAGTTCTTCGGATGCGAGCTATAAACTGGTAGAAACCTATGCTAAATTAGATGCTAGAATAAAACTTTTTAAAAATAATGGCGAAGGCATTATAGACGCACTACAACTTGCTTTTAAAAATAGTAAAGGAACCTATATTACTAGAATGGATAGTGATGATATTATGCATGAAGACAAATTGCAAATTATGATACATAGTTTACTTGAAAGCGGAAAACAACACGTTGCCGTCGGATTGGTAAAGTATTTTAGTGACGAAGGCATTAGCAATGGTTATGCACGATATGAAACCTGGCTGAATGACCTAACTATAAAAGGAAGTAATTATTCTGAAATCTATAAAGAATGCGTAATTCCTTCTCCTTGTTGGATGTTACATCGAGAAGATTTTATTACAGCGGATGCTTTTAATCCGAGTCGTTACCCTGAAGATTATGATTTAACATTCCGGTTTTACAAACATAATTTCAAATGTATTCCATGTAATCAAGTACTGCATCAATGGCGAGATTATAGCACCAGAACTTCTAGAACACACGAGCATTATGCACAAAATTATTTTCTAGATATCAAATTGCATTACTTTTTAGAATTGGATTATGATACTAAAAGACCAATCACTATTTGGGGAGCAGGAACCAAAGGAAAAAATATTGCCAAAGCTTTAATTGAAAAGGAAATTCCTTTTTATTGGATTTGCGATAACCAGAAGAAAATTGGCAAACATATTTACAATCAAGAATTGCATAATTTTGAATACTTAAAACAAATTGAAAATCCGCAATGTATCGTTACCGTTGCTAATCACGAAGCACAGAAAGAAATAACAGCCTATTTTAATACGCATGAAATGAAACCTATGATCGATTATTTTTTCTTTTGTTAACTTTTAGCTGAAACAAATAATCTGTCATGAATCCACTAATATTTTTTTTATAACATTTTACAATAAATTCGCAAAAAAACATTCGTGTATTCGTCACGAAAAAAACTTTTAAATTCACAATCATTTTTTATCTTTGACCAATCTAAAATAATATGCAGTTTAAACACCCAGAAATTCTTTACGCATTATTTGCACTGCTTATTCCTATTATTGTCCATTTATTTCAGCTTCGTAAGTTTCAAATTGAAAAGTTTACCAACGTTGCTTTTTTAAAGAAAGTAAATCTACAAACGCGTAAAAGTGCGATTCTAAAAAAATGGCTAACCTTATTAACCAGGCTACTTCTACTAGCAGCAGCAATTATTGCTTTTGCACAACCTTATACTTCTAAAACTAATAGTTTAACTACTAAAGCAGAAACGGTTATTTATTTAGACAATAGTTTTAGCTTACAAGCAAAAGGCGCACAAGGAGAATTACTTAAAAGAGCAATTCAAGATGTACTTACAGAAGTTCCAGAAGACGAAAGTATATCGATTATCACCAATAATCAAACCTTTAAAAACACGACTATAAAGGCTATTAAAAATGATTTATTACAATTGGATTATGCTCCAAATCAATTAAATTATGATGCTGTACTTTTAAAAAGTAAAACGTTATTCAGTAAAGAAAACAGCATTAAGAACTTGGTTTTTATATCTGATTTTCAAGAAAAGGAAAACCGTTTCAACCCAAAAACAGACTCTTTAATTAAAGTGCATGCTGTAGCTTTAAAACCAGTAAATACGAATAATATTTCTGTAGATAGTGTCTACATTTCAAAAACTACTGCAACGAATATAGATATTAGTGTGCGATTAAAAAACACAGGAATTGCTCTAGATAACATTCCCATTTCTTTATTAAACAATGGAAAACTCATTGCAAAAACAGCCGTTGCTATACAAGGAGAAGCTACTGCAAATTTTACGATTCCTGCAAATGAAAGTATTCTTGGCGAAATCACGATAGAAGACACACAGCTTCAATTTGATAATAGCTTATTTTTTAATATCAATAAAGCTGCAAAAATTAATGTACTAAGTATTGATAATGCGAACGATTCGTATTTAAAACGAATTTTTACAGAAAGCGAATTCAACTATACCAGCACCAAAGAGAATCAATTGAATTATAGTGTTTTTGAAAAACAAAACCTTATTATTCTAAACGAATTAAAAGAGATACCAAATGCACTTTCTACTGCACTTGCAGCTTTTACAGATACTGGAGGATTTCTAATTGTTATTCCTAATGAAGAGAGCACGCTTTCCTCCTACAATAATTTATTATTGCAATCTGGATTAGCTTTTAACGCTAAAAATACTTCCGAAAAAAAGATAACAACGATTAATTATTCGCATCCTTTATACACGAATGTTTTTGATAAACGTGTGGCTAATTTTCAGTATCCGAAAGTAAATAGCTATTATACGTTTCAAACAGAAAATGCTTCCAAAGTATTACAATTTGAAGATGCTAAATCCTTTCTAGCAAATAACAAAAATGTATTTGTATTTGCTTCCGCTTTAAACAGTAAAAACTCCAATTTTAAAAATTCGCCTTTAATTGTACCTACCTTTTATAATATTGCGAAACGTAGTTTACAGATTCCTAAATTATATTACACTATTGGAAAACAAAATAACTATGATGTTACTGTAAAGCTGCAGCAAGATGATATTCTTTCGTTATCTAAGTCGGAAATAAATATGATTCCGCAGCAGCAATATTTTAATAATAAGGTTTCTATAACTACGAACGAAACACCAAACGAAGCTGGAATTTATTCCATAAAAAACAAAACGGAAAGTATAGAAAACGTAAGCTATAACTTAGATAGAACCGAAAGCAATTTGGTTTATCAAGATATTAGCAACCTAGAAAATATAACTACAAGTGCTTCGATAACGCAATTATTTAATACTTTAAAAAGTGACTCCAAAATTAACGAGCTATGGAAATGGTTTGTTATTTTTGCATTGGTATTTTTGGTTATTGAAATGCTACTCTTAAAATATTTGAAATGAACGTACTCCTAAAATCTGCTACAATTATAGACTCTAAAAGCGAGTTTCATAATACGGTTCAAGATATTTTAATAGAAAAAGGTGTGATTAGCAAAATTGCTAAAGACATTAAAAATACTGCCAATTATAAAGAAATACATCTAGAAAATTTACACATATCCCAAGGATGGTTTGATAGTAGTGTTTGTTTTGGTGAACCAGGATTTGAAGACAGAGAAACTATAAACAACGGTTTACAAACTGCTGCGCTTTCTGGATTTACAACGGTTGCCATGAATGCGAACACAGAACCTATTTTAGATTCTAGTTCAGACATTGCATTTGTAATTAGCAAAGCACAACATCATGCGGTAAAATTATTACCCATTGGTGCTTTAACTAAAGACAGTAAAGGAGATCATCTTGCAGAAATGTTTGATATGAAAAATACTGGCGCCTGCGCTTTTCAAGATTATAAAAAGCCCATTGCAAATGCCAATATGCTAAAAATCGCCTTACAATATGCTAGTAATTTTGATGCTTTGGTGTACTCCTATCCAGAAGATAAATCTATTAGCAGAAATGGTGTTGTAAACGAAAATATTACAAGTACGACTTTAGGTTTAAAAGGAAATCCGAATCTTGCCGAAGCCTTGCAAGTAGCTCGTGATTTGTTTTTATTGGAATATACGGACGGAAAATTACATATTCCTACTATTTCTACTACAGAAGCGGTAGACCTTATTCGAGAAGCGAAAAAGAAAAAATTAGACGTCAGCTGTAGCGTTGCAATTCACAATCTATTTTTTACAGACGAAGTTTTAACCGATTTTGACACCAATTATAAAGTACAACCACCTTTACGAATTCAAAAAGATGTAGACGCTTTAATGGAAGGCGTAAAAGATGGTACTATCGATTTGGTTACCAGTGATCATAATCCGTTAAACATTGAACTTAAAAATATTGAGTTCGATTATGCTGACTACGGAACTATTGGTTTAGAAAGCGCTTTTGGTGCATTAAACACATTATTCTCTGTAAAGAAAACGGTAAGTATTTTAACGAAAGGAAAAGAACGATTCGGACAAGAAAGCACAACAATTTCCGAAGGAAATAAAATAAACGCAAGTTTGTTTAATCCGAATGGTAAATTTACTTTCGAAAAATCGAACATACTTTCAAAATCTAAAAACAGCATATTTTTAAATACGCCCTTAAAAGGAAGTGTTTATGGTATTATTGCAAATAATAAAATGATTCTTAAATAATGACAGAACAAACCATTGAAGAAGGTAAAAAATTAGCAATTGTAGCGTATATAACCATATTTGGTCCTATAATAGCTTACTTTTTAAACAATGATAAGAAAAACGATTTCTCTTCCTTTCATATTAGACAAGGACTAGGTTTATGGATTATGTTTTTATTGCTAGGAAGAGTCATTAATTCTTTTGATAGCTGGCCAATCACCTCTAGTTTTTGGGTGTTTTTTGCTGTATTATTTATTTATGGCATATCTTCTGCTATTTCTGGTAAAATGCAACAAGTGCCATTAGTTGGTGGCTTCTTTCAAAAATTATTCGCAAATATTGGTAAACCTGATTCTAATTAATAATGACTACACAAAACCTTTCCCTTCATCATATCATTCGTGAATCTTCTTTAAAAGAAAACGCGCCTTTACTTATTCTACTTCATGGTTATGGAAGTGACGAAAATGACTTGTTTTCTTTTGCTGCCGAATTACCAGAAGAGTTATTTATAATTTCTGTAAGAGCTCCACAAGCCATGCAACCTTATGGAAACGCTTGGTATACCATCAATTTTGATGCTACAGGTGCTAAATGGAGTGATGACGAAGAAGCAAAACAATCGAGAGATCTTATTGCAAAATTTATAGATGAAGCAATTGCTAACTATCCTGTAAATAAAGATAATGTATCGCTTTTAGGATTTAGTCAAGGAACTATTTTAAGTTATGGTGTAGCGTTAACCTATCCAGAAAAAGTGAAAAACATCATCGCTTTAAGTGGTTATATAAATCCTGCAATTTTACCAGAAGATGTAGAAACTAAAGACTATTCTGGTCTTAACTTCTATTGTTCTCATGGTAGTGCAGATCAAGTTATTCCTGTAGATTGGGCGAGAAAAGCTCCAGTCTTTTTAAAATCTTTAAACATCAAACATGAATACAGTGAATTTCCTGTTGGTCATGGTGTTGCTCCTCAAAATTTCTATGCTTTAAAAGAATGGTTAGCGGATAAAATATAAATACCAATAATCTGATTAATAAATATAAAAAAAGACCACTAAAATTAGTGGTCTTTTTTTATATAAACATTTTTTTAATTAGTAGGATACAACAAAGAATCTACTACCTCAAAAGTAAGTTTACCATTTTCACCAATAGTATATTTTAAAAATAATTCACCCCAATATTCGCCATCATTAAAGTTACAAATTAACCATTTGTGGTTTAGTACGCGAATGGCATTAATAATCATTTTTCCACCCGAAGACATTGCGGCGTAAGGCACTAAAGGATTATCTCCTTCTTTTAAATTTAACTCATAAAGCGATTCTTCAATAAGTGCAATTAATTGATCACTTTCATAACCACGTTTTTCAATGTAATTTAAAGCTTCATCCGAATATCCCAAACTAAATTCTGCGTATTGAAAAGCTTTGTCTCCCAAAACAGTAACAGAATCTTTATACTTTTCAATTTTATTTACATAGCCTTCTAGTTGCACTTTATCTGCTTCAAATACTTTTTTAGAATTCACATATTGAAACACCACAAGTAATGCTGCAAAAATAAACAAGTACATAAAAATTTTACTCTTCATAATAGTAATTAGTTATAGGTTAAGGGTTAATCCATCGTAAGCCAGGAAAACGTTTTCAGGAAGTTTTTGTTGTACTTCATCATGAAAACCTAGCCAATGGCTTATATGCGTTAAATAGGCTTTTTTAGGTTTTACTTTTTCAATAAATGCAAGTGCTTCTTCTAAATTAAAATGCGAAATATGTTCTTTTTCACGTAATGCATTAACGACCAAGACATCTAAACCTTTAAGCTTTTCAACCTCTTCGTCTGCAACGGTTTTCATATCTGTTAAATATGCGAAATCTTCAAATCGGAATCCAAAAACTTGCAAATTATGATGCATGCCATTAATTGGAATTACCTTTAAATCGCTTATAAAAAAAGAAGTATTCGTAATTTCATTTTCTATTACACTTGGTGCTCCAGGATATTTATTTTCGGTTTCAAAAATATAATCAAATCGTTTACGAAGGGATTTAATCACTCTTTCATGTGCATAAATAGGTATATCGCCTTGCTTAAAAAAGAAAGGACGAATATCATCTAATCCTGCAGTATGATCTGCATGTTCGTGCGTAAATAAAATAGCATCTAATGTAGTCGCATTTTGATTTAGCATTTGCGCTCTAAAATCTGGCCCGCAATCCACAACATAAACGTTATCATTATGCGTTATCATTACAGAAACGCGCAATCTTTTATCTTTCGCGTTATCGCTTAAACAAACGGGATGTGTGCTTCCAATAACTGGAATACCTTGCGAAGTTCCTGTGCCAAGAAAAGTTACTTTCAATTATCTATAGATTTTAAAACAAAAATAAGTTTATTTTTTTGTTTGGTACACTAATTTAATATCTTTGTTATGCCCTTTATACGTTCAATGTATAAATGGTAATCTAAAAGCATGTAAACCAAATTTAAAATGGAAATAACCATTAAAGGTGATAAACAATTTGATGAAATCCCTTCGTTAAAAACAAAAGCACTTCGAATAAACCTAAATGAAAACATTTATGGAACTTTTGCCGAAATTGGCGCCGGACAAGAAACGGTACGTCAGTTTTTTAGAGCTGGAGGAGCTTCTGGAACCATTGCAAAAGCAATGTCTGCTTATGACAAAGCCTTTAGTGATGCCATTTATGGTATTGAAGAAGATAAACGTTATGTAACAGAGGCACGTTTACGTAAGATGCTAAATCATGAAGTTAGATTAATGGAAGAGCGATTAACTCGTGACGACCATCCTAATAAATTATTTTTCTCGTACGCAAATACCGTAGCAACTATCGATTTTGCTAAAAAATTCAAAGGTCATGGCTGGGTAGGTATTAAGTACCAAATAGATCCAGATCAAGATTATAACGAGATTATACTACATGTTCGTTTTAAAGAAAATGATGCTAGATTACAGCAAGAAACTTTAGGTATTTTAGGAACAAACCTTATTTATGGTGCTTTCTATAAATATAATGAACCTAAAAAATTATTAAAATATTTATACGATCACTTAGATAAAGACCAGTTAGAAATTGATACTATTAATTTCTCCGGACCTGCTTTTGAAGATGTAGATAATAGATTAATGAGTTTACAACTGGTTAAAAATGGCATGACAGATGCGGTCATGTTTGCTCCAGATGGCAACAATGTTTTACCAGCAAGAGTACTTTATAAAAAGAATATTTTAGCACTTCGTGGTAGTTTTAGACCGGTTACTAAGGTAAATATGGATATGTTCCATAAGTCTTATGACATGTTTATTAAAGAAAATAAAGTAGACGAAGAGAAAACACAAGTAGTGTTTGAAATTACTTTATCTAATCTACGTGCAGAAGGAGAAATTGACGAGCAAGACTTTATGGATAGAGCAAAATTACTTTGTTCGCTTGGTCAAACCGTTCTAATCTCAAACTTTCAAGAGTATTATAAACTAGTGGAATACTTCTCACAATACTCGAAAGCTAGAATGGGACTTGCAATGGGTGTGAATAATCTAGTCGATATTTTTGACGAAAAATATTATCGCCATTTAAGTGGAGGAATTTTAGAAGCGTTTGGTAAATTATTCTTTAAAGATTTACGTGTGTACTTATATCCTATGGAAAATGGAGATGGTACCTTAACTACTAGTGAAGATTTAAAAGTGCATCCTAGAATGAAAGAATTGTATAAATTCTTTAAATACAACGGAAAAGTTGTAGATATAGCAGATTATGACCCTAAAATACTTTCTGTATTTTCTCGTACGGTTTTAAAAATGATATCTAACGGAGAATCTGGTTGGGAAAGCATGCTTCCTGAAGGTGTATCTAAAATTATAAAACAAAAAAGTTTATTTAGTTGTGAAACGGAAGAACTTTATAGTGAAGATCAATAAACTACAGTTTAAATAAAAATTAAAAAGCGACCATTACTATAATGGTCGTTTTTTTTTATTCTAAAATCTGCGCTGCGTGATCCTTTGTCTTTACTTTATCAATCACACGAGCTACTACTCCATTTTCATCTACTAGAAACGTTTTTCTATGAATGCCATCATAGGTTTTTCCCATAAATTTCTTTTCTCCCCAAACACCAAAGGCATTAATTACCACTTTATCTTCATCTGCCAATAAAGGAAAAGGAAATTCATATTTATTTTTAAAATTGGTTTGTCTTTTTTCAGAATCGGCACTTACACCAAGCAATTCATACCCTTGATTTTGCAATACTTTGTAGTTATCACGCAAGTTACAAGCTTCTGTTGTGCAACCTGGCGTACTCGCTTTTGGGTAAAAGAAAACAATAAGTTTTTTCCCTTTATAATCACTTAAGGATACAGATTCACCATCTTGATTGTTAACTGTAAAATTTGGAACGGTATCTCCTACTTGTAATGTCGTCATAATTGTTATTTTTGCTATCAAAGATACAATAATGACGAAACAAGAAAAAGTAGATTTTGTTATAACAACGTTAAATGCACTTTATCCGGAAATACCAATTCCGCTAGATCATAAAGATCCGTATACTTTATTAGTTGCCGTTTTACTATCTGCGCAATGTACAGATGTACGCGTTAATAAAATCACGCCATTGTTATTTGCAGAAGCAGACAATCCTTATGATATGGTAAAATTATCTGTGGAAGAGATTAAAGAAATCATTAGACCTTGTGGTTTGTCACCAATGAAAAGCAAAGGTATTTATGGTTTATCTAAAATGTTAATTGAAAAACACAACGGAATAGTACCTCAAAGCTATGAAGCTTTAGAGGCATTTCCAGCGGTTGGACACAAAACAGCAAGTGTAGTAATGAGTCAAGCCTTTGGAGTTCCTGCTTTTCCTGTAGATACTCATATTCACAGATTAATGTATCGCTGGAATTTAACCAACGGAAAAAATGTAACCCAAACTGAAAAAGATGCAAAACGTATTTTTCCTGAAGAAATATGGAATGACTTACATTTACAAATTATTTGGTATGGTAGAGAATACTCTCCTGCTAGAGGTTGGGATTTAGAAAAAGATATTATTACTAAAACTATTGGCAGAAGTACGGTTTTAAAAGCATATTACAATTCAAAAAAATAATAAAACGACTAACACCTTATTAATTTGAGAAAAGCAACTTACGTAGATAAAAAAATAGTATCAGAAATATTAGTTTCTGCATTTTCACCATTACAAGAGAACAATTCGATAAATCTAGTAGTAAAACAAGATGAAAAAAGAATAGAACGCATGCATATATTGATGGAGTATCTATTTGAAAGAGCAATTTTATTTGGAGAAGTTTATATTTCTAATAACAATAAAGCATGTTTACTATTAAAATTTCCGCACAAGGAAAAGGTAACCTATAAAACCATAGCTTTAGATATTAAATTAGCCTTTAAGTGCATTGGTATTGCACATGTTTACGGCGTTTTAAAAAGACAAATAATTGCGAATAAGAACTATCCGAAAGAAAACCATATTAGACCTATGATTATGGGTGTTAGAGACGAATATAAAGAAAACGGAACTGCCGCTCGATTAATGATAGAAGTAAAAAATAAATATATAAATACAGAATTACCAGTAATAATTGATGCTGCATCTTTAAAGAATGTAAAAATGTATCAAAAATTCGGATTTAAAGTCATTAAAAAAGAAGAATCCCTAGGGTTTTCCATGTACTTTTTAAGACTCAATTAATTCCTTTAAAATCATTTAATGGTATAAAAAAAGTCCGGATAACTACATCCGGACTTTTTTTATTTAGTTAAGAAGTGTTTCAAACTTCATATTATTAAATTGTAATACACGTAATGCTTTAGAATAACTAAGAAGAAAATCTACTGTTTCTTTCTTAGGGTTCAAGTTTAATTGTTCCTTTTCAGGATGCTTAGAGTAAAGTTTTGCCATTTAAAATGTGTTTGTTATTCCCTAAAAACGTAACAAACTTTATATTATTGTTAATTTGTCAAAATAATATTATGCTTATCAATAATTTTTCGCATATTAATTAAAGCATAACGCATTCTCCCCAAAGCGGTATTTATGCTTACACCCGTTTTTTCAGAAATTTCTTTAAAACTCATATCATTATACATACGCATTACCAAAACCTCTTTTTGATCTTCTGGAAGCTCATTCATAACGCGTCTAACATCATGTTCTACTTGTTCCTTAATTAGTGTTTTTTCAGCATCTAAAGCGCTATCACTAAGTACAGAAAAAATACTAAACTCACCAGTATTACTAAATTTAGGCATTCTATTACTTTTTCTAAAATGATCAATAACTAAGTTGTGCGATATACGCATAACCCAAGGTAAAAACTTACCTTCTTCGTTATAAGAACCTTTTTTTAATGTTCGTATTACCTTAATAAAAGTATCTTGAAAAATGTCTTCCGCAATATCTTTATCATATACCTTAGAGTATATAAAACTGTAAATTCGCTGTTTGTGTCTAGTAATTAAAATTCCTAGTGCGCCTTCATCTCCTTTAATGTAGTTACTAACAAGAGTAGCGTCGGTTATAAGTTCTTTTTGCATAATGATTACTTTTTCGCATAGAAGGAAGCCTTCTAATACTTGGGGTTAAAATTTAAAAAGTAATGTTATGCTATAAGCTAGTATTTTGTTATATATGTTAGTATGAGTCAAATATAACAAGAATCATTCCTAAAAAACAAAAAATAAATACTTTTTTTAACATTTTATTACACAATAATCTATTTTTTAAGCTGAACTAGTTGTAGTATCTTTGCAGAATTATTCTTTTAAAAGCTTATGAACACTAATATTTCGGAAGTAAATCCTAAAAAAAACATCATTATAAAAGGTGCAAAATTGCATAACCTTAAAAATATAGATGTCGTAATACCAAGAAACAAATTAGTAGTAATTACCGGTTTATCTGGTTCTGGAAAATCTAGTTTAGCCTTTGATACCTTATATGCAGAAGGACAAAGACGATATGTAGAAAGCTTATCTAGTTATGCAAGACAGTTTTTAGGAAGATTAAATAAACCCAAAGTAGATTACATTAAAGGGATTGCTCCAGCAATTGCTATCGAGCAAAAAGTAAATTCTACAAATCCGCGTTCTACCGTTGGTACGAGTACAGAAATTTACGATTACCTAAAGCTTTTATTTGCTAGAATAGGAAAAACATACTCTCCTAAATCCGGCAGAGAAGTAAAAAAAGATACCGTTGCAGATGTCATTAAATATGTAAGATCTTTTGCGGAAGGAGAAAAACTATTGCTCCTCGCTCCTATTCATTTAGAAGAAGGAAGAGAATTACAAGACAAACTGAAAGTTCTAAATCAGCAAGGATATGCTCGAATTAAAGTTAAAGAGGATATAATTCGCTTAGACGAAACCCAGGATATTAAAGCGAATGTAAAAGATATCTTTTTGGTGGTAGATCGAATTATCACAAAAGATGATGAAGATTTTTATAACCGACTAGCAGATGCAACTCAAACTGCTTTTTTTGAAGGAAAAGGAGAATGTTACATAGAAACTTTAAGCGATAATAAACAACAGCACTTTAGTAATAAATTTGAATTAGACGGCATTTTGTTTTTAGAACCAAATGTGCATTTATTCAGTTTTAATAACCCGTATGGAGCTTGCCCTAAATGTGAAGGTTATGGTGATGTTATTGGAATAGATGACGATTTAGTAATTCCTAATACGGCACTTTCGGTGTATGAGAATGCTATTTTTCCTTGGCGAGGAGAAAGCATGAGTTGGTATAAAGATCAATTGGTGAATAATTCGCATCATTATAATTTTCCTATTCATAAACCTTATTTTGAGTTAAGCGCAGAACAAAAGCAATTAATTTGGACGGGGAACCAATATTTTGAAGGTCTAAATAATTTCTTTGCCGAATTAGAAAGCAAAGCATACAAAATACAAAACCGAGTAATGTTATCGCGTTACCGAGGAAAAACAAAATGTAAAGTTTGTAATGGGAAACGTTTACGTGTCGAAGCTAATTATATTAAAATTGGTGGAGCAACGATTACCGATTTGGTAGAAATGCCATTAAATAAATTGGCTATTTTCTTTCAACAATTAGAGTTAAATGATAATGATATTACCATTGCAAAACGACTTTTAAAAGAAATAAACAACCGACTTTCCTTTTTATCTAACGTAGGTTTAGACTATTTAACTTTAAACCGAAAATCAAATTCCCTTTCTGGAGGAGAAAGTCAGCGAATAAACCTTGCGACCTCTTTAGGTAGTAGCTTGGTAGGTTCTATGTATATATTAGATGAACCAAGTATTGGTCTGCACCCTAAAGATACAGAACGTTTGATTGTTGTTCTAAAAGCACTTCGTGATTTAGGAAATACAGTAATTGTGGTAGAGCATGATGAAGACATCATGAAAGAAGCAGACGAAATTATTGATATTGGTCCAGAAGCTGGAACTTTAGGTGGTCACGTTGTTGCAACCGGAACTTTTAAAGACATTTTAGCTTCTAATTCACTAACTGCCCAATATTTAAATGAAACGCTAAAAATTGAAGTTCCTAAAAAACGAAGAACCTCAAAATATGCTGTAGAAGTTGTTGGAGCGAGAGAAAATAATCTTAAAAATATACATGTTACTTTTCCTTTAGGAATGTTAACCGTGGTTACTGGAGTTTCCGGAAGTGGAAAAAGTACACTTGTCAAGAAAATTTTGTTTCCTGCTATACAAAAACACTTAACTGGTTTTGGGGATAAACCCGGACAGTTTACCGAGTTAAGAGGAAACTACTCCAATGTAAAACACATTGAGTTTATAGACCAGAATCCAATTGGTCGTTCTTCACGTTCTAATCCTGTGACCTATGTAAAAGCTTATGATGATATTCGTGCTTTGTATGCAAGTCAGAAATTAAGTAAGATTCGTAATTATGCAGCCAAACATTTTAGTTTTAATGTCGATGGAGGACGATGTGAAACCTGTAAAGGAGAAGGTCAAGTAACTATTGAAATGCAGTTTATGGCAGACGTACATTTAGAATGCGAAACCTGTAAAGGAAAGCGTTTTAAAAAGGAAGTCTTAGAAGTAACCTTTGCGAACAAAAACATAGACGATATTTTAAATCTTACTATTGATGATGCAATTGCTTTTTTTGCAGCACATGAACAAACTAAGATTCAAGGAAAACTACAACCTTTACAAGACGTAGGTTTAGGGTATGTTACTTTAGGACAAAGCTCTTCTACCCTTTCTGGTGGAGAAGCACAACGTATTAAGCTTGCAACCTTTTTAGGAAAAGGTTCCAGACAAGAAAAAGCGCTCTTTATTTTTGATGAACCAACCACAGGATTACACTTTCATGATATACAAAAGCTTTTAAAATCCTTTTATGCTTTAATTGAAAAAGGACATTCTATTATTGTAGTAGAACACAATATAGAACTGATTAAATGTGCAGATCATATTATAGATTTAGGTCCCGAAGGTGGAGAAACTGGTGGAAAACTAGTAGCTGCAGGAACACCTGAAGAAATTGTAAAAGTCAAAGCTTCCATTACTGGAAAATATTTAAAGGACAAACTATAATATAATTGTGATTGCCAGGAACTTTTCAAGAAGTGATAATTTTAGGGTTATAAAAGAGAAGTTTCCTTCTCTCACTTTTTGTTATTCCTTTGTACTATAAAATCTAATACAACAAAATGGCAAACACAAGTACAATACTTCCTGCAATGGACACCACTGGAAAAAACAGCAAGGTGACTAAACTTGTTTTCAAATAACTTTTAAACCATCCTTGTTTGTAAAAGCGTTTTATAGCTACAAAAAGATAAATAAAAGTAGAGAATACAATCAGCCAATCTATCCAATTTGGAATTTCTACAATATAATTAACTCCTACAATCAGACTAAAAACAGTAAACAAGAAAGCAAAATAATAAAAACTGAATACCAAATGGTGTGAATAACGTCCGCTCTTTCTGAAAAACAGTTTCAGTAGTAAAGCGAAAATTGGTAAAATAAAGAACATTGCAATAGACATAGTATCAAAAAAAGATTGAAATATACCACCAGCTTTTCGTTGTTTATAAAACTTTAATCCTTGCGAAAGAAGGCGTTGTGAGAACCTTCCGCTAGCACCTTCTACTCCCATCTCCTTATAAATTACTTTATTAGGAGCATCTACTGCTATTAAAGAATCTAACTTTTTGGTAAAATCAAAAGAAAAATCTACAGCCCTAAAACCTTCACTCGAAATAATAGAATCTATTTGCTTCTCTGAAAAACCAGTGTATATCTTATTCGCTTCTAAAACTTCTCTAACTTCTATTCTATCTATAGAGTCTTGCTTTATCCTATTGGTTAGTTTTACTCCATTAATAGAATCTGTTACTCGATTTCCTGTATTGGTGTTTATTACTTCATTTCCTTTAAATACCTTTCCTATTTGGGAATCAAGTTGATTAGACCAATTGTCAATTCGAAAAGAATTCAAAAAGAAAAAAACGATAGCCACAAACAAATACATTTGTGCTGGATGTAAATACAATAAACGTTTGCCTTCAATAAATTTCTCCGCTAAATAACCTGGTTTAAATAGTAGCGGAAAAAAGCTTTTGAAAAAACGAGCATCAAAAGAAAAATAGTTACTTATCGTATTGTAAAATAAAACACCAAGAGTTAATTCGTCTTTATCCTTTTGTCCGCAATGTGGACAAAATTCATAAGCTTCATCAAAAGGTTTTTCGCAATTCTTACAATCTTTTAACTGTACAGACATGGTATTTGGTTGGTTTGCATAAAAATAGAAAAAAGAAAGGACAAAAATATCACACTTAAAATACTGACTAACATGTGATTACATTTTTGGCATGACAATTGAAACTTACAAAACAAATAGCGTACGCCGAAAAGCTAAATGAGTAGGCATAATCTAATACCTAAATACTATGAAAAAATTAGTACTATTATTTACAGGAATGTTAATCACATTAACAACTGTAACAGCAGCAGAAAAAAATACTGCAACACAAAAACAAGGTGAAGATTTAAATATTTCACGCTACAGTTTTGCACAACCAATTCAATTTGTAGAACGTGGCGTGGAGTTCCTAATTTTTCCTGACGGAAGTTTTGATTTTAATACCAATCTAGACTATTCACAAGGTGACAATTATTACAGAACAACAAATACACGTGTGAACACAAATACTAGAACTAGCACTAGAACAAGATCTGTCAATACTACTTTTGGAGCTCCAGGAACTAGAGTAACCTATGCAACATCAAATATACCAAGAGGAGGCGTTATTATAACACATGATAGAGATGGAAAAGTGAGAAGAATTGGAAATGTATTTGTTAACTATAACAGAGAAGGACAAGTAAAACGCTTGGGCTCTGTGTACATTAATTATAACAGATATGGCATGTTAGATCAAGTTGGTGGTTTATATATTAGATATGATAGAAGCGGAAACGTAATAGCAATAAATGGGCATGTAAACTATAGCAACCAAGGTTGTGGTGTTTGTGGAATGCACTCATGTTCTATTCATCATTTTGATAGCCATAATGATTGGGATAATGATCACAACAATTATAACAACGATGATTTTTACTACTACAAAAAAGAGGGTAAAACCGTTAAGCAGAAAAAACTTAAAAAATTAAAAAAAGCAAAGCGTTAGAAATAACCTTTATAAAATAATAACGAAAACCTCACGAGACAGTCTCCCAAAGCGACTTCGTGAGGTTTTTATGTTTCCTATAACTATCAACACTTGTTAATAATTAATTCCTTCCATAAAGATATTTCATTTTTACAAGAATAGAATATCATTTACATTTGAAAGTAATCCAAAACTCTTAACCACAAATGCGTATCGAATACGATATTAAACTCGGTTTTAAAGATGTAATGATAAGACCAAAACGTTCTACTTTAAAGAGCAGGTCACAAGTATCTTTACAACAAGAATTTAAATTTTTAAATAGTAAAATCACATGGAAAGGCATTCCAATTATGGCTGCCAACATGGACACCGTTGGCACCTTTGAAATGGCTTTAGCATTAAGCGAAAAAGGACTATTTACAGCAATACATAAGCACTACTCTATTGCCGAATGGGAAAATTTTTCTAAGAATTCTCCGGAAGGTATTGAAAATTATATTGCAATTAGTACGGGAACAGGACAAAAGGATGCCGAAAAGCTCGCTTCTATTTTTAAAGTGAATCCGAATTATAAATTTATTTGTATTGATGTTGCTAATGGTTACTCAGAACATTTTGTAGATTTTGTAAAAAGAACAAGAACTCAATATCCTAACAAAGTAATAATTGCAGGAAATGTAGTTACTGGTGAAATGGTTGAAGAATTATTACTCTCTGGAGCGGACATTATAAAAGTAGGTATTGGTCCGGGAAGCGTTTGTACCACACGTGTAAAAACAGGTGTTGGCTATCCGCAACTATCTGCAATTATTGAATGTGCAGATGCAGCGCATGGTTTAGGAGGCCATATTATTAGTGATGGTGGTTGCACAACTCCAGGAGATATAGCAAAAGCTTTTGGTGCTGGTGCAGATTTTGTAATGCTGGGCGGTATGCTTGCTGGTCATGAAGAATCTGGAGGCGAAAGCATAACTGAAAACGGAAAACAATACAAGCAATTTTATGGTATGAGTTCTAATACTGCTATGGAAAAACATGTTGGTGGTGTTGCAGAATATAGAGCTAGCGAAGGTAAAACCGTTAAAGTCTTATTTAAAGGAAAAGTAGAAAACACTTTACTAGATATTCTTGGTGGTTTACGAAGTACTTGCACTTATGTTGGTGCATCTCGTTTAAAAGAACTTACCAAAAGAACTACTTTTATTCGTGTTGCCGAGCAAGAGAATCAAGTTTATACTAAAGAATAAACAGGGACACCAAAATAAATAAACGTACCTTTGCAACTTATAAAAAAATGGCATATATAATTTGTCATTTAACAATTACTATATGTCATTTAAATCTTTAGGCTTATCAGAAGCCTTATTGAAAGCAATCCAGAAAAAAGGATATACTACTCCAAGTCCAATTCAACAAAAAGCAATTCCTCCAATTTTATTAGGAGCAGATGTTTTAGCTTCGGCACAAACAGGAACAGGAAAAACTGCAGGTTTCACCTTGCCTTTATTACATTTACTTTCCGAAAATCCGAAAGAAAAATATAGACCAATACGTGCTTTAATATTAACGCCAACACGTGAATTAGCTGCACAAGTGTATGCTAACGTTAAAGAATATAGTGAGTTTTTAGACATCCGAAGCGCTGTTATTTTTGGTGGAGTAAACCAAAAACCACAAGCTGCAACCATACGTCAAGGTGTTGATGTTTTAGTCGCAACTCCAGGTCGTTTATTAGATTTAGAAAACCAAGGCTTACTATCTTTAAAACGTGTTGAAATATTTGTTTTAGATGAAGCAGATAGAATGCTAGACATGGGATTTTTAAGAGATATCGAGCGTGTAATGAAGTTAATGCCAGCTAAAAGACAGAATTTAATGTTTTCAGCTACGTTTTCTAAAGACATTAAAAAACTTGCTAATGGTATTCTAAAAGACCCTATTCAAGTAGAAGCTACTCCAGAAAACACAACAGTGGATGCTATTAACCAAAAGGTATATCGTGTAGCAAAAGCTAAAAAAACAGCTTTACTTTTAAAGCTTATTATTGATGGACAATGGAATCAAGTTTTAGTTTTTACACGAACAAAACATGGTGCCAATAATTTGACTAAGAAATTAGTAGGAGCAAATATTCCTGCAGCTGCCATTCATGGAAATAAAAGTCAAGGAGCTAGAACCAAAGCATTAGCGGGTTTTAAAAACGGAAAAGTAAATGTACTAGTAGCTACAGATATTGCTGCAAGAGGATTAGATATTCCGTTACTTCCGCATGTTGTAAATTTTGAGTTACCAAATATATCCGAAGATTACGTGCATAGAATTGGTAGAACTGGTCGTGCTGGAGCTAAAGGAGAAGCATTATCTTTAGTATGTACGGAAGAACTTGGTTATTTAAGAGATATTCAAAAATTAGTTGGAATGAAAATTCCTTCGGAAACATTAGAAGGTTTTGAACCAGATCCGAATGAACCAACAGAACCAGCAAAACAAGGTCAAGGGAGAGGAAGAAACTCTGGAGGAGGAAATTCTAATTCTAGAGGAAAAGGAAAAGCTTCTTCTAACAAAGCAACGAATAACTCGAATAGAAATAAAAGTGGAAATTCTAGACGTACCAGAAATTCATAAAAATGACAGAAGCTTTAAGAGATAAAATAATTAAAGTCTGTACTTTAAAAATTCAGCAAAAAGGCGAAAATGTAGGTTTATCATTTTACGCCTTTTTCGCGAACAAAAATGAAAATCCTGAATTACTAATGGAAGCTGCCACTTGGTGGATTATGACACAAAAGTTAGACCATTTTGAAAAAGCGGTTAAGATTAAGGCTTTAGTCGAATAGTTACTTATTGTTACGTCAAACACGCAAAACAAAGAAATATGAATAAAACAAGAATTATAGGATTAGTACTATTAGTTATCGGAATTATTATTCAGTTCACTTTAGAAAATGATGCTACTGATTTTGTTTCTGGCGTTTTAATTGGTATCGGAATTGGATTAGTAATTACGGGAAAAGTTAGCAAACCAGCCTTATAACAGAATTCATTATGAATACACAACCTAACAACCCTTTACATGGTGTCAAACTAGAGCAAATTATAAACGAATTGGTTGCTCATTATGGTTGGGAATATTTAGGCTATACCATAAAAATTAGATGTTTTACAGAGGATCCTTCTGTAAAATCTAGTTTAAAGTTTTTAAGACGTACGCCTTGGGCTAGAACCAAAGTGGAGAATTTGTATTTAAAAATGCTTTCTAAAAAGCGTAATTAATAGTACATAACAAACACCGCATTCTTCTATTTCATTTAAAAAACAAACTAAAAGTAGCGCAGGTATCACAAAGTTAGTACCCGCTCCTCTCTTTAGCTAAAGAGAGGTGGATTTTCTTTAGAAAATCCGGAGAGTTTGACCTAAAATGCGAAGCTATTTTATAAATAACAATTATTTATCTGCGTCCGCAAACACATCATTTTTTGCCAATCGCAATTTCTTAACTTCCATCTTTTTAAGCATCCATTCCGGATAGTTAGAAGCATCTTCCGCTTCAAAAATTCGAAGTTCTTGTGTAGTATCTTCTTGTAATAAATCGTCTTGTTGGCAACCCAAAATAGTCGCTGCTGTTTGCACACCTGAATAACCTGCTCCAGTTACTCCATGTGCTGCAATAGATGCACCACACATGTATAAATTTTCTATTTCACTTTTTGGTTTATAAGAGAAAGGCCCAATATGTCGTAGGCTTTTTTCTGTTCCGTAAACACTTCCTTCGGTAGAATTAATATAATACTCATTGGTCATTGGTGTTCCCAAATCTTGGTGTACAATTTTTGGAGTAATACCAGGAAGCACTTTTTCTAAAGTGACTAAAAACTTCTGAATAATTTGTTCTTTAAATGCTACGTATTCTGAGGAGCGTTCTACATCTTCATTTTTAAATGCTTCAAAAGCATCATAATGAATATAGGTTATAGCTTCAATAGTGTGGTAACGTCCATCAAAACTGATAGGATCTTTTAAGGAAGTACAGCTTATAAACATTCCTGAAAACTCTTCGCCATCCAGAATGTTTTTTTTCTGCATATCTGCATAAGAATCATCCATATTCTGGTTTGGTATTCTCCAAATATTTCCAGAATCTAAACCTGCTTTTTTTACATCCATATCTACGGTTAAAAACAGCATTAATGAAGTACAAGAATACGTCGTCTTATTTAATTTCTTTAAAAGTTTAGTACTTAAATGTTCTTTACCAATAAGATTAAGGTAAGTGATTCCTGGATCGGCATTTGATATCACGCGATCTGCATATATCTTTTCTCCGGAAGCTAATTCGACACCAACCGCTTTTTTGTTTTTTTCACCTTCTTCTAACAAAATACGTTTTACCGAAGTGCTTGTTTGAATTTTTCCATCAAAGGACTTTATTTTATTGGTCATTGCTTTTACTAAAGCGCCACCTCCACCCATTGGGTAAAATCCGCCCTCAGCATAATGACACATAATGGCTGCATGCATGATAAAGCTAGCTTTTCCTGGAGGTAATCCGTGGTTACCAAACTGAATGTTTAAAATATTTTGTAGTAGCGGATCTTTCACATGCCAATTAATGACACGTTTTAGTGTAAATGGAGAATATTTCCCCATGTGTTTGGTACGGAAAGGAATGGTTAACTGTTGCCATAAACCTTTTACTTTTGGAATTAGCTGTAGTTGTCTACCTACATTACGAATCAACTTTAAGTACTTGATGATTCCTTTTTTTTCGTGTGGAAAACGGGCAATTAGATCTTGCTCAAATTCTTCCCAATTTGCATTATAGTTGAAGCGTTCTTCGCCAATCCAACAATGATCAAATCCTTTCGGATTCATTCTATAAAAACCGATATCGTTTGCAATACCTAAACCGGAATATAATTGATTGGAGGATTCTCCCGGACTCATTAAACCTACATAGTGGACACCTGGCGTAAATCTGTAGCCATTTAAGTAGAAACTGTGACACCAACCACCAGGAACATCGTGTTGCTCTAGGACTAAAACTTTTTGTCCTGCACGTGCTAAACAAATAGCAGATGTTAAGCCTCCAACTCCGGAGCCTATAATAATAGTATCGTAATTATTTTTATTTACTTTTTCTGAGGAAGAATCATTTTTCATGCGTTACAAGATAATTCTAATTTTTGAAAATTCTTATAACATAATTCCTTTTATTAATAATTCTGCAGTAGCAGGATTTGTAGCTAAGGGAACGTCATGTACATCACATAAACGCATTAACATAAGTACGTCTGGTTCATGTGGATGTTTTTCTAAAGGATCTCTAAAAAACAAAACCATATCACATTTACCTTCTGCAACTCTAGCAGCAATTTGTGCATCTCCACCAAGAGGACCTGAAAGTAATCTAGTAACTTCAAAACCAGCTTTTTTTACTTTTTTCCCAGTAGTACCTGTAGAAATTAAAGAAATTTGTTTTTGAAGTAAGACAGATTTATGTTCGTTTAGAAACTGAACCATTTCTGCTTTTTTTCCATCATGAGCTATAATAGCAATCTCCATTAATTTATATGATTTACATGATATTTAAGTAAACCTTCAATGGGTCTTCTTTCAAAATTACCAACCGTAAAACCTAATTCTTTTGCAACTTCTTTTATTTCATCTTGAGAAAAATAAGCAATAGAACCTGCAAAATGCACGGGAACCTTTGGTAATACCTCTTTAAACTGAAATATCATATTTTTAGCAAATACGCGAATTCCTGATTTAATTAAGTCTGTAATATATTTAGACTCTTTATTTAAAAACATAAACTCTGCAAAAGCTGCCAAATATGCATTTGGATTTGGTTGCTTATACAGATTGTATTTTATGTAATCGGATTCCACATTATATTTACCTGCAAAAGCCACTCTTAAATCTTCTGGCATGTGACCAAAATAATAATCGCGAATTAACTGTTTGCCATAATAGTTTCCAGAAGCATCATCCATAAGCGTATAGCCTAAAGAATTTACACGTTGGTGTAATTTGTCCCCATCAAAATAACTACAATTAGAACCGGTTCCTAAAATACAAACAACAGCAGCTTCGTCTTTACTATTTAAAGTTGCTCTTACTGCAGCCATAGTATCTTCTTGCACTTCTACCGTTGCTTTTTTGAAAATAGATTCTAGAACACCTTTTAAAAGCATTTTTGGTTTTTCTGTACCACAACCTGCTCCATAAAAGAAAATATGTGTTACATCTTTCTTGTGTTGCATAAGAATGTCGTTACTCTTTATGGTTTTCTTTAGTTTTTTTTCGGTAAGAATTGCTGGGTTTAAGCCCTTCGTTCTTACTTTTTCAAAACATTGGTTTCCTTTTTCGTCTACTGCAATCCAATCGCATTTTGTAGAACCACTATCCACTATTAATATCATAAGCTAAAAGTAAAAAAAAAGCTGTTCATAATCTATGAACAGCTTTTTATTTTTTGAATTAAAGTGAATTAACGTGTAATGCTAAGTCTACTAATTTGTTAGAATATCCAAATTCATTATCATACCATGAAATTAATTTGAAGAAGCCTGGGTTTAATTCGATAGAAGCTTCCGAATCAAAAATACTAGTTCTGTCATCACTTACAAAATCTTGAGAAACTACCATTTCATCCGTATATCCTAAAACACCTTTCATTTCTCCTTCCGAAGCTTTTTTCATAGCTGCTTTAATTTCTGCTAAAGAAGTATTCTTTTTTGTTTTCACTGTTAAATCTACAACAGATACATCTACCGTTGGTACTCTAAAAGCCATTCCTGTGATTTTTCCGTCTAATTCTGGAATTACTTTCCCTACTGCTTTTGCTGCTCCTGTAGAAGTTGGTATAATATTGTTCATTGCAGAACGACCTAATCTATAGTTTTTTCTAGATGGTGCATCTACAGTAAATTGTGTAGAAGTAGCTGCATGAATAGTTGTCATTAAAGCTTCTTCAATACCAAAGTTATCTTCCATTACTTTTGCAATTGGTGCTAAACAGTTAGTAGTACAAGATGCGTTAGATACAATTTTATCTGAAGCTGTTACATCTTTATGATTTACTCCCATTACAAACATTGGAGCATCTTTACTTGGTGCAGAAATAACTACTTTTTTAGCTCCTGCTTGAATATGGTAATCTGCTGTTTCTAAAGTGGTAAAAATACCTGTACATTCCGCAACTACATCTACTCCTGCAGCATCCCATTTTAAATTTTTAGGATCTCTTTCTGCTGTAATACGAATTGTTTTTCCGTCTACAACAAGGTTTCCGTCTTTTACTTCAATAGTACCATCAAATTTACCGTGTACAGAATCATATTCTAATAAGTATGCTAAATGATCTACGTCTAGCAAATCGTTTATTGCTACTACTTCTACATTTTCTCTTTTAACAGTTGCACGAAAAACGATTCTTCCTATTCTTCCAAATCCGTTAATTCCTAATTTTAATGTTGACATAATTTATTTAATGGTATTATGTGGTCTTTTAGTAGACACACGTTTAATTGATATTTAATTTTATACTGACATGATATCTGATACTCTCAGGAGTTCCATGTTAATTTTTGATTTTCCTTTTACTGCTTGGTCAAATGGCGTTAAATCTATAACATCATTTTGAAGGCCAACCATGTAATTACTTTCACCTTCTAGTAAGCTTTCTACTGCTTTCACTCCCATTCTACTTGCTAAAACGCGATCAAAGCAAGAAGGTGCTCCACCACGTTGCATATGTCCTAAAACAGAAACGCGAACTTCATATTCAGTCATGTTTTCTTCGACGTAGTCTTTCAGTTCGAAAACACTTTTCCCTATTTTATCGCCTTCGGCAACCACCACAATACTGGAAGATTTTCCAGATGCTTTACTTCGTCTTAAAGATTCTAGAAGTCTATCTAAACCTAAGTCTTCTTCCGGAATTAAAATTTCTTCCGCTCCAGCGCCAATACCTACATTTAAGGCAATATGCCCAACATCACGCCCCATTACTTCTACAAAGAATAAGCGGTTGTGTGAACTTGCTGTATCCCTAATTTTATCGATTACTTCTACTACCGTATTTAATGCAGTATCGTATCCTAAAGTATGTGTGGTACCAAAAATATCATTATCGATAGTTCCTGGAATACCCATTACTGGGAAATTAAATTCTTGGTTAAAGATCATTGCTCCCGTAAAACTACCATCTCCACCAATGACAACAAAAGCATCAATACCAGCTTTTACTAATTGCTCGTGTGCTTTTGCTCTTCCTTCTTTAGTTCTAAATTCTTTAGATCGTGCAGATTTTAAAATAGTTCCTCCTTTATTAATAATGCCTTTTACACTACGTGCATTCATATCAATAAAATCGCCTTCAATCATACCTTCATATCCTCTATAAATACCGAAGCATTCTATATTATGATAAGCACATGCTCTTACTACAGACCGTATTGCAGCATTCATTCCTGGAGAATCTCCTCCAGAGGTCATAACACCAATTCTTTTTATGGTTTTTGCCATTATTTTTCATCTATTATTTAGTAAAGCTAATAAAGAAATTTAACAAAAAAGGAAGCTTTCGTGATAATTTAACACAATGTTGAAACTATAACGTTTTAGTTGATAAATTAAATGTGAAGTATTTTGTTTTTAGAAGTAAAATCTAATAAAAAAGTTAATTTAGGGAGTCTTTTTTCTTTTTGAAACCAACATAATTTGGTAAAGCATTTGCTTCTTTTTGTTTGGCCTCTTCTTCCTCTTTTTCTTCGTTTATTTTCTTCTTTCCTTTAAAGATAATTTGAAGAAGTTCGGAGAAAGTATCAAAATCTACATTATACGCAATACCAAGTCCTTGTGTGTATCCAATTTCTTCACCAAAGTTTCTAATACTATTTTCTCTATTAAAAACGTTCGCCGTAAATGTGCCTTCTTCATTTAGAAGAAAATCTATTTGCACATCTCCAGCCACTGCTGTTTGGCTAATACCACCAATTGGTACACCAACTTTACCGTTTATACGAATACGGTCGCTAATATTGGTTTGAAGGGTTACTCCTAGCCTATCATCCGATTGATAATCTGGTGTGTTTTCACCAAGTTCTACATTTAAACCGACTTGCAGTTTATTATCTCCATCAGAAAGTAAACCATTTATAATACCGTTAATTCGTTCTTCAATGGTTCCATTTACATTAAGTTCGCTTAAACTACTAGAGAAGGATCCTGTTGCTAACAAATAAATAGCTTGATTACTTCTATCATCTTTAGATTCTAATCTATAGTCTAACTCCGATTTTACTGTAGAACTTAAATTAGGAAACTCGAAATTATAGTCTGGTTCGGGTTTTTCTAGTTCGCCCGTTAATGCTATTTTTAAAATAACAGGAATACGTCTGTTTATTGGGGAATCTAATAAAGGAGATGGATTTGCTTGTGTTTTATAAATAGCTTCTATATCGATTCTTGCTTTTAGTGGCGATCCATCCCAGGCAAGTGTACCACCAGGAACTACGGTAAAATCTTTCTGAATAATTCCGCCATATCGAAATTTATAGGTTCCGTCGAATACAGAAAAATCCCCATACATATTAAATTTACCATTGGTATTAATTTCTACTAGCAAACCACCTTCACCACGACCTCTAATGGTACTTCCACTTTCTTTGTCCATTACAATTTCAATTTCTGCATCTTGCGTTACATCTAAATCGAAATCTAATTCCAATCCTGAAATATCATCGGTTGTAATATCTTTCCCTTCTAATTTCGCTTGTTTTTCTTCCGGGGAAAGGAAATGTATATAGGAGTTATCTCCAAAGGATTCATTATCTGTTAACGGAATTACAAAGACAGTTCCTTTTTTGGTTGCTCCAATTACGTTTATTCTTAATTGGTTTGCTGGACCAGAAATATTTGCAGTGCCACCAATAAATCCTGTTCCGTAATATAATCGGTCTTCATCTTCTGTAGTATTTAAAACCAGCAGCCTGTCTGTTTCCAAATTTAAATTCATACTCCAATCTCCAAAGTTTACATGACTTAATCTTCCGTCTAAAACCGCTTTTGTATTATAAACGGTATCTGTTATATCTATATTATTAAATCTAAAGGTCTGGTTATTTAAAGTGACCGAAGATTTATCGGCAAAACTATAATCTACATTTAATTCAGGAATCCCTAAACCTCCTTTATCTAAAGCTAATTGACCATCTATACTTGGTTTGGTTAAGTCTCCAGACACTTGTACTCTTCCTGTTGCTAAACCTCTAACATCTCTTAAAACTTCCTCTAGAAAAGGGTTTAATGGTTGTAAATTAAATTGATTAAAAATTAATGCTACATCTATATTGGAGGATCCTGAGGATACATCTATATCACCCATAGCGCTAAAAGATTTTTTTACATCGTCTTTAATGCTTGCATTTATAGTGTAATTGGTTAGCGACTGGTTTCCTTTTATATTGGCATCAAAAGAGCCTAAAATTAAATCGTTTACTTCTAAATCATCAATAGTTATAGTAGATTCCGGTAGGTAGTTTCCATTTTTTTGTACTAAATCTAGCTTACCATTTACTAATCCTTTTAAACTTAAATCATTAATATCTGGCGTTATTTTGTCTAAAAATACATTCTTAAAATTCAGTTTTAAATCTTTATTATTTTGGCCATTTATTATTCCGGAAAGTCGAATTTCTTCGTCATTATGGTTCAGCACAAATTGATCGAGCTGGAAGTTTTCAAAATTAGGATCAAAAGTTACTTTATTGAAATTATCTCTATTTTCATTAATGTACCATTTGTTTCCTTTAAAAGTTACATCCGATTTTTTAAAACCTACGATAGATTGATTTGCTTCGTTTTTAGTATGATAGAAACTTAGGTCGTATAAATCGTTATTTGTTTTTCCTCCTTTAAATTCGGAACGCATAAAAAGCGTATCATTAATAGTTACATTAATGAGGTTAAACTTTGAAATATTATATATATCTGTATGCAAACTATCTACTTCTACATAGGTATTAAATAACGGATTTTTATTATCTACTTGCAGTTCAATAGCATTTGCAAAGTAATCCAGCCATTCTATTTTAGGCGATTTAAAAGTAAGTTTAAATTCTTTTTCGTCGCTTTCTACTCTTCCTTTTACAAAGGTATTTTTACCGAGTTTTAATTCTGGCAAGAAAACCTCTATAATCTTATTATAAATCTTAAAGTTAAAGTCTATGTATTGATTTGTAGAAACCTCGTAAGGACTATATTTAGTATACAAACTACCAATAGCATTAATAAAGAGTTCGTCTATATCATCTACAAGAAAGACGCCACTCATTTGTCCTTCAATAATATCGGGAGAGTTTACATTTATATATCTCACCGTATCTTGAAAGGAAGATTCTACAGAAAAATCATCAAAGAAATACTCATCGTTTTCATTTTGATAATAGGTTTTATTAAATTGTATACTTCCAACGGCATTGTCTAAGGTTGTACCTTCCATTTTCATATCTACAATTCCCTTAAACACCGACATACTGTCTTTTTTAATAAAGTTTAGCGCTTTAAGATTTGCATAATCGACATTGGCTACAAAATCAAACTTGTTAATTTCTTGCGAAAAATCGGCTAAACCATTAAATTTAAGCTTTAAGTTTTTGTCTTGTGAATCTACTTTACCATTAAATACCTTATCTTTTAAATTACCAGAAATAAGAATGTTTTGATATATGTATTCGTTATAATTTATAGAATAAATATCTCCTTCTACTTGTGTATTTAGGTTTTCTTTTGTGAAACCTTTTCCATCTACATCTAAATTTAAGGAAGCTTTTTTTAAGTTAGGATCATTCAAAAAAGCACCAATATCAAAATCATCGAAAATAATGTTTCCCTTATAGGTAGCATTATCGATGTCATTTATTTTTTTCATTTCTAAATTAGAAACCAAATAACCTAAATCGGTATCTATTTTAAGATCTGCTTTTATTGTAGACGTTGTAATATAGGTTGTCCCTTTAATATTAAAATTTCCTAGTTTATCAAAAACCGAAGGAATAGCTTCACCAAGCACATTTGGTAATAATGCTTTTAAGGACTTATAATTAGAAGAAAGGTTTTCAAATTTTCCGTCCATAGAAAAATTATCATCTGCAGCATTAAATAAATTTTTAAAATTTATATCACCATAAATTTTTGTTCTGGAATTTGTAGTTAGATTTAAATTATCAACATTCAAATCATTTAATGTTCCAGAAATTTTCGCATTAAAATCTGCTCGTTGACCAATACCAAATTCATTATAAAACGCGTTTAATTCATCTAAAGCTACACTAGCCTTTGTAAAATTAGCATCTACATTTACTTTGTTGGTAAAGTCAGAAAAATCTTCTCTTTTATACGAAAACTTCAAATCCCCTTGTAAAGAAGAGTTTGTTGTTTTCAGTTTTAAATTAGCAAGCGTGATATCTTCCAGCGTATATGTAAAATCTGAAGAGAGGTTTTTCATCACTAAACCACGACTATCCTTAAATACAAGTGTATTTATTCTAGTACTTACATTTGGTCCATTAATTAAAAAATTAGTAGCATTAATATCAATGGCACTAAATTCTAAAATTTTTGGGGTTTCTTTATTTTCATCAATAAGCCGAAACGTACCGTCATAAATAGAAATATCACTAGAAGACATTAAAAAGGTATTTTCCTTTTTTCTTGGATTATCTTCATCAAAACGGGCAACAAAAACATCAAGGTTTGTGTTTTCTTCCCCTTTATAGGTTTTAATATTAAAAATCAAACCTTCTAAATCTATATCTCCAAAAGCAAGTTTACTATTGATAAGATTATTAAAATTTAAAATAGAAGTATTCAATTCTACGGCGCTAATAAGTGTATCTTTTTTATAATCTCGTATCAGAATTTCTTTAAGTTCCACATCCCCATTAAATTGGAGACCTACTCTATTAATGTTAATATTTGTGCCGTATTCCGTATTTAACCAATTGGTAGCAATTTTACCAAGTCTAGTTTGCACTGCAGGAATAGAAAGTACCAACACCAATATGATGAAAAGCAGTAGCAAGACTGCTACAATTTTGGATGCTATTTTTAAAAATTTTTTGATACGTTTTAAAGTTATAACTTTGAAGTCAAAATTAACAATTATTGTGCCTAATATTTACTAATGTCTACACAAAATATTTACATACTTGCAATTGAGTCCTCTTGCGATGATACAGCAGCTTCTATCTTGCTAAACGGCAAGGTTTTAAGTAATATTGTTGCAAGTCAGAAAATACACGAAGAATATGGTGGTGTAGTTCCTGAATTAGCTTCTAGAGCGCACCAACAAAATATTGTTCCTGTTGTGCATCAAGCCATTGAAAAAGCTGGAATAAAAAAAGAAATGCTTCATGCTATTGCATTTACAAGAGGTCCCGGACTAATGGGTTCGTTACTTGTTGGTACTTCTTTTGCCAAATCATTAGCTTTCGGATTAGATATTCCGTTAATAGAAGTGAACCATATGCAAGCGCATATTTTAGCCCATTTTATTGACGAAGCAGGATTTAGTAAACCTCCTTTTCCGTTTTTGGGGATGACTATTTCTGGCGGACATACACAAATTGTAAAGGTTTCCAATTACTTTGAAATGGAAGTTATTGGAGAAACTATAGATGATGCTGTTGGTGAAGCTTTCGATAAAAGCGGAAAAATTCTAGGTCTTGGCTATCCTGCAGGACCAGAAATGGACAGACGCGCTAAATTAGGAAACCCTAAAGCTTTTCCATTTACAAAGCCTAAAGTAGCAGGCTTAAACTTTAGCTTTTCTGGATTAAAAACTGCAATTCTTTACTTTATACAGAAACAAGTAAAAATAAATCCTAATTTTATTGAAGAGAACTTAAATGATATTTGTGCTTCTATTCAATACACTATTATAGGAATTTTAATAGATAAATTAAAGCTTGCGACCAAAGAAACTGGCATTAATCATATTGCTATTGGTGGAGGTGTTTCTGCTAATACAGGAATACGAGAAGCGTTGAAAAATGGCGAGCAAAAATTTGGATGGACTACCTATGTTCCTAAATTTGAATTCACCACAGATAATGCCGCAATGATTGGTATTGTTGGGTATTTAAAATATTTGGAAAGTGATTTTTCCGCTCAAGATGTTACTGCTTCTTCCCGATTGAAGATATAATACAAAAGACAATCTATGGCTTTTAATGAGCAATTAGCAAACAGAATTAGAGAACAACTTCGTTATTATTCGGAAGTATTTACAGAAAAGAAAATGTTTGGCGGAGTTTCCTTTTTATATGAAGGAAAAATGACTATTGGTGTTATGAAAGAGGATTTGATGGTTCGAATTATTTCCGATAAAATAGAAATGGAATTAGCGAAAGACTTTGTAAGACCAATGGATTTTACCAAAAAACCAATAAAAGAATTTATTTATGTCTCTATAGAAGGTATTAAAACGGAAACACAACTCTTGCAGTACATCGAATTAGGATTAGAACACGCAAAGAGCAAATTATAATGTGTATTTAGGTACGATGTTGAAATTTCTGTTAATAACCTTATAAAAAACCCTTCATATAATCTATAAATTTTGTTTTTTTGCTAGATAAGCTTAAATCCCCATATACAAATGAATAAATTAGTACTAGTCGCATTATTATTTTCCATTACTATTTCTGCTCAAGATGCACAAGTCAAAGATTTTGACTCTATTGTAAACATCGAAGAAGCAAAAGAATACCTTAAAGAAAACAAATCTAAAAAGAATAAAATCGTTACGTTTAATGAAGCTAAGCACCAAACAGGATTAGCTTTAGAACTTTATAAAAGCGGAAGAGCTATTGTAAAAAATGACACAGAAAAAACAAAATATAAAGTCATAGAAAAAGTGACAACCACTAATTATAGAGTGAGTTATATTTTCTTTGATGGTTTAAAAATGACAATTTCACAAATTAATGCTACAAGAGACAAAATACTTAAAAAATATAAAGAAGGAACACCTTTTAGCCAATTAGCGAAGCAGTATTCTATGGATGATAATGCAAATCATGGAGGAGATTTAGGCTGGTTTGCAGAAGGAGTGACACATCCAACTTTTGAAGCTGAAATTGCGGATAGTATTTATAAAATCGGAGATGTTTTCACAATCGATATTGTACAAAATCAATGGTATTATGTGGTTTTAAAAACCTTTGACCCCAAAGAAATTCAAGAAGTAAAAGTCTTAAAAATTGTAGAACCTTTAAAATAAGTACGACTACCTGCTATTGGTCGTTTTTTTTTACACTACATTTTGAGTTATAGATTTTTTATACTGTTTGTCTAATATTTTTCTTAGCTCACAAAATATTTAATAAATTGGTTATACTATTAATGCTATAATATCAAACTAATTATGAAAAAAATCTATTTAATTTTATCCGTAGCTTTTGTAAGCGTTCTATCTATGAGTAGTTCTACTGAAAACCAAGCACTAAATGAAAAAGTAACTATTTGTCATATTCCTCCTGGGAATCCTTCAAATATTCACGATATAACAGTTAGTGTAAATGCACTTCGTGCGCATCTTGCACATGGCGACTTAATTGGTGGTTGTGCAAACTAATTTCTAAAAACAAAAAAAGAGCTTTAAAATTAAGGCTCTTTTTTTTTGCATATGGTTACAAGTTTTTATCTTCGCTATATGCAATTATTCTATAATCCAGACATCACAGAAAACACCACAGAATTCTCTTTTAATAAAGAGGAAAGTAAGCATATTGTAAAAGTGCTTCGTAAATCGGTAGACCAAACCCTTCAAATTACGAACGGAAAAGGCTGGCTGTTTACGGCACAAATTACCATTGCAGATATTAAAAATTGTGTTGTACGTATTATGGATAAAAAATTACAAGCTAAAAAAAACTATAACCTTCACCTTGCTGTTGCTCCAACAAAAATGAATGATCGTTATGAGTGGTTTTTAGAAAAAGCAACCGAAATTGGCATAGATAGCATCACTCCTATTATTTGCGATCATAGCGAACGTAAAATTATTAAGCCAGAACGTTTTGAAAAAATAATACAATCGGCCACCAAGCAATCGCTTAGTTGTTACGTACCAAAATTAAATCCTGCAATAGGGTTTAAAGACTTTATAAAACAAGACTTTTCGGGTGATTTATTTATTGCACATTGTGAAGAAACAGATAGAAAATCGCTTAAAAATGAACTAAACCCCAAACAAGATATTACCATTCTAATTGGTCCGGAAGGTGATTTTTCTGTTAAAGAAATAGAAATTGCAATACAGCATAAATTTATTCCTGTAACTTTGGGAGAAACCAGATTACGTACAGAAACGGCTGCAATTGTTGCATGTCATTCTGTAGCTTTTGTAAATGAAGCTTAATAATTATTTTTATGAAATTACTTTTCTCTTTTCTCTTTTCGCTCTTTACTTTTGCTTCTTTTTCGCAAGAAGTAGCTATTCTAAAATATAAAGGTGGTGGCGATTGGTATAGTAATCCTACAGCATTACCAAACCTAATAGTATTCTGCAATAATAATATTGGAACAAAAATTACTGCAAAACCAGAAACCGTTGAAACCGGAAGTACCGATATTTTTCAGTTTCCGTTTTTACATATGACAGGTCATGGAAATGTTTTTTTTAGCGAAGCCGAAGCCGAAAACCTAAAGAACTACTTAACTTCTGGAGGTTTTTTACATATAGATGATAATTATGGTATGCAACCCTACCTTGTTAAAGAATTAAAAAAAATATTTCCAAATCAGGAATTGGTAGAACTTCCGGCAAACCATGAAATATTTAATATTGCTTATAAATTCCCAAAAGGATTACCAAAAATTCATGAGCATGAAGGTAAAAGACCGCAAGCTTTTGGTTTATTTCATGAAAACAGATTAGTACTATTATTTACGTATGAAAGCGATTTAGGCGATGGCTGGGAAGATCCTGCGGTACATAACGATCCTGCAGATGTGAGAGAAAAAGCACTGCAAATGGGAGCGAATATTATAAAGTATGCTTTTAGTAATTAATATACAACACGTAACATATCCAAATCGAGTTTGAAACTGTAAGTTATTATAAGTAAAGTAGTCTACCTTATGTATAGATTTTATTGAATATTACTTAAATGAAAGCCTCCAAATTAATACTACCTATAATTGTAATATCTCAGTTTTGCTGTACTTCTCTTTGGTTTGCAGGAAATAGCATCATTACCGATTTGGTATTAAATTTCAATCTAAAAGCAAATGCTTTAGGCCACTTAACTTCTGCCGTCCAATTTGGTTTTATTATTGGCACACTTATTTTCGCTATTTTAACTATTGCAGATCGGTTTTCACCATCTAAAGTGTTTTTTGTAAGTGCCGTACTGGGTTCTCTTTTTAACTTAGGAGTAATCTATTCAGCTAACAATTTAGCCAGTTTATTGATCCTTCGTTTTTGTACTGGTTTTTTTCTTGCAGGAATCTATCCTGTAGGAATGAAAATCGCTGCAGATTACTATCAAAAAGGACTTGGAAAATCTCTTGGTTTTTTAGTTGGCGCATTAGTTTTAGGAACTGCTTTTCCGCATTTATTAAAAGAAATAACGCATTCTTTTCCATGGAGATATGTAATACTTGCAACTTCATCCCTTGCGTTATTAGGTGGCTTATTAATGCTGTTTTTGGTTCCTAGCGGACCTTACCGAAAGGCTAGTCAGAAAACAGATTTATCCGTATTTTTAGGTGTATTTAAAAATAAGGAATTCCGCTTTGTTGCCTTCGGTTATTTTGGACACATGTGGGAATTATATGCATTTTGGACATTTGTACCAATCTTATTAAAAAAGTATAGTGAAGCGCATCCTCAAGTACTATTCAACATTCCTATCTTATCTTTTGTAATCATAGGAATAGGTGGTTTTGCTTGTGTACTTGCTGGTTATATTGCACAAGTTAAAGGAACCAAAAAAACTGCTTTTATAGCACTACTTCTATCTTGTATATGCTGTTTAATTTCACCATTACTATTTACTAGTGCTTTTGAATATGTATTTATTGGATTTCTAATTTTTTGGGGAATGGTCGTCATTGCAGACTCTCCGCTTCTATCCACCCTAATAGCACAAAATGCAGCACCAGAAATTAAAGGGACTGCACTTACTATTGTGAATTGTATTGGGTTTGCAATAACGATAGTCAGTATTCAGATTCTTTCTAGAATGCTAGAAATAACGGACTCTAATAACATATTTACTATTTTGGCAATAGGACCTATTTTTGGTTTGATTATGTTGCAGAAGAAAAAGACCTTTAAATTATAATATATTCGCGTAAATTATATTTCATACCAAACAAATGCAACTAACACACTACAACACCAACTTTACCAAACGTACGTTCCCAATAATCATTATTTGTGAAAACGTAACCAATGCACCCAATATTGGAAGCCTGTTTAGAACAGCAGATGCTTTTGGAATCGAAAAAATGGTGTTTTGTGGGGAACAGATTCCGTTAGGAAGAAAAATGACAAAAACGTCTCGTGCTACTGAAAAAGTAGTAAATTATGAAGTGCAAGAAAATGCTTCCGAAGTAGTTACCCAGTACAAAAAAAAAGGGTATCATATTGTAGCATTAGAAATAACTAGCGAAAGCACATCCATACATTCCTCCACTTTTCCTAAAGAAAAACCTATTGCACTTATTATTGGAGACGAAAATTTTGGCGTTTCACAAGACATTTTAAAACAGTGTGATGCCATAATTCATATTGATATGTTTGGGCAAAATAGTAGCATGAATGTAGTACAAGCAACGACTATAGCTTTATACGAAATGACAAAACAACTATCCTACGAAAGCAGAAATCTCTAAAATAGTGGGTGAAGCGCGTTACGCTTTACAATTCTCTTTTTTTGACAGCAATTTTACAAGTCGAAAAATCTTTAGATTTTTAAAAAATTCGTTTAGTTCGTAAAATCGTGTCTTGAAATTTTTACTATATAATTAATAAAACAATAATGAGATTCTTGTCTTGACAGGAATTATTTATATTTACAGTATGACATCAAACCAAATATCTAATGGTATTTTAAAAGCACTAGGAATTATTATAGGTATTCTTTTAATCCTATTTTTTCTATTTAAAATACAATCTGTAATTGTTTATATCGCAATTGCTGCAGTAATTTCATTAATTGGAAGACCTATTATTTTATTTTTAAGAAGAAGACTTAAGTTTAAAAATACGCTTGCAGTAATTGTAACCATGTTTGTTTTACTTGGATTACTCTTCGGATTGGTACGTTTATTTATTCCTTTAATTGTAGAACAAGGACATAATTTAGCACTTTTAGATATTGATCAATTACAAGGTAATATAGAAGATTTATATGGTGAAGCAATTGCTTATTTTCAAATAAATAATATAGATGTAGAGCAATCTATAAAAAGTTCTAACCTACTATCTAAGATCGATTATTCATTAATTCCGAATTTTCTAAACTCTTTAATTAGTGGATTAGGAAGTTTTAGTATAGGTTTATTTTCAGTTTTATTTATCTCTTTTTTCTTTTTAAAAGACAGCAAACTCTTTGAAAATGGGATTCTAACTTTTATTCCATCTGGCAACGAATCGCGTTGGGCAAGCTCCACGGTCAAAATTAAAGACTTACTATCTAGGTACTTTATTGGTTTAATCTTTCAGATACTAATTCTCTTTATTATTTACACTATTGGTTTAATGATTATTGGTGTAGAAAATGCGATTGTCATTGCTTTTATGTGTGCCCTATTAAACTTAATACCTTATGTTGGGCCGCTAATTGGTGCATTTTTAATGCTAACATTAACGATGACAAGTAGTCTTGGCGAAAGTTTTAGAGATGTCGTTTTACCAAAAACATTTTGGGTATTTATTGTATTTGCCATTGGTCAGCTAGTTGATAATTTTATTAGTCAGCCCGTAATATTTTCTAAAAGTGTAAAATCGCATCCACTAGAAATATTTTTGGTAATACTTATTGCTGGAATCTTATTTGGTATTGTTGGTCTTATTGTTGCTGTTCCGGCCTACACAGCGATTAAAGTAATTTTAAAAGAGTTTTTATCTGAAAATAAGATTGTAAAAAAACTTACTAAAAATTTATAATTGTTTTGAACGAAAACCTATTACAGACAGAAATTCAAGAATTTATAAATAACAATTTAGATGCCAATATAGCTTCCTTATTGTTAAAAGGAATCGATTTTTCGTTCGTGGAAACTAAAGAAGTTATAGAACAATTAGAAGCGAAAAAACGTTGTAAAACGAAGCTTTCTACTTGGTTCTCTACGGAAAACATATACTATCCTAACAAATTAAATATCGAGCAAACTTCTTCGGAAACTACAGCAAAACATAAAACTAGTCTTTTAAAAGGAAATACCATTATAGATCTTACTGGCGGTTTTGGCGTAGACTGTTACTATTTTTCTAAAAATTTCAATCATGTTATACATTGTGAAATTAACGAGCAACTTTCACAAATAGTTACCCATAACTACAAACAGCTAGAAGTAAAAAACATACAAACTATTGCGCAAGATGGTTTAACCTATTTAATAAAACAGGAAACTGCTTTAGATTGGATTTATATCGACCCTTCTAGAAGACATGACAGCAAAGGCAAGGTTTTCTTTTTAAAAGATTGTTTACCAAACGTGCCAGAACATTTAGACATCCTATTTAACAAAGCGAATAACGTTTTAATTAAGACTTCACCGCTATTGGATATTACCATTGGCTTAAACGAATTAAAGTACGTGAATACCATTCATATCGTTGCAGTTAATAATGAAGTAAAAGAATTACTTTGGGTTTTAGAAAAAAACTATACAGCCACTATAACTATAGAAACTTGTAATATTAAAAAAGATACAATAGAAACTTTTAACTTTCCGCTAGCAGAAGAAACTTCTACAATTAGCCAATATAGTTTGCCATTAGCATATTTATACGAACCTAATGCAGCAATTATGAAATCTGGTGCATTTCATACAATTTCTAGTAAACTAGACGTTTTTAAACTGCAGCAACATTCGCATTTATATACAAAAGATACTTTAATAAATTTCCCTGGAAGAGTTTTTAAAATTGAAAAAGTAATCCCTTATAATAAAAAGGGTTTAAAAAAGGAAGGGTTTGTTAAGGCTAATATTGCTACACGTAACTTTCCGGAAAGTGTAGAACAAATCCGAAAAAAGCATAAAATTAAAGATGGCGGAGATGTATATCTCTTTTTTACAACCGATTTAGAAAATAACAAAATAGTTATACAAACAAAAAAGGTTGCATAAATATGCAACCTTTTTTAATATATATAATACGTAAAACTATTCTCCCATTGCTTTAATTAAAGCAGCAGACATACGTTTGTACGTTCCGTTAACCAATCTTTCTCTAATCGCTTCAAAAGCATCTAGTGTTTCTGTAACATCTTGTAAGGTATGTGTTGCAGTAGGAATCATACGTAATAAAATTAATCCTTTTGGTATTACTGGATACACAACAATAGAACAAAATATTCCGTAATTTTCTCTTAAATCTCTAACAAGCGCCATTGCTTCTGGAATACTTCCATTTAAATAAACAGGAGTTACACAACTTTGTGTAGTACCAATATCGAAACCACGTTCTTTTAATCCAGATTGTAAGGCATTAACAATTTTCCAAAGGTTTTGCTTCAATTCTGGCATGGTACGCAACATGTCTAAACGTTTTAAAGCACCTACAACTAATTGCATTTGTAACGATTTAGCAAACATTTGAGAACGTAAATTATATTTTAAATAATCTATTATCTCTTTATCTGCAGCAATAAATGCTCCAGTACTTGCCATAGATTTTGCGAAAGTTGCAAAATACACATCGATATCATCTTGTACTCCTTGTTCTTCACCTGCTCCAGCTCCTGTTTTACCAAGGGTACCAAAACCATGTGCATCATCTACGAACAAACGGAAGTTATATTTTTCTTTTAAAGCTACAATTTCTTTTAATCGACCTTGTTCCCCACGCATTCCGAAAACACCTTCCGAAATAACAAGAATTCCACCACCTGTATGTTCTGCCATTTTAGTGGCTCTTTCTAGGTTTTTTTCTAAACTTACTACATCATTATGTTTGTAAGTAAAACGTTTTCCCATGTGTAAACGTACACCATCTATAATACAAGCATGTGCATCTACATCATAAACAATAATATCATCTTTAGAAACTAAAGCGTCAATGGTAGAAACCATTCCTTGGTAACCAAAGTTAAGTAAGTATGCTGCTTCTTTATTTACAAATGTTGCAAGTTCATTTTGTAATTGTTCGTGTAATTCTGTGTGACCAGACATCATACGTGCTCCCATTGGATACGCCGAACCATAGTCTGCTGCTGCTTGCGCATCTACTTTACGAACTTCTGGGTGATTTGCTAAACCTAGATAATCATTTATACTCCAAGTAATAACATCTTTGCCTTGGAATTTCATTCGGTTAGAAATTACGCCTTCCAATTTTGGAAAAACAAAATAACCTTCTGCTTGTGCTGCCCATTTCCCTAACGGACCTTTATCCTTGTAAATTTTTTCAAATAAATCTTTCATCTGCTATCAATCTTAGTTTAGTGCTACAAAACTAAATATTTCTGTGCACTAAACACAATATTTTTATATTCTATTATTAACAACAAAAAGATAGAAGGCATCTTTAAGGAAACTTTCTATCTTTAATTATGTTATGTTTTATTATTTTATATACTGAATACTTTCTGCTGCTTCTTTGTTTTTGCTATCGAAAAAGCCTTGATCTGTCATCCATTTATCGCTATAAATCTTACTCATATAACGAGAACCATGATCTGGAAACAAGACTACCACTTTAGAATTTTTATCAAATTCTCCAGCTTCCTCTAATTGTTTTACCGCTTGCATTGCTGCTCCAGAAGTATAACCTACAAATAAACCTTCGGTTTTTGCTATTTCTCTTGCGGTATGTGCACTTTCTTCATCTGTAACTTTTACAAAAGAATCAATGACATCAAAATCTGTAGCCGTAGGAATTAAATTTTTTCCTAATCCTTCTATTCGGTATGGATAAATTTCTTTTTCATCAAACTCTCTAGTCTCATGATATTTCTTAATTACAGAACCAAAAGCATCTACTCCTATTATTTTAATATTAGGGTTTTGTTCTTTTAAGTATTTTGCAGTACCCGAAATTGTTCCTCCAGTTCCGCTACAAGCTACTAAATGCGTTATTTCTCCTGCTGTTTGTTCCCAAATTTCTGGACCAGTAGAATTATAATGTGCATCTATATTTAACTGATTAAAATATTGGTTGATATATACAGAACCTTTTGTTTCTTCGTGTAAACGCTTTGCAACTTCATAGTACGATCTAGGATCGTCTGCACTTACATGTGCTGGGCAAACATATACCTTTGCTCCCATGGTTTTAAGCATATCAATCTTATCTGGTGAAGATTTTGAGCTAACCGCTAAAATACAATCGTATCCTTTAATAATACTAACCATAGCAATACTAAATCCTGTATTACCAGAAGTAGTTTCTATAATAGTATCTCCAGGTTTTAGAATACCCTGCCTTTCCGCTTGTTCTATAATATATAATGCAACTCTGTCTTTTGATGAGTGTCCTGGGTTAAAAGCTTCTACTTTAGCGTAAAATTCACCTTTAAAAGGAGCTGTAATAGTATTTAGTTTAATTAATGGTGTATTACCTACTAAATCTAAAACGTTATCAAATACTTGATTTTTTTGTGCCATAAATACGTTTTAATTTGCTACAAGAAGTAACATAAACTGGGCAAAAATACGTAAAAATTTTTATTATTCATTAATTCCTTCTAAATCTAATAAAAATGCGTATTCCAAAGCGACTTCTTTTAGGCTTTCAAACCTTCCTGAAGCGCCACCATGACCAGATTCCATGTCTGTATGCAGTAACAGTTTATTATTATCTGTTTTTAATTCTCTAAGCTTTGCAACCCACTTTGCAGGCTCCCAATATTGTACTTGAGAGTCATGCAAACCTGTTGTAATTAACATATTTGGATACTCTTGTACTTTTATATTATCGTAAGGTGAATAGGAAAGCATGTAATGATAATAATCTTTATCGTTAGGATTTCCCCATTCATCATATTCTCCTGTGGTTAACGGAATAGTATCATCTAGCATCGTGGTTACTACATCTACAAAAGGAACTGCCGCTAAAATACCATTATATAACTCCGGATTTAAATTCGCAATCACGCCCATTAGTAAACCACCTGCAGATCCGCCATTTGCGTATAAATGTTTATTTGAAGTGTATTTTTCTTCAATTAAAAACTTAGAACAGTCAATAAAATCATGAAAAGTATTTTTCTTTTGTTTTAATTTTCCGTTTTCGTACCAATCTCTTCCTAAATACTCTCCTCCTCGAATATGTGCTATTGCGAAAATAAAGCCTCTATCTAATAAACTTAATCTAATGGTTGAAAAATAAGGATCAATAGTAGCTCCATAAGAACCATAGGCATATTGTAATAAAGGATTTGTTCCATCTAATTTCAATCCCTTTTTATATACTAAAGAAATCGGAATTTTAACGCCATCTCGCGCGGTTGCCCAAATACGTTTAGAAGTGTAATTGTCTTTATTATAAGTATCCCCTAAAACTTCTTGTTCTTTTAATACTTCTTTCGTTTTTGTTTTAAAATTATAATCTATTACAGAGCTTGGAGTGGTAAGTGCATTATAACTATATCGTAAAACATCACTATCGAAGTCTGGATTATTACCAGTGTTTGCAGTATAGGTTTCATTATCAAATGGTAAATAATAATCTTCTTTACCATTCCAACTTATAATTCGAATCTTATTTAAGCCGTTTTCTCTTTCACTTACCACTAAATAGTCTTTAAAAATCTCGATATCTTCTAATAAAACATCTTTTCTATGTGGTAAAACATCTTGCCAATACTCTTTTTCTGTTTGGTTTTCGTTTGTCTTTTGAAGCTTAAAGTTGATCGCTTTATCTTTATTTGAAATAATGAAAAAACTGTCTTTATAGTGCGCTATGGCATAATCTAGTTCTCTTTCTCTTTTTTGAAAAACTCTAAATGTACCATCCGGATTATCTGCATTTAAAATTTGATATTCGGAAGTTAAAGTACTAGAAGAACCTATAACTAAGTATTTTTTAGATTTTGTTTTATATACAAAAGTGTTGAAGGTTTCGTCTGTTTCATGAAACACTTCTGTATCTTCTTCCACCTTTGTATGTAGCTTATGTTTATAAACCATAGAAGAACGTAACGTAACTTCATCTTTTCTTGTGTAAAACAACGTTAAATTATCATTGGCCCAAGTAATTCCTCCGGTGGTATTTATTATTTCTTCGGAATAAATTTCGCCAGTAATTAAATTTTTAATTTTGATATTATACTGTCTTCTACTCACTGTATCGGTTGAAAAAGCAGCCATTGTATTATCTGGACTAATAGAAATACCACCTAATTTAAAGTAGTTAAAATCTTTCGCCATTACATTACAGTCAAACAATAACTCTTCTGGTGCTTCTAATGTTTCCTTTTTACGCGTATAAATAGGATAATCTTTACCTTTTTCGAATTTAGTAATATACCAATACCCATGTAGTTTATATGGCACAGAAGTATCATCCTCTTTAATTCTAGCTTTCATCTCTTTAAAAAGGTCTGCTTGAAAAGGTTCTGTATGTGCTAAAACTTCTTTAGTATGTTTATTTTCAGCATTTAAATAGTCTATAACTTCCTGGTCTTCTTTATTTTTAAGCCAAAAATAATTATCTATTCGTTCGTGTTTATGCGCTACAAGTTTTTCTTGAATTTGCTTCGCTTTTGGAGGATTATGTGCTTTTTTCAAATGAAATAATTAATTCTAAAATTATATTCTTCAAAAATAGAAAAATTAAATAGTTTTGTATGAAATTATAAATTATAAAATTATGTTTGGAGACCTTGCAGGTATGATGGGTAAACTTAAAGAAACTCAAAAAAAAGTAGAAGAAACTAAAAAACGTTTAGATACTGTTTTAGTGGATGAACAAAGTAATGACGCTAAACTGAAGGTAACTTTAACTGCCAATAGAGTTATTAAGTCTATAACTATAGACGATGCGTTATTAGAAGACAAAGAAGAATTAGAAGATTATTTAATTCTTACCTTAAATAAAGCTATAGAACGAGCTACGCAAGTAAATGACGCGGAATTAGCTGCTGTAGCAAAAGATGGTATGCCAAACATTCCTGGAATGGATATGTTTAAATAACGAAAGTTTAAAGCAAAAAAAAAAGGAAGCTAATTAGCTTCCTTTTTTTATATCGATAGTAATAAATACTAATGATTATTGTTGACTAAGTACTCTAAATTGAGTTCTTCTGTTAGATAAGTGCTCTCTTTCTGTACAAGAAACACCATCTGCACATCTGTTTACTAATCTAGTTTCACCATATCCATTAGATACAATTCTTGAAGAATTGATTCCTTTAGAGATTAAGTAGTTCGTTACCGCTTGTGCTCTTCTTTCAGATAAAGATCTGTTAGATGCAGCAGAACCTCTAGAATCTGTGTGAGAAGCAATTTCTACAGAAACACCACCAGCAATAGCAGGTAATAATTTTGCATCAATTTCTCTTTTAGCAGATTCTGTTAAAGTAGCAGAACCTAAGTTCCAGTTTATGTTAAGGTCATTGTACTCTAATAAAGTACATTCTACTTCTTTCCAAGTCGTTAAACCACCTTTTGTTTGTAAAACTTCTTTAGATACTGTTTTAGTAATAGCAGGAACAGTACTTTCCACTATTTTAGAATCTTCAGATAAAACTGTTTTCTTTAAAGTTGCAGTTTGTTGAGGAATAGCAATAGCTCTTGTAGTTGGAGGCGTTACCATTACCGTACGCTTCATCGTTTTAGTTACCGCAGGAATAGAAACAACTTTTGTAGTCTCCGGAATAATAACAGTTCTAGTTACCGTTTTAGTTTCTTGAGGAATCTCAATTACTCTAGTTGTAGGAGGTGTTACCATTACAACTCTTTTCATTGTTTTTGTTTGTTGAGGAATTTCAATAACTCTTGTTGTTGGAGGTGTTACCATTACTGTTTTCTTAACACTTGTAGTTACAGCAGGAATATCAATTACTCTAGTACTAGCTGGTTTAACAACAGTTTTAACTGTATACGTAGCCATACCACAATCATCGTTTGATGAAGATGTATCACAATCTGGAGTTCTTACAAAAGAAGCATCTGCAGATAATTCAGTAGTGTTTACTGTAATATTTTGAGCAGGAACTGCTTTATAACACCAATATCTACAATCATTAGGATCAGCAGATTGACATTCGGCAGCAGGAGTATCACTCATTTGCCATTTAGCAGTAGCTGGTTTCGTTTCAATAACTTGGTAGTTAGAAGAGAAACTTGCTGGAACAACTCTTAAAGAAGTACCATATTCTCTTTTTTTGTATGTTCTAGTTTCTGTTCCGTATTCTGCAGGAATAACCTCTAAACGTTGACCAGCTTCGCTAGTTACAACGGTAAAGCTTTGGTTTTCGTAAACCGCAGGAACAACTTCTAAACGTTGGCTAGCTGGTTGTGTTACTACAGTGAAGTTTTGCGTTTCGTAAACAGCAGCTACAAGCTCTAAACGTTGCGAAGCTTCTTTAGTTACCACTGTTTCTGTTTGCGTTTCTGTTCTAGAAGCAATTTTCTCTAAACGTTGTGCTGCTTCTTGTACAGTTACTTCAAAAGTTTGTGTTTCATATACCGCAGGAACAACTTCTAAACGTTGGCTTGCATTAGCAACTACTACGTCTTCAGTAACCGTAGTATACGTTGAAGGTACTGTGCTTAACTTTTTGTACGCTGGAGACACTTGAATAGTTACATCTTGATTTACCCAAACGTCTGGAGTTACACATCGAACGTAACATTTTCCTGGCTCAGGATTAGTTGGTAAATCTTGTGCAACTGCAGAAATGCAAACGACAAAAGATAAGATTGTTAGTAAGGCTTTTTTCATTTTTAAGTAATTTAATGGTTAAATATTAATATAGTTCTAATTTTCAGATACTTTGAGAGAAGTAACAACTCTAATTTCGAACAAAATTAAAACTTATCAAACTTTTAATCCATTAAACATTAAGAACTCTTTAACATTTCGACAAAATACATTTTTACTCGACGAAACACGTAAGAATTTTTTAAGTGACTGATTCTTAGACGAAAAAAATCAAAAATCGCTTAGCAAGTCTAAAACATAGGTGTGCATCTTATTGGTATAATCTAAATGTGTAACTAATCGAAGCTTATTTTCACCCATTCCTACAAGTTTTACTCCTTTACTTTCCAGTTGAGAAATAAAAGTATCGGAATTAACATCTTCTTGTAGTTCGAAGATTACAATATTAGTTTCTACAGGCTCCACTTTATTAACAAAAGTGGCCTTGTTTAAAACGTCCGCTAACTCTTTTGCTTTATTATGGTCTTCTTCTAACCTTTCTACATGATGATCTAAGGCATATATTCCTGCAGCAGCTAAATAACCAACTTGTCGCATTCCTCCCCCAAAAATCTTTCGTATTCGCATTGCTCCTTGCATGACGTCTTCGTCTCCTACTAATACAGAACCAATAGGACAGCCCAATCCTTTACTTAAGCATACCGAAATAGTATCGAATACTTTTCCGTATTGCTCTGTAGTTTCCTTTTTAGCCACCAAAGCATTCCAAAGACGTGCACCATCTAGATGAAAGCCTAAGCTATGGTCATCACAAACTTTTCTAATTTTTTGTAACTCATTAAAATCCCAACAAGCTCCTCCTCCTTTATTGGTTGTATTTTCTATTTCTACTAAACGTGTTAATGCACTATGATAAAATTCGGGAGGGTTTATACTATCTATTACCTCTTGTGCTGTAAACATACCTCGATGGCCATCTATTAATTTACAAGAAACACCACTATTAAAACTGGCTCCGCCTCCTTCATAATTATATATATGCGCGTACTTATCACAAATTACTTGTTCTCCAGGATTTGTATGTAACTTAATAGCTGTTTGATTTGCCATAGTTCCTGTCGGAAAAAATAATGCTTTTGGTTTACCAAACATTTCTGCTATACGCTCTTCTAACGCGTTAACGGTTGGATCTTCTTTATAAACATCATCACCAACAGATGCTTTCATCATTGCATTTAGCATTTCTTTTGTTGGTTTGGTTACGGTATCACTTCTTAAATCTATTATCATTTGGTCTAATTTTATAACTACTGTAAAATTAAATCAAAATATATTTTTACACACAGTATTAAAGTATATTTTTGTTAAAAATATACTTCCTATGATTACTACAGATCAAATTAAAGATCTTAATACACGTCTTAGTATGCTAAGGCAATATCTTTGACTTAGATGCTAAGTTAATTGAAATACAAAACGAAGAAGAACAAACTTTTGATCCTAATTTCTGGAATGACTCTAAAGCTGCAGAAGTGATTATGAAATCACTTCGAGAGAAAAAGAAATGGGTTACGGATTATAATACGGGTAAAACACTAGTAGAAGATTTAGAAGTCATCTATGAATTTTTCAAAGAGGACGAAGCAACTTTGCAAGATGTAGAAACTCGTTTTATAAAAGCAACCACTGCTATTGAAGATTTAGAATTCAAGAATATGCTTTCTGAAGAAGGCGATAGTTTAAGTGCTGTTTTACAAATTACTGCTGGAGCTGGCGGAACAGAAAGTTGCGATTGGGCAAGTATGCTTATGCGTATGTATTTAATGTATGCCGAAAAAAGTGGTTTTAAAGTAAAAGAACTTAATTACCAAGAAGGTGATGTAACTGGAATAAAAACCGTTACTATAGAAATTGAAGGTGATTTTGCTTTTGGCTGGCTTAAAGGCGAAAATGGCGTACACCGATTAGTACGTATTTCTCCTTTTGATAGCAATGCCAAACGACATACTAGCTTTGCTTCTGTTTACGTGTATCCTTTAGTAGATGATACTATCGAAATTGAAATTAATCCTGCAGATATAGAAATTGTTACGGCCCGATCTAGTGGTGCTGGAGGTCAAAATGTAAATAAAGTAGAAACGAAAGTGCAACTAACGCATAAACCTACTGGAATTCAAATTTCTTGTTCTGAAACGCGTTCACAACACGATAATAGAAATCGTGCCATGCAAATGCTAAAATCACAATTATATGAAATTGAATTACAAAAGCAATTAGCACAACGTGAAGATATAGAAGCCGGAAAAATGAAAATTGAATGGGGAAGCCAAATACGTAATTATGTCATGCATCCTTATAAATTAGTAAAAGATGTTCGTTCTGGTCACGAAACTGGTAATGTAGACGCGGTCATGGATGGGGATATTGGTAGCTTTTTAAAAGCATATCTCATGATGATGGGGCAACAAACTACCGAAACAAATAATTTATAACTTAAAGCGCTATATGATAACTATATACCACAATAATAGATGCAGTAAGTCTCGATCTGGACTAGAAATATTAAAGAATTCTGGTAAAGAATATAAAATAATTAATTACCTTGAAAATATTCCGAATACCGCTGACTTAACCAGAATAATTAACTTACTTAAAATCAACCCTCTAGATTTAGTAAGGAAAAATGAAGCTATTTGGAAAGAAAATTACAAAGGCAAAATATTAACAAATGCCGAAGTAATAGATGCCATGACTAAATACCCAAAACTAATAGAAAGACCTATTGTTATAAAAGGAAATAAAGCAGTCATTGGTCGTCCACCAGAATTAATCCTAGACCTAATAACATAACATGTAATAATAGCCCTAAAGCAGACCCAAATTACCTACCTACATTATGATTTTGATTTACCATAACCCAGAATCAATAGACTCTATGGAGTGCCTCAATATTTTAAAAAAAATAAAACAAAGACACAAAGTAATTAGACATATTGATAACCCTCTAACAGAAAGAAAATTAAAAAGAATAATTAAGCTTCTAAACATTAAAGCGATTCAGTTAATTAGAACAGAATCTACCATTTGGAAAGATCATTATCAAGAATTAGTTTCTAATCCTGATGATTTTGACGATATCGAATACATAAAAATGATGACAGAATTTCCTAGTCTCATTAAAATACCTATTGTTATTAATGGAGATAAAGCTGCAATTTGCCAGCCTCCAGAAAAAATATTAGGTATACTAGCTAGCTAATCTAAAAAGCTTCAAAATTGAAATATTTTGAAGCTTTTTTAGTTAAAGACATTCTGTTTTTAGTAAATAATGAAAAAGAATACGGTTTTAGAAAATGAGAATGCTTTTTTTCTATTCCATCCTATAACTATTCGGGAGGAAAACATTAAAAACCAATCTAAAACGCTATCGCAAAAGTTAAAGTTAGTTCTTTAACATACTTTTAACCAAAACACTTTAAACCAAACTATATTTTTGCGGTCTTAAGCAAAAAACTAATCATGACTAAACAATTATTCGCATTCATTTGCATTTTATTTTTTACTTTAAATTCCTTTGCTCAAAAGGAAGTAAGAATTACTGGAAGTATTCTAGAACGAGAAACACTTCAACCTTTAGAATATGCCACTGTTGCTTTCTTTAGTAAAAAAGAAAACAGAATGGTTACTGGAGGGATTACAGACCAAAAAGGAAACTTTAGCATCCCTGTTACTGCTGGACTTTATGATGTTTCTGTCGAATTTATTGGTTTTGGGACAAAGACAATTGCGAACCAAGAACTTTTAACAGACACCAATCTAGGTAAAATATTTCTTAGTGAAGATGCAGAATCTTTGGATGTAGTAGAAATCATTGCAGAACGTACGACAGTAGAAATAAAATTAGATAAAAAAATATACAATGTTGGTAAAGATCTTACCGTTCGTGGTGGTACCGTTAGTGATGTACTAGACAACGTACCGTCGGTTGCAGTAGATGTAGAAGGAAATGTATCTTTAAGAGGACAAGAAAATGTACGTATTTTAATTAACGGTAAACCTTCTGGTTTAGTTGGCTTAAACTCTACAGAAGCATTACGTCAATTACCAGCTGAATCTATTGAGAAAGTGGAAGTTATTACTTCTCCTTCCGCAAGATATGACTCAGAAGGTACTGCCGGAATTATAAATATTATCTTAAGAAGAAGCAAATTACAAGGTTTAAATGGAGCTATAACAACAAATGCTGGTTATAACCCTTCCGCAGGAATATCTGGAAACATAAATTACAGAACAGGAAATGTAAATATCTTTAATACCACTGCCTACAATTACAGAGAATCACCAGGAAATTCTTTTACAAATACTACGTACAAAGATTCAGGAAATAGTATTAACGAATCTAAAGATTATGATCGTATTAGAAAAGGCTTTAATACCAACTTAGGTCTAGAATGGTATATTACAGATTCTGCTTCATTAACAACTTCTATTTTTTATAGCGATAACAATAATGAAAGTAACACAACAAATAGCTTACTTCAATATGATATCAATAATGCGCTAACTAGTTCAAGCACTCGTTTTGACCCAGAATTAGAAGATGATAAAACCATTCAATACGCTGCAAATTTCACAAAAAACTTTAAAACTAGCGGACACAAGCTTACTTTCGATTTTCAATACGAAGACAGTACAGAAGATGAAAACTCCCTAGTAGAAGTAAACGATATCTTGACCGAAAAAGTAGGAACTCTTGAAGATCAACAACGTATTTTATTACAAGGAGATTACGTATTGCCTATTGGCGAAAAAGCACAATTTGAATTAGGTTATCGCGGTAACTTCAACAATCTATCTACAGATTATGAGGTAGCACTTTTAGACGATACCAATGCTTTCTATGTCGATAACAATCTCTCTAATATATTAAACTATAGAGAATATATTAATGCTGTGTACACCCAATATGGTAGCAAACATGGTAAATTCTCTTATTTATTAGGCTTACGTTTAGAAAATACTAGAATTACTATAGACCAACCAACTAGTGGCGATTTTAGTAAAAAAGATTATACAGGATTATTTCCAACAGTAAATTTAAATTATGAGTTATCGGATGCAGAAAGTGTAACCCTTGGTTATAGCAGACGTTTACGCAGACCACGTTCTTATTTTATCAATCCGTTTCCTTCACGTTCTAGTGTATCTAGTGTTTTTCAAGGAAATCCCGATTTAGATCCTAGTTACTCTGGTACTTTTGATCTTGGTTATTTAAACCGTTTTGGAAAAGTTACACTGAACACATCTGCTTATTATCAACATGCAACAGACGTTTTTAACTTTGTAAGTTTTGATACCGGAGAAACGGTAGATGTAGATGGCGAAGATGTATCTGTAATACAACGTACTCCTATTAATTTAGCAAGCGAAGATAGATATGGTTTTGAGTTTACACTTATGTACAGACTATCTCGTAAATTTAATACCAGTGCAAACTTTAACGTTTATAAATCTAAAACCGAAGGTGTAGACCCTAATGGAGCAGATCTAGGTAACGAAAACACAAGTTGGTATGCAAGATTAAATACTAAATATACCTTACCTGCAGATATAGAATGGCAAACGAGTATGAATTATCGCGGACCAAGCGAAGATGCGCAAAACAAACGTGATGGTGTTTTTTCAACCAATATAGCTTTTAGTAAAGACTTGTTTAAAGACAAAGCATCCATCGCTTTTAATGTTAGCGATTTATTTAACTCTAGAAAACGTACTATGGAAACAAACACAGATACTTTTTTTAGTACTAGTGAATTTCAATGGAGAGAACGTAGCTTTAATTTATCTTTTACCTACAGATTTAACCAACAAAAGAAACGGGATAGAGGTTCTAGAGGAAATGGTGGAGATGAAGAATTTGAAGGATAAAATATAATACCTGTAGAAATTGCAAGTCATAAAGCAATCTCATAAATTAAAAAACAGCTCCTACCCTTTTAAAAGGTAGGAGCTGTTTTCTTTTTTGGAAAAATGATAAGCTTATAAATTTTAAAATTAGACCAAACAAAAAAAGGGGAAACACATTGTGTTTCCCCTTTTTAATATATTAATTTAAAACTTATGCGTTACGCGCAGCTTTTTTCTCGTCTCTTTTTTCTTTTAAAAACTCCATTAAAGAACCACCAATCCAGTAAGGTATAATAAAAGTCATTAAAAATATCATTAACCAGAAACCTATAGTTAAAATGGTTAAGAATGCTAAAAAGCCTAAATATTGGTCAAATTCAAACATAATTTTTTTGGTATCTTATTTGTTAATATTGCAAATATAAAACAAAGTGTTTTTTTATGCAATATAAAATGTAGAATTATTAACAGAATTATTAATACTAATGTTTTTGCTAAAAAGATAGCATCTTGTCCATTCCTATTCCCGAAATTAATTATTTAAAAAAAAACAATCTCATTCCTTCTAATCATTTCGATAACAACTAAAATCCCTTTAACAAAAGAAGCAGGAAGAATTGGAGTTGCAAGTATGAATATAAAGAACTATTCCAATATCTAGAATTTAGAAACTACCACTTCTCATTTAATTCACAATGAAAATATTCTTTTACTAGAAACTAGAAAAAAAACAGCATGGTATTATAAAATTTCAAGTTTTAGCGAATGGCTTCCTTAAGTTTAATTCGGATTAAATATTTTCAATATACTATATCTATACTGGTAAAAATTCGCGCTGCCGTAGTAACTTTAAACGATAAAACCCCAGAAGGTCTGGGGTTTTATCATAGAATTTAGTTGCTAATAATGCATTAAAAGAATCCCATAGGTTTCTTGTCGTAAGAGATTAACATGTTTTTTACAACACGGTAATGATCTAAAGCCATTTTATGGTTTTCACGACCAAATCCTGATTCTTTAACACCACCAAAAGGTGCGTGAGCAGGATATGTATGGTATTGGTTTACCCAAACTCTACCCGCTTGAATAGCACGTGGAACTTGAAATAATTCGTGCGCATCACGAGACCAAACACCTGCACCTAAACCATAAGGAGTATCGTTTGCGATTGCGATTGCTTCTTCAGTAGAACGGAATGTTGTTAATGCTACAACAGGTCCAAAAATTTCTTCTTGAAAAATACGCATTTTGTTATTTCCTTTTAAAACGGTTGGCTGAATGTAATATCCTTCAGAAAGTTCCCCTTCATAGTTACCAGCATCTCCTCCAGCTACCACTTCTGCACCTTCTTCTTTTCCTATTTTAATATAGTCAAGAATTTTGTCGTATTGCGGTTTAGAAACTTGAGAACCTATCATGGTTTCTGGATCTAATGGATTTCCTGTCTTGATTGCTTTTAAACGTACTTTCATTTTTTCTATGAAATCGTCAGCGATATCTTCGTGAACTAAAATACGAGACGGAGCAGTACAAATTTCACCTTGATTTAACGAGAACATTAATGCACCTTCAATCGCTTTACTATAGAAATCATCATCATGATCTGCTACAGATGGAAAGAATACATTTGGAGATTTACCACCTAACTCCATGGTTACTGGAATAATATTTTCTGCTGCATTGTGTAAAACTTTACGACCTGTTTCAGTAGAACCAGTGAAAGAAAGTTTTGCAATACGTTTAGAGGTTGCTAAAGCCGCACCAGCTTCTGCACCAAAACCAGTTACAATATTTAATACTCCTGCAGGTAAAATATCACCAATAAGTTCCATTAAAGCAATAACACTTGTAGGCGTTTGTTCTGCTGGTTTAACAACCGCTGTACAACCTGCTGCTAAAGCTGGAGCAATTTTCCAAGCTAGCATTAACATTGGGAAATTCCAAGGGATGATTTCACCAACAACACCAATAGGTTCGTGCAATACAATACTTACTGTGTTTTTATCGTGTTCTGAAATACTTCCTTCATCTGCACGAATAACACCTGCGAAATAACGAAAGTGATCAATACAATAAGGAATATCTGCTGCACGAGACTCACGAATTGGTTTCCCATTATCGATCGTTTCTAAAGTTGCTAAGTATTCGAAGTTATCCTCCATTACTTGCGCTATTTTTAATAAAGCATTACTACGTTCTGTAGCTGAAGATGTACTCCATGAAGGAAACGCTTCGTGTGCTGCGTCTAAAGCAAGATCAATATCTTCTTGCGTGGAACGTGCTGCTTGCGTAAATACTTTACCATCTACTGGAGATACATTATCGAAATACTGTCCTTTTACAGGTGCTACGAATTTACCTCCAATAAAGTTCCCGTATCTTTCTTTGAATACAGGTTTTGTTACATTTGCCATAATTATAAATTTTATTTTTATTTTAAATTCCTACTTACTAAAAGCAAGCGTTTTTAATTAGGATACAAATGTATAGCGTGTATATACTTGTTAAGTTATTGATACGGTTCAACAACTTATGAAAAAAGGTCAATATATTGTCGTTTGAAATCAAAAACCCGACAAATAAACATAACTACCTATATATGATCGGTTTACTAATTATTGTTTTGGTTTAAATTATTCATTGAACTAATTAAACACCTATTCTAAAAACACAAATCAAAGGCATACAAGAAGTTATAGGTGTTGCTAAAACAAATAAATAATAATCTTCTCCAATTCGCTTTACTTGCAAATAATCAGTTAAATATATATCGATACTACGGGAATTATAATACTTAAAAAAAGGCTTTATAAAATGTGGTATCCTAAGATTGATTGTATATTAGCGAGCTTAAAAATAACCTCCAGCGAAACAGTTACTGTTTTCTATTAATTAGCATATTCTTATGAAGCGTATATTTTCAAACTTACTATTTAAAGTTTTTCTAGCTATAGTTTTAGGTATTGTTTTCGGACAATATTTACCTGAATCTATAAATCGTGTATTTACAACTTTCAATGCGTTTTTTGGACAATTTTTAAATTTCGCAATTCCGTTAATTATCATGGGTTTAATAATGCCTGCTATTTCCGATTTAGGAAAAGGTGCCGGTAAATTATTATTACTTACCGCTGGTATTGCTTATGGCTCCACCTTATTTTCGGGTTTTATGACTTATTTTACTGCATCTAACATTTTCCCACAACTTTTAGAATCTCATATTAATGATGCTGCTCAGATTACCGATGTTGGTCGTGAATTATTACCTTATTTTAGTATCAATATTCCACCAGCATTAGATGTAATGACCTCTTTAGTTCTTGCTTTTGTAATTGGTTTAGGATTGGCCGCACAAGAGAAATCGAGTTTAAAATCGGTAGTTAAAGATTTTCAGAAAATTATAATGCAATTAATAGAAAACGTAATTGTACCATTATTACCACTATTTATTTTAGGAATATTTGCGAGCATGTCTTTTAGCGGAAAAGTGTTCTCCATCCTTTCTGTTTTTATCAGTATCATAGGAGTCATTTTTGCCTTACATATTTTATTGCTAGTACTTCAATATACTATAGCAGGTATTCTTACCAAAAAGAACCCATTAAAATTACTAGCAACCATGATGCCTGCGTATTTTACGGCATTAGGTACGCAATCTTCGGCAGCTACCATTCCGGTCACCTTAGAACAAGCTTTGAAAAATGGTGTTTCAGAAAAAATTGCAGGTTTTGTTATTCCTTTATGTGCTACAATTCATCTTTCGGGTAGTATTATGAAAATTACGGCTTGTGCTATGGCATTAATGATTTTACACGGAATGCCTTTTGATTTCACACTCTTTGCCGGATTTATTTTTGTCTTAGGAATCGCTATGATTGCAGCACCTGGAGTGCCTGGAGGAGCAATTATGGCTGCTGTTGGTATCTTGCAATCTATGTTAGGTTTCGATGAAGAAATGTTAGGATTAATGATCGCTTTATATATTGCAATGGACAGTTTTGGTACTGCTTGTAACGTTACTGGCGATGGTGCTATTTCTTTAGTCGTAAATGAAATAACGAAAGAAAAAGTAGTTAGTTAGTTTTAAAAACTAATTTAAATATCTTTATGTATTTTATCTCTTATGGAGCCTAAAAAAACAGCTAAATGGAAGTTTTATATTAAGTTTCGTAGACTGTATTTGTTAAAATAATTCTAGAGAATTATTACTCTAAGAGAATCGTTTATCTTTAATTTGAAATATCTGTTGGACTAATTCCGAACTTATTTTTAAAGGCTACACTAAAGTTCGAAAGGTTGTTATAACCAATATCCAAATAGATATCAGAAGCTTTTAAATCGCCACCTTGTAATAATTCTTTTGCTTTTTGAAGACGTTTATCTTGAAGCCATTTTCCAGGTGGTTCTCAATATTCGTTTGTAAAATGACGTTTAAAAGTCGATAAACTCATATTACATAGGAAGGCAATTTCTTCCAATTTCAAATTAGAATGCACATTACTCTCTACTGTATTTTTGAATAGCGAAACTTCTTTAGAAATTAAAGAATGTAAATAATATTCAAATTTATCTCCATACTTATTAAGCATATAAAGCATTATTTCTTCAAATTTTAAAGATAATAATGCATTACTATAACTATGATCTATAAAGGTACTAGAAGATAATGAACTTATAAAAGCCGCAATATAATCGTCATTTTCAATCACAAAATAGGGCACATCTTCTTTCTGTGGTTTTATATTGTTGGTGTACTTACTTAAAAAATCGGTGAGTTTATTTTCCGAAAAAAAGAAAAGCTTACAGTAATAAATAGCTTCCGTATCTAGTAATTCTGTCCAAAGCCAATTTCCTTTTTTAAGCAATAAGGATTGGTCTTTATTTACAGCAACTGCATTTCCTGCAAAGTGCACTTGCTTTTTACCAACTTGTAAAAAACTGAACATATTCATGCCTAAATTAACCTTACTTTTTACAACATCATTGGTCATTTTAAAGTCGTAGACAAATAAATCTAGACTTTCTTTTTTTTCCTTAATGAAGATTTCAGGAATATTTTCTATTGGCATTTGGTATTGTTTTGCTGTTTATTATATCTCTTCCAATTAAATAATCATTAACCAATTTTTGTGAAATACTTGTTTAGTGCTATTTCAGGAAGCGTAACATCTTGTTCTTTTTATCACTTTAAAGTGCAAAAATCATTTCAATTCTTTTCATTATAATGATGCGAAGTTACCTTTTTTCTTCAAACATTCCTCCTATTCGTTTTCCGAAAATCATATAATATTCTGACAAATAAACATAAAAAAACATCCTCCAATAAACCATAAATACGTAAATTTACATCGTTAAAATTAGCATCAATATTATGGAATACAGAATAGAAAAAGACACAATGGGTAACGTTAACGTTCCTGCAGACAAACTTTGGGGAGCACAAACAGAACGTTCTCGTAACAACTTTAAAATAGGTCCAACAGCATCTATGCCTTTAGAAATTGTTTATGGTTTTGCTTACTTAAAAAAAGCAGCAGCATTTACTAACTGTGAGTTAGGTGCTTTAGCTATTGAAAAAAGAGATCTTATTGCACAAGTATGTGATGAAATTTTAACTGGAATGCATGATGACCAGTTTCCGTTAGTAATTTGGCAAACAGGTTCTGGTACGCAAAGTAACATGAATGTAAATGAGGTTATTGCTAATAGAGCACAACAAATTGCAGGAAAAGTTATTGGCGAAGGAGAAAAAGTCATTCAGCCAAATGACGATGTAAACAAATCACAATCCTCTAATGATACCTTTCCTACAGGAATGCATATTGCTGCATATAAGAAAATTGTAGAAAACACCATTCCAGGAGTAACAAAACTACGAGATACCTTAAAAAAGAAATCGGAAGCATTTAAAGAAGTCGTAAAAATTGGTAGAACACATTTAATGGATGCTACGCCACTTACACTCGGACAAGAATTTTCGGGTTACGTATCGCAATTAGATCATGGATTAAAAGCATTAAACAACACATTAGAACATTTAAGTGAACTTGCTCTTGGTGGTACAGCAGTTGGTACCGGATTAAATACACCAAAAGGATACGCAAAACGTGTTAGTGAATTTATTGCAGAATTTACAGGCCTACCTTTTATAACTGCACCAAATAAATTTGAAGCACTTGCTGCTCACGATGCTTTAGTTGAAACGCATGGGGCTTTAAAACAACTAGCTGTTTCTTTAAACAAAATAGCTAATGATATTCGTATGATGGCTTCTGGTCCTCGTTCTGGTATTGGAGAGATTACTATACCTGCAAACGAACCTGGAAGTTCTATTATGCCTGGAAAAGTGAATCCTACGCAATGTGAAGCTTTAACCATGGTTTGTGCCCAAGTAATGGGGAACGATGTAGCTGTTAGCGTTGGTGGTATGCAAGGACATTATGAACTTAACGTGTTTAAGCCAATGATGGCTGCAAACGTTTTACAATCTGCACAATTAATTGGAGATGCTTGTAGAAGTTTTGAAGAACATTGCGCTGCTGGAATTGAACCTAACCATGCTGTTATTAAAGAATTACTAAACAACTCTTTAATGTTAGTAACCGCTTTAAACACTAAAATTGGGTATTACAAAGCTGCAGAAATTGCAAATACAGCGCATAAAAACGGAACAACGCTTAAAGTAGAAGCTATAAATCTTGGTTACGTTACTGCTGAAGATTATGACGCTTGGGTAAAACCTGAGAATATGGTTGGTGGCTTAAAATAACGATTACACCCTTTATTTTACCGATAAAAAGTACGCATTTGCTATTTACTATATTTGTAAATAAATAGCTACAGAACATGCACCATAAAAAACGAAAACATATGAAAAGAAAACTACTTACAATTATAATAATTACTATTGCTAGCAATTTAATTTATTCCCAAAGTTGGATATTAGAAAATATTGATCCTGCAACTGGAGATGGCGCCTATGAGATTGCATCTGGGGATCTTGATGGTGATGGAGATATGGATATTGTTATGGCTACTTATCATTATAATAACGGTACACCAATACAAGATTATATCAAATGGTATAAAAATGATGGAGCCGGAAACTTTTCAATTGAACCAACTTTATCATCATCTATTCTTTGGGTAGATGGTCTTATAATTGCTGATATTGATGGCCAATTTGGTGATGATATCATTGCAACTTCTCTTAACCAAGGCAAACTAGTTTACTTTTTAAGTGATGGAGCTGGAGGGTTTGGACCTGAAGTAGCAGTTGATAATATGCTTGGTGAACCAGCTCAAGTTGTTGCTGGTGATATTAATGGTGATACTTTTACTGATATAGTTATAGTGGATTATTATAACGCAACGGCACCTGCCGCTAGTAGAGTTAAATGGTATGCTGGAAACGGAATGGGTGGTTTTACTGTTCAATCTGATATTGAAGAGGACACTACTTCTCCTTATACGCTTCCATATTATACAGATTTAGCAGATTATGATAATGATGGTGATTTAGATGTTTTAGTCGGTTATTTTAGCGCTGGACAGCCAATCGAAATATTTTATAATCAATTCGTAGAAACTGGCACTGTGTCTTGGATTAAAGATGCGGTAACTGTTAATACAGGAAGTTCTTATTTATTTGTAGTTAAGTTTGCAGATGTAAATAATGATGGCCAAATGGATGTAGTTAAAGTAGATAATTCATCTGGAGATGTTCAGTGGTTTGATAAAATAAAAAATGGAGCTTCTACAACACACACCATTTCTGATGCAAGTACAATTGCTAGACCTGGAGCTATTGCTGTTACTGATATGGATGGTGATTCTTTTAATGATGTTATACTTACAGATAGTGGTACAGGTAATGATGCCGTTATTTGGTTTAAAGGTGCAAGTAATGCAAATCCAAGTACATCTCACGAATTAATTGTAGATACTAATTATCAAATGTTTGATATTACTGTAAATGATTTTAATGGAGACAGCAAAAAGGATATCGGTACCGTTGGTCGTGCTAGTAGCACAGTAGATTGGATAGAAAATAATTTGCCTACTTTAAGTATGGAAGAAAATACCTTTTCTGATTTAACAATATATCCAAATCCGACAAAGGATATACTTAATTTTAAGCGTTCTAATACAGAACCATTGGATATATCAGTCTATGATGTTTTAGGAAAAAAAATAATATCACATACTATAAATACTAATGATTATATGGATGTTTCTGGTTTAGCAAGCGGATTATATACTATTAGAGTTAATAATTCCACTGAATCATACAAGTTTGTAAAACAATAAACTTCTACACTTTATAAAATTTAAAGCGTTGGCATATTGCCAACGCTTTTTTATTTCCTTAAATTTAGGCTTTAATATACAATCTATGTCCTTACTAATTACCAATATTAAAGAATTACTACAAGTTAGAGATACCAACGTTTTGAAGGTTTCTGGAAGCGATATGAAAACACTTCCAAGCCTTAAAAACGCATATATCTACATGGAGCATGATACCATTGTAGCCTATGGTAGTATGCAAGACTTAACATCTATAGAAGCTGATAAAGTAATAGATGCCACAGGAAAAATAGTACTACCCACTTGGTGTGACTCGCATACGCACATCGTTTATGCAGGAAATAGAGAACAGGAATTTGTAGACAGAATTAATGGTCTAAGTTATGAAGACATCGCAAATCGTGGTGGTGGAATCTTAAATTCAGCAGAAAAGCTTCAAAACACCTCCGAAGAAGATTTATACCAACAATCTATTCAACGCGTGCACAAAGTCATGAAGCTTGGTACAGGAGCTTTAGAAATTAAATCTGGCTATGGCTTAACTGTGGAAGCAGAACTAAAAATGCTTCGCGTTATAAAACGCATTAAAAAAGAATTTCCTATAAAAGTAAAAGCTACTTTTTTAGGTGCTCATGCGTTACCAAAAGCATATAAAGAAGACAAAAAGGGTTATCTAGATCTAATGATTAATGAAATGCTTCCTCAAATTGAAAAAGAAGGACTTGCTCATTATATAGATGTTTTTTGCGAAAAAGGCTACTTTAGTTTAGAAGATACAGATCGCTTACTTACCGCAGGAAAAAAACATGGCTTAACGCCTAAAATCCATGTCAACCAATTTAACGCTTTTGGCGGCATTGCTCTTGGCGTAAAACATAACGCACTTTCTGTAGATCATTTAGAAGAATTAAAAGACGAAGACATACAAGCCCTAAAAGGAAGTAATACCATTGCAGTAGCACTACCTTCCTGCTCCTACTTTTTAAGTATACCATATACGCCGGCCAGAAAAATAATAGATGCAGGATTACCTTTAGCTCTAGCAACAGACTATAATCCTGGTTCTACACCTAGCGGAAACATGAATTTTGTGGTAAGTACTGCTTGTATAAAAATGAAAATGACACCAGAAGAAGCGATAAACGCAGCAACTATAAATGGTGCGTATGCCATGGGAATTTCTAATCAGTACGGAAGTATTACTAGAGGTAAAAAAGCAAACCTAATTATAACCAAAGAAGTACCAAGCTACAACTTTTTACCTTACGCTTTTGGCGAAAATAATATAGACACCGTAATTATAAATGGAAGCATCCTATAATTTTGTATTAAATGCCTTAAAACCATTATCCAAATCCTGAATTGCTTTAGGCTTAACAGATTTTATTTCGGTTTGTGAATACACAAAACATTTACCTTACGGAAGAAATATAAACTAAAGTAATTTCATCGCTATTCAAAAAGAAAATAAAGGAACTTGTTCTACTAAACATGTATTTTTAAAAGAAATTGCTATTGAAAATAAAGTAGCGAAGATTCCATTTTGTTTATGTATTTATAATAGGAAAGAAACGAATACTTTAAGAATGGATGAAATTTTAGCAAATTATAACTTAGCATATATTCCTGAAGCACATACCTATTTGAAGTTTAAAGACCAACTAATGGATTTTACTAGAAACCAAGAAAGTCAAACATCGTTTAATATGCAATTCTATTGGAAGAAATAATCCTTCCGAAGGACATATAAAACTACATTAAAAGCAGGATTTCTTTTAAAAACGCTCCATATACTTTTCAAGAAATTTGGAATACTAGAGATGCTTGTATTACACAATTATGCAAATAAAAAAGCCTGAAACGAAATAGTCTCAGACTTTTAAATGGATTAATTACTAACTATTATTTTAAAGAAAACTCGTCGCTTGAAATTAATTCTTTTTCATTAAAAACATTAACTACATAACGTCCTTTTACAAAATCGTTATCTCCTCTTGCGGTAACAAACTCACAAACGTCTAAAGAGTTATTCTCATAATTAAACTTGCTAATAACACTATAGTTTAAAATTTGGTCTTCAAATTGAACTTGTGCATTTTCACCTAAAATATTATTTCCAGGACCTATTACTTGCACATAAAATTCTTGATCTCCTGCTTGTACTAATCTATTTTTAGCAACCGTATAACAAACTCTAATCTTATCTACACGTCTTGCTCTCTCTGTAGGAATTAATTTACCAGAACTACGTTCTATTACGCCATATCCTTTTAAACCGACTGTATTTAAAACAGATGCCGTTTCCATCACTTCTGCTAAAGCTGTATTTTGTACTAATAAAGAATCTGTAAACATAGTACGTTGCTCTAGTCTAACTTTAGTACTATCTAAAGAGGTTGCTAGCAATTGGTTCTCCACTTTCAATCTATCATTTTCCACTAAAAGAACATCCATTTCTTTTTGTAAGGATAAGTACTTTTGTTTGTATTTCCATAAGCTCCCAACATTTGCTTCCGATACTTTTAAAGAATCCATAAGTCCTTGAATACGTTCTTTAGCTTCAATTAATTTTTCATTAGCTATATCATTTTCACCAATAGCAATATCATATTGTTTTGCCATATTGCTTAAATCATTCATTACTAATTGCTTTTCTTTAGTAAGCTGCACTTCATTTTCTTTTTTCTCTTGGTATAAAGTAGAAGTATAAAATCCAGTTCCTAAAAATAATGCTAATGCAATACCTAAAGCTACTTTTAATCCTATGCTATTTTTATTATCTGTCATAATTACTTGTTTTTAAGGTTAAAATTTAGAGCGTAATTGTTGTTTCAAATATATTTATTATTTAATATTATAATTCTTGTTTCGTATAAAAAAAATGTACTTTTATTTACTTAAAAAAACAGACTTCATTTTATGGACAAATTGGTTTTATTTAACGACACAAAACTAAAAAGCTTGCTTAGTAAAAGACCAAAAGAATCTAAATTTGGTGAACACATTAAAGTACTAACTACTGTTTCCAATATATACGAGCAACTTATAAATTTAGATGTTAGCTATGTTTTGATTGGCTTACCGGAAGACGTAGGCGTTTTTGCAAATCACGGAAAATCAGGCGCTTCCACTACATTTGAAGCCGTAATTAAAATTTTGTTAAATATACAGAGTAACCAATTTACACATGCTAATAAAGTCCTTGTTTTAGGACATTTAGATTTTAATGAAGCCTTAGAAAAACTAGAAAAATTAGATCAAACCAAAAGCAAAGACATAACCAAAGCTAGAAAAATGGTGCAAAAAATAGACAAACAGGTGTCTAATTTAGTACATACTATAGTGAAATCTGGTAAAATACCAATTATTATTGGTGGCGGACATAACAACGCTTATGGTAATATTAAAGGAAGTTCGCTCGCTTTAAATACCGCTGTAAATGTTGTGAATTTTGATGCACATACCGATTTTAGAGAAGAAGAAGGTAGACATAGTGGTAATGGTTTTAGGTACGCTTTCGCGGAAGGGTTTTTAAATAATTACTTTATTTTTGGGTTGCATGAAAACTATAATTCACAAAACATTTTAAACACAATTGCTAAACAAAAAAGGATTTCCTTTAATACGTTTGAAGCTATTTCTATAAGGAAAGAACTTAAGTTCAAAACAGAAATGGAACGCGCTTTAAAACACGTACAGGGCAAACCTTTCGGAATTGAAATAGATTGTGACGCTATTGAAAACATACCTAGTAGCGCCAAAACACCAAGTGGGTTTTCGGTTACCAAAGCTAGAAACTTTATAGATTATTTTGCAAAACATAAAAACGCAACGTACTTGCATATTTGTGAAGCAGTCGCTACTCCAGAAAACGAAACACAAGTTGGTAAATTAATAAGCTATTTTATTACCGATTTTATTAGATCTAATACCGCAAAATAATGACAAAAATTAAGTTAGAACTTTTCCGATTAGGACTTACATTTATAATTTTTGTATTTGTAATCACACTAGTATTTATGGAACTTAATCAAGTGCGATCCAATTGGTTCTCGGCATTTTCTAAAGTCTTCTCTACTCCTGCTTTTGTATTGAGTTTTTTAATCCCAGTTTGGATGATTGTAGATTTAATACGCAAAAAAGTCGCGGATAAATCTATATTTAATCTTACCTTTTTTATATCTACTATATCTATATTACTCCTGTTTTTCGCAATAATATTCCTTAAATAAAAGATTTCCTTTGGAAAATAAAATATTTAGCATTAATTTTACATAAGTACTTATATAACTGTTTATATTATGGATGCATTACAGGGATTTGGAGAATTAGGAATAGGTTCTAGATTAAAACGAATAAGTGAGTCAATGATGAAGGAAACGAAGCTAGTTTATACTTATTTTAACCTAGATTTTGATCCCTATTTATTTCCTGTATTTAAGATTATTACGAATAAAAAAGAGGTCACAACTACCGAAATAAACGACTCTTTAAACATATCACAACCTGCAATTACTCAGTCTATTAATAAATTATTAAAAAAAGAATTAATAACGGTAACCGCATCTAAAACAGATAAAAGAAAAAAGAATATTCAGCTATCAAAAAAAGGAGAACAATTTCTTATCGAAGTCCATCCAATTTGGAATGCAATTGATCTAGTAATAAAAGATTTTACGACAGATGCTTCTACTTCTTTAATAGAACATTTAAATAGACTAGAAAGTAAATTAAATACGCAATGTATGAGTCAATTAATTATAGATAAAATACAAATGAAAACACAAACAGCATTAGAAATTATCGCTTTTAAGAACAAGTATGCCAGCGATTTCTATACTTTAAATATGGAATGGTTAAAAAAATATTTTGAGGTAGAACCTTATGATAAAAAAGTATTAAGCGAACCTGAAAATTATATTATAAATAAAGGCGGGTATATATTTTTCGCAAAATTAAATGACGAAATTGTTGGTACCGTTGCATTAATGCCAATACAAGAAAAAGGAACGTTCGAACTAACAAAAATGGCAGTTTCGCCAGAACACAGAGGCTTTAAAATAGGACAGAAACTCATGCAACATTGCCTAGACTTTGCCAAAGAACAAGAATTTAAAAAACTACTACTCTACTCTAGCCGAAAATTGGAAAATGCCATCTACATTTATAGAAAATTCGGTTTTATTGAAGTACCTGTGGAAGCAAATTGCGTTTATGAACGTTGTGATATTAAAATGGAATATCCGCTGTAAATAGAACAAAAAAAAGACGTTTCTAAAGTAGAAACGTCTTTTTAACCAACTAAACTTAACTATTAAATTTGTATAACTACTGTGCTTCCACCTTAAGCACTTAGTTTCTCTGCTTTTACATTATTTGTTTCTTTAACCTCAAATTGATTAGAAGTATTATTTTCTCCTCCAGCTTTTAAGGCTTTATCTCCTGCAAAAAATGCTTTATGGTCATCTCCAAGATCAGAACCCGCCATTCTTTGATGCTTTACACAAGAAACTCCTTTTCTAATTTCTTGTCTTTGTACACCTTTTACGTATGCTAACATGCCATCTTCACCAAAATAACCTTCGGTTAAATCATTCATGTGTAATGCCGTTGTATGATAGGTTGGTAAAGTAATTAAATGGTGAAAAATACCAGCTTCTCTTGCTCCATCCTTTTGGAACGTTTTAATTTTCTCGTCTGCGCGGAAGCACAATTCGGTATTATCATATGCTGCATTCATTAAATTATTTCTGTCGTAAGCAGTCATATTTTCTCCTTCCGCAAGCATTTCTTCAAATACTTGTTTACGGAAATTTAAGGTCCAGTTGAAAGATGGCGAATTGTTATAAACCAATTTTGCATTCGGCACCACTTCTTTCACTCTATTTACCATGTGTGCAATTTGTTTCACATTTGGTGTTGGTGTTTCAATCCATAATAAATCTGCGCCATTCTGAAGACTTGTAATACAATCTAAAACCACACGATCTATATTCGATCCTTCTTTAAATTTGTATAAACCGTTTGGTAAACGTACCGGACGCACTAATTTGCCATCTCTTTTAAGCAATACATCATCTTCTTTTGCATCTGTAATAGCTATCTCTTTGGCTTCTACGAAAGCTAAATACTGCGATGCTAAATCTCCTGACTCCTGACTTACGGGAAGCTTTTGCGTTAAACCTGCTCCTTCAGAATCTGTTCTTGCTACAATAATTCCGTCTTCTATTCCTAACTCTAAAAAAGCATAACGAATAGCGTTTAGTTTCGCAATAAAATCTTCATGAGGAACGGTTACTTTTCCATCTTGATGTCCGCATTGTTTCGCATCACTTACTTGGTTTTCTATCTGAATAGCACAAGCGCCAGCTTCAATCATTTTTTTAGTTAACAAATAGGTAGCTTCTTCATTACCAAAACCTGCATCAATATCTGCTATAATTGGAACAATATGTGTCTCAAAATTATCTATCTCATTTTGTACATCTTCCCCATTTTCTAGTCTTTTGAATAAATCATTTAATTCGATAGCATCTGCCTGACGTAAAAAATCATAGATTTCAGCTATAAGACTTGGTACTGCTGTTTTTTCGTGCATAGACTGATCTGGTAATGGTCCAAATTCAGAACGTAATGCGGCAACCATCCAACCAGAAAGGTATAAGTATCTTTTGCTCGTTGTTTTATGATGCTTTTTAACAGCAATCATTTTTTGTTGCGCAACAAATCCGTGCCAGCAACCTAATGATTGTGTGTAGTTTGATGTATCCGCATCATAGGCAGCCATATCTTCACGCATAATTGCTGCAGTATATTTAGCGATATCTAAACCTGTTTTAAAGCGATTTTGTGTCACCATTCTAGCAGCACTTTCCGGATTTATGGCATTCCAAGTATTTCCATACTTTGCTTTAAGATTTCTTACTGTTTCTAAAGCCGAACTATAATTACTTTGTGCTAAATTTTTCATAATTTTGTATTTACGTATTAAAATTTTTTCTAGATTTTGATATTGTTGTCTCGCAAACTATTGCAGTAGTTGCGAGACTTTTTTTTTACCCTTAGTATGCGATAGAACTTCGTTGTGAAGTTTGGAGATACAATAAATACTAGTGTTTTTTATTTTTAGCATAGCATTGTTATGGTGAAAATAAAAGGCGCTGCGCAGCGATAGTATTTGCAGTAGCTCCAAGCTGTAATAGATTTTCTATTGTATACTATGGGTTAAATGTATTGGTATGCTGGAAGCGTTAAAAATTCTTCAAATTTTTCCTGGGTTACTAGTCTTTCAAACAACTGAATTGCTAATTCAAACTTGGTATTTTCTATCTTATCGGAACCAATTATGGTAATTATTTTTTCGACTTCACTATCCAAAATAGCATCAAATAAAGTTCTCGTAAACAATCTACCATCCTCTAACTTGACTTCGTTTTTTAGCCATTGCCAGACTTGTGTTCTGGATATTTCGGCAGTTGCTGCATCTTCCATTAAATTGTAAAGAGCTACAGCGCCATGACCTCGTAACCAAGCTTCGGTGTATAAAATACCTACATTAATATTTTTTCTTATTCCTGCTTCGGTAACGGTTCCTTGAGGAATTTCAACTAAATCTTCAGCGCTAATATGAACGTCTTCTCGAAGTACATCCAATTGGTTTGGTGTTGGCATATATTTGTTAAATTCTTCCATAGCCACTGCTACCAAATCTGGATGCGCAACCCAAGTACCATCATGACCATTTTTAACTTCGCGTTCTTTATCTTTTCTTACTTTTTCTAAAGCTGCAGCATTTGCTTGTTCGTTATTTTTAATCGGAATTTGTGCCGCCATTCCTCCAATAGCAAGAATTCCTCTTTTATGGCAACGTTGAATTACTAACTTCGAATAGGCATCCATAAACGGAGTTGTCATAGTTACTTGATCGCGATTAGGAACTACAAAATTTGGATGGTTTCTGAATTTTTTGATGTACGAGAAAATATAATCCCAACGACCACAATTTAAACCTACAATATGCTCTTTCAGCTCATAAATAATTTCATCCAACTGAAAACTTGCTGTAATCGTTTCTACTAATACCGTTGCTTTAAAAGTTCCTTGGGACACATTTAAATATTCTTGTGCGAAAACAAAAACTTCATTCCACCAACGTGCTTCTAAGTAATGTTCTAATTTTGGAAGATAGAAATATGGAGCAGTTCCATTTTCTAGCATCGTTTTGGTGTTATGAAACACATACAAACCAAAATCTACTAAGCTTCCAGAAGCTTCTTCATTATTAATTAAAATATGTCTTTCATTTAAATGCAAACCTCTTGGTCTCACCAATAAAACCGCTGTTTTATTATTTAATTGATACGACTTATCTTTTCTAGAATCATACAAAGAAATCGTTTTATTATTGGCATCTATTAAGTTTTGCTGTCCTTCAATAGTATTCGTCCAGGTTGGTGCATTACTATCTTCTAAATCTGCCATAAACGTTTTTGCGCCAGAGTTTAAAGCATTAATAATCATCTTTCTATCTACAGGACCAGTAATTTCTACCCGTCTATCTTGCATATCTAACGGAATTCTACCTGCAGTCCAATCGCCTTCTCTAATATTTTTAGTCTCTCTAGGAAACTCTGGAAATTTGCCAGTATCAAAAACGGCTTGTTCTTGTTCTCGTCTGCTTAATAACTCTATTCTTTTCGAATTAAATTTTTCATGTAAAGCAGTTATAAAAGTTAAAGCATTATCGGTTAAAATTTCTGGATAGTAATTTTTCACCTCCTTTGCGAATTGGATCTTCGTTTGTTTTAAAAGTATGTTTTCCATGTTGTTATGATTTTACTCTACAATATTAAAACAAACTTTTTAATAAAACAAGCGAACGTTCGCTAAATTTTATATTTCCGCTTTTTTTATAAAGTTCGCAATATTTTGTATCTTTGATTTTATAATTATGGAAGAAGAATATATAAAGCTCATATTTGGCTTGAAACTCAAGCAAATACGCACAGACAAGGATTTATCGCTTTTTGGTTTATCGAAACTTTCTGGGCTCTCAAAATCGTATTTAAACGAAATAGAAAAAGGAAAAAAATATCCAAAACCAGATAAGATTGCCACACTTTCTGAGAAATTAGATATCCCTTATGACCAAATGGTATCGCTAAAACTAGATAAGAACCTCGCTCCTATTGGTGAGATTCTTCAGTCGAAGATTTTAAAAGAAATTCCGTTAGAAGTATTCGGTATTAAAGAAAGCACTCTAATTGAAATTGTGGCAAATGCGCCAGCAAAAGTAAATGCTTTTATTAGTACGATTATTGAAATTGCAAAACATTATAATTTTAGTAAAGAAAGTTTTTACTTGGCTTCGCTGCGTTCGTATCAAGAAGCAAACAATAATTACTTTAATGATTTAGAAGAAAGTGTTATTGCTTTCGCGAAAGCATATCAAGTCGATTTAACCCAACCGATTACTTCTAAAGATTTGGAAGATATTTTAGTGGAAGAATACGGTTACACCATTCATAATAACGAATTAGACAAACATAAAAGCTTAATTAATCTACGTTCTGTGTTTGTGCCAAAAAACAAAACCTTACTGTTAGCTAGTGAAATTGATGATGCACAGCGGACTTTTATTTACGCCAAGGAATTAGCATATAATTATTTAAAATTAGAAGATAGACTGTATACGTTCTCTTGGATTAAATTTGAAAATTTCGATCAGGTTTTAAACAATTTTTATGCTTCGTATTTTGCAGGAGCATTAATTTTACCAAAAGCATTAATCACACAAAAACTAAAACTCATTTTTGATAAAAAGACTTTTGATACTTCTCTTTTTGAGAAAACAATGCAAAGTTTTAATGCTTCGCCAGAATCTTTTTACCAACGTTTAACCAATATTTTACCCAAAGAATTTAATATTCAGAATTTATTCTTTTTACGATTTACACATAAAGCCGGTAGTGATAAATATCATCTTAAAAAAGAATTACATTTATCACATCAACATTCTCCTCGTGCTAATGAAACGAATGAAAGTTATTGCCGACGCTGGGTTTCTTTACATGTATTAAAAGAAATTAGCGCCAACCAAAAAGAGCATGTATTTGATATGCAAATATCGAATTACCCAAGTGATAATATGAAGTATTTAGTGCTTTCTTCCGCTACTAAAGATCCTTTTAGAGAAAACCATTATCGAAGTATTAGTATTGGATTATTAATAAACAAACAACTACTTAAGAAGCTTCATTTTGCGGAAAACAAAAAAATAATAACACAAGATGTTGGTGTTACTTGTGAGCGTTGTGCGATTCATAATTGTGCAGTTAGAAAAGCGCCAGCTATATTTTTAGATCGACATGCAAAAAACAAAAAAATTGAAAATGTGGTAAGCGATTTGATGGAGAAGTTTAGTTAGAAAATAATTTTATAAAGGATACATTTTTACAATTACTAAAACACCTTTAAATTTTACACGAATATGGCTAATTAAGATAATTATTTAAAGCATCTATAACTTCATTTGGTTCTGAACGTGTTCTATAATCTACATTGACATAGCTCCATTTTACTAAGCCATCAGTACCTAAAACAAAAGTAGCTGGAATAGGTAATATATTTCTATTTCCATTATTAATTGTTTCTAAGTCGAGATTACGATCTACTCGCATGTGCTCCATTAAAAACTCAGGAACTTCCCAAGCAACACCATATTGTGAAGCAACTTTTGCATCTTGATCGGACAATACAATAAATTCTATTTCACTAATTTCATTTTTAGATAAGGAACCATCAGGCACCTGAGGACTAATAGCGACTAATGTTGCTCCTAGTGCTTTAATATTCTCTAATTTAGCTTGTAAAGCTCTAAGTTGTAAATTACAATATGGGCACCAATCCCCACGATAAAATGTAATAACCACAGGCCCTTTATCTAATAAACTCTTTAGTGTAACTAAATTTCCTTCAGGATTTGGAAGCACAAAACTTGGTGCTTTTTCACCAACCATAATAGCATTTTCTCCCTCCTGGAAAGCTTTTGCTTTATTAATAATAGCATCAACACCTTTCATAAAGTCAGGCTTAGCTTTTCTCCCAGCTGCAATTTTAGCATCTGTTTGCTCTTTTAAGGTTTTCATTAATTATTTTATTTAAAGGCAGTACCGCTTATTTTTTTAGTGCATTTCTAATTGAGAAATATTTTTTGTTAAGTAAATACTTTGATCACAATATGTGAGTTGATAGCAAAAAAATACTTGAAACCGTTTACTAGATTTTTCACTAGTTTTACATCAAAAAGACATCCTTACTCTTCTATTTTAACAGATTCTTTTAAAGCCTTAATAGAATCAATCTGCTTTTGTAATTTTTCAATTTGCAACGATTCTTTATCCACAGCAGGAATTGCTTTTATGGAGTCTAAAATCTTTTGTGCTGTTTCTACCGTTTTGGTTTCCTCTACAAAATAATAACCAATACCTTCACTAGATCTCCAAGCTTCATTTAATTGGTCGTATACCGTTTTCTCCCATTGACTTGGGTGTTTTGCATCAATCCAAACCACATCTCTATATTCACTATCTATTAAAGCTAAATCTGGAGTTGCAGAACCATCAAATTGTGCACTTTCGTCTCTTATTGCAGAAACGGTTCCTAGGAAAAACATACGTTTTCTACCAGCTATATCTTTAATATACGGTCTAAATTCTACAGGTTTGTTGACCGACCAATCGTATTCTTTTCTAGACTCTATTACTTTTAAAGGCATTGCCGAAACTCCTGCATATCCTTGCTTTTTGGAAGCATGATCATAATAATACAAAGCATCTGTACCATCTGCAGGAACAAATACACTATAGGTTAAACTGGTACGTTCATCACCAACTGGTTCTAAACCAAACCAATGATATAAACCACTATAAGCACTTACTTTGGTATCTGAAAAATCGAAATCCGTTACAAATGGTTGCTGATTTTGATCGTTCGGTAAATTCGGAATTTTAACTGCTGTTTTCATATTCCAAGGTAATGGATCACTAAATCCGCCAAGAAATTTTAAAGATTCTGCTTGCAGGCGAGAAACCTTTTCCGACAAGGTATTTTGTTTCGTTAAATACGGATGGTTTTGCATTTCTTCAGGTGAAATAAAAGTCCCTTTACCAATAGTAACACGTTCTAGATAATCATTAAAATCGTGTTCTCCACTATCTACAACCATTACACCTCCAAAGGTTGGATATGGAAATAAGAAGCCTTTCCACTTAATTAAACTTACGACTTCTACCCATTTTCCGGAATCATTTTTCATATAAAACGTATCGCTTGGCTCGTAATTAAAAAGCATCCAAGGATTAAAACGTTGCACCACTGCGTTGTATGTATTTCTACTAAACTTTAGAGATTCACCAATAGAAAAAGTTACTGCAATTCTGTTTTCACTAGAAAAACGTGGAAAAGGTGTGGTACTCGAAACCGAAAAAACTTCTTCGGTATTATCACTCATCCCTTGCCAAACGTATTTCTCTGTAGGCTGGATTGCCATCGTCCATTTATTTAAACCATCTACTCGAACTAAATGCGGTAAAGAAACATCTTTCGTTTCACCAACACTTTCGTTAGCCATCGAATAAATGTTTCTTAAAGGCTGGATACGTTCGTTTTGCGTTAAAGGCAATTCGTTTATTTCAATTTTATTCAGATTATTAAAAACGTTATATGTTTTCATATAATCATACATTTTAAAATGCCAACCTGCAAAATAAAGGATCCCAAAGAAAAGCATCATCATTACCAAAACACCAATTCGGCTCCCTCCAGAAGCTGTATTTCTAAATCTTCGCAAACCAAAATAGAGCACAATAGCACTTAGAAGAATTACAAAAATGTACTTTCTAAAAAATAGTAAGGCTGGTTGATAATCGTCACGCAACACAAATAATGTGATGATTAATATTAGCAATCCAATAATTACTATTCTTTTTTGCTTTCCTCCTTTATTCCAGTAGTTTTTTAACATTTTTTATAGCTTTTTGCCACTAGTTATTAGCCTTTAGCTACTATGGCAATTTGTTAGTTTTTTGTTTTGTCATTCTGCGCTACGATGCAGAATCTATTATTTTTTTGTGGATTCCGCATCCAATGCGGAATGACAAGTAGTTACATTAATCCTTTATCTTTTAAACGCTCTCTTGCGCTCTTCGTTTCTACTTTTGTTTCGTCTTTAATCTCTGCAATATCATCTTCTCTTTTAGAAAAAGTTTGTTCTCCTTTTTCCTTTAAGTCCTCCATAAAATCTTTTCCTTTTTCAATAGTTTCATGAAAAACATCTTCAATAGATTCGCTTTGTTCGTCTATCACTTCGCTAGATTTAAACACAAAATTAGCAATATAAGTTCCTACTAAGGTTCCTACAATCATCGATGCGAATAAAGAAATAGTTGCAATATCTATAGGAATTAAAAATCGTGCGATTACAATTCCTACTAAAAACAAGGAAGTAATAAATACAATACGCAACAATAAAGATTGCTGATATACAAAGCCTTTTTTACTTGTGGCACGCATTTGTAATTCTTTAGCATTAAAAAGCTTATTAAAAAAACGATAAACGCCATTTCCTTGTGATTCTCTCCAATACAGAAGGATTCCGAATAAAATAGAAGCGATAAATATGATTAGTTCTAGTGTCATGTTTTGTTAGTTGTTTTGTCATTCTGCGCTTAGCCTGTACTCAACTTGATTGGGTAACGCAGAATCCATTAATATTTCCAATCGGATGATAAATCCTCCCAATTCTTGTTTTCTTTTTCAATCAAATCAATTTTCCATTGTCGATTCCAATTCTTTAATTGCTTTTCTCTTTTAATTGCATCGTTTACATATTGAAATTGTTCAAAATAAACTAAAATATGCAAACCATACTTTTTAGTAAAACCTTCATACAGCTTATTTTTATGCTCAAACATCCTTCTTTCTAAATCATTCGTCATTCCAATATATAATGTTCCATTTTTCATATTAGAAAGTATATATGTGTAATACTGATGATAATTTCCTTTCATTTTATAATGGATTCCGCATCCAGTGCGGAATGACAAACCTATGTTTAAACTATAACTACTAAATTAGTCTAATTTCTTTATATATTGTTACTAATAGTTTCTATAACCCAATCTTTCATAGAGTCACTAAAGGTTTGATATGCTTTATAAAAAGCTTCTTTATCATACCAATATAAAAACAACACATCTTTTGATGAAACATTAATTAGCAGTTTCCAGATTAAATCTTGGTGTTTTGCATTTAACGACGAATGTGGTTGGTGTAATGCATCATAAAACTTTTGATCCACTAAATCATGGATTTTAAAAGCATTGCTTCGCTCTATTTTTTCTAAATAGATTTCTACGCCATTTACACGCTTTAAAGCTTCTGCATCTATGGTATTTAAGTATCTTCTAAATAGCACATTATCATTCAGAATATCTTTTATAGGATGTTTGGTTTCTTTTAATTCTTGATACAGCATCATTTTTTTTACACGACTGTATTGTGGCTTCTCTATAACTTTTTCTAAATCACATTCTATTAACATATGATTTCGCAATTTCTCCATCAGTTCTGGCTGTTCAATATGATAAATTAGCACGTCGTGAATGGTATCTTTTATCGCTTCTTTATAGGTATCCATATCTTCGAAAACCACAATTTCGCTAATAAAATCTCTTAATACATAAACGCCTCCAAGCGCTCTTGTATAAAAAGAGTTGGTTTGAAATTCTAAAGCTGGTAATTCTAAATCTCTCTCACGCAAATCACCAAAGGTCTTCGCCGATTTTAATAATTGCTGTTGTAAATCTTCATCTATAAAATTATTACCTGTTTTAAACTTTTCTATTAGTTGAAATTGCTCTTTTTGCACATGATACAATTCATTTATCAAATGAAAATTAATAGAAACAGTATCATATTTAAGCACATCTAATGGCTCATAAAAAGCATCAATATGCTGATTGAAATCTAAACAAATAGCGCAATCTCTAGTGATATCATTAATTTTACCTTCGTACGTACTAAAAACAAGTTTCATCATTTCCCGATCAAAAGTGTGATATGGAATATAAACTGGTTTTCCTTTTTGTAATGGTGAAATAATAATGCCGTGCGGATTAGCATCACCATGATTTAGGTAATGCATGTCTTTTTTTTCTGCAGCTATTTCCGGACTCCAACCAACGCCGTCGATAGAAAAACTAGTAAGTGTGGTTGCATCAAAGCCTAGTTTCACTAGACATTTGTTGTAACGTTCTACTAATTTTCCACTTATTGGAATTAGTTCACTTTGGTATAAATTTGCTGCTTTTAATTTTTGCATCTTTTTATTTCTTCATCAGTTCGAGGACAAAAACGAATTGCTTCTCGATACTATTTTTTAAATTTCCACCTGTATCTGCAATCTAAATACATTTTAAATGGAATAGCTTCAAAAATCACTTGCTTCTCGATACTATTCTCTCCTTCGTCGAAAATCACTTGCTTCTCGATACTATTTTCTCCTTCGTCGAAAATCACTCGAAGTGACGTTATTGTTCTTTTAATAAATTATTAATCTGTGCATATTGCAATAACATAATTGTTTTTGCATCCATAATCCTTTGATCGTTCATCATTTGAATAGCTTCGATAAAAGAAATTTCTAAAACTTCGATTTCTTCGTTTTCACTTTCTAATCCGCCACCATCATTTACCTGCATGGCGTCTGTATATTCTGCGACAAACAAATACATTTTTTCTGTAACTGCTCCTGGAGAAGTGTATGCTTCTAAAACTTTAGTTGCTTTTGGTATTTTATAACCAACTTCTTCTTCTACTTCTCTAATAATACAAACTTCGGGTGCTTCGTTTTTATCAATTGCACCTGCGCAAACTTCAATAGACATGCCGTCGTTTTTATTGTTTGCATACGCAGGCATTCTAAATTGTTTGGTTAAAATAATGGTCTGTTTTTCTTTGTTATATAATAACACGCAGGTTCCGTCACCTCTATCGTAACTCTCTCTAGATACGCGTTTCCAGCTACCATCGTTAAATTGATAATCGTAATCAATTTGATTTAAAGTTGCCCATGCATTGGAGAGTATTTTAGTTGTTATGTTTTTTAGTTTGTTCATGTTTTAATTTCAAATTTCAGATAACTATTTCTCGATACTATTTTTCGTAGCTCAAAAATCACTTGCTTCTCGATACTATTTTTTCGTGCCTCAAAAATCACTCGAAGTGACATACGTTTTCATTATTCAACTATTTATTACCAAAAGCATCTCTTGCTTTTAAATCAATATTCATTTGATTGATTCTAGCATCTACCTTACGTTTAAAGTCGGTATCTGCAATTGTTGCTACATTATCTAGGTAACGCACTACTTCTTGTCTTCTTATTTCTGAAAAATCTAAACCTTTCATATTGGCACGCATTAATTCTTGTAGCATATTAAACTTGGTATCGTAATCTTTTTTGAAATAGATTTCCGGATTATCGAACCAATCTTCTTCTAAATCGAAATCGGTTAAACGAAGTGAAACAGCACTTTGAATATTACGAACATCACGAGAAGAAAAGAAAGGAAAGATCTTTTGAATCTCCATATATAGATTTGCATAAAACAAATGATGATTCGTTTTAAAATGCTTTTCTACTTTACCATAAGCATCTAAAACACGCTGTTCTGTTGGTTTATTAGAAACATTTAGAATTTCTCCCATACTTTTTGCTAATCCTTGATCTTGCAGATAACTATAATTTTCTGGACCTTGCATATTTACAAAATCTAGCATGGTAGTATCTAATTTACGCCACCATAAATGATCTTGATCTAAAAAATCATGCTCGGTTCTTGCGCCATCAATTTTAAAACGTCCTTGCACACGAGAAATAACTGCTTTATCTAACATTTCTGGAAGATTGGTAAATAAACCTACCGAACTATTTCCATAATTTACAGCATAAGCACCTTCCGTATAACGTAAAAACACTCCGATTACTTCTTTAACTCCAGCGGAAACACCTTGCGCCGTTCGTTCTTGTAAATTGTTTTCGGCATCATCAATTGGTGCAAAAATTAATTTTGTAGGATCTTGTAATGGTTTCATCCATTCCACCATTTTTTCGGCAGAACCACCTTGAAAGGTACTAATTAAAGTATCTGGCATTGGGTGAAATAAAAATGGAATATCTAAATTATCTGCATGTTCTTTTAGTCGTGTTGCAATAGCTGCAATAAGCATACTTTTTCCCGTTCCCGGAATACCATATCCCATAAAAACAGGCATAAAACCACCAAGTTCTTGAAACGGATTCTTTTTTGCTTCAAAATCATAACTCAGCATACGTTCTGTTAAACGTCTAGCAAAGTGTTTTGCATCTCTATTACCTACAATTTGCTCGAATTGTATTTTATTAAATTCGATACTTTTTGCTGTTCCTTGAAATACATTATCCCAACCAGAAACTGCAAAATCACTTTTTTCTAGCTTGTAGGTTCTATCTACAATAGTTTCGGTGTATTCTAAACTACTTTTACGCAGTTGAATTTCATCAATTAAAGCTTCAAAATAAACTACCGTAAAATCGATAACATCTTTATCTGACTTTATAATATCTGGATGTGATAAATATTTATCGTAATAAAATAAGCTACAAGAAATTCCTTTTAAAGGCGAAAGCAAAGAGACTTCTGGAATACCAGCAAATTTTTGCTTCATCACCGATAAATCATCGGAAGCATGTGATTTTAAGTCAAAGAGAATTTTATATGCAGTTGCAAAAAGCATGTATGCTGTTGCGGTGTGCATTTTACTTTCATATTCTCGCTTTCCATTCGTATCTAAAGCCGATTTGTTTTCATTTAAGGTCGATAAACCAGACGCATCATAATAACTATCTTTTATCCAAACCCCTAAAGTAATTCCTTCTTGCACCGCATAAAGCGTATGGTTTAAGTGAATTGGAATTGCTACAGATTCGGGTAATAAACGTTTTTTTAAAGCTAAAATGGTTTTAGAAATCGAAGTTACATGTACATTACTTCCATTATTTGCTCTCGACAAATAGAGTAATATAGATTCGTCCTTGCCATTATCTTCTTTATTCTTGGCACGTTGTCCTTGTTCCCATTGTACCGATTTTATATACGTAGTTGCTTCATCACGAAGCATATCTAATTCGTTTTGCTTTATTGGAAAAGTTGAGTTGTGTTCCATTTGTTTTTAGTTAAAAAATTATTAATGAATAGGGAGAAATAGCCACTAATTCACAAATGCTTATTCTGAATAACTCTCCTCCTTTTTTTAAGGAGGAGTGGATTCCAATTTGAAAAAATTAGAAGACGTGGTGGTTATTACCCTTCCGCCTTTAATTCTAAAAAGAATTAAATCCACCTTCCCTTAAAAAAAGGGAAGGAATTAATTTCTATTATTTATTTTATTCAATTCTAAAATTTGAATTGAGGCTTTTGCAAGTTTATTCCCAATTTCTAAAGTTTTAATTTAATCGAAAATTGTATAGCTTTGCGGATTCTTCAATTTCAGTATCCAAATTACCATCAAATTTAAAACTATGAATCATCCATGTATCGTTTGGTTTATAAAATTGGAATGTGAAACGAATTGGTTGTCTATCATATTTCACCAAGTAGCTCATTAAAATATAACTATCCGCTAATTTTTTTTCAAGAATCAACTCTTTACCATAATACTTACCAACATAGTCTTCATTTAAACCTTGCAACTGACTTTTTAATTGAATAATCGCATCTGCCGATTTACTAATCCATTTATTCGGTTTATATAAGTTATCTATTGCTACTGAAGAACCTTTTTCTTTAAATTCTTTAAAGAATAATTCCACTACTTCAGTTGGATCTCCTTGTGCCACAGTAGAAAATGACACAAAAAACATAATAATTAGTAATACTTTTTTCATTTAAAGATTCTTTTAATTAGTCTATACGTTATTTCAATTCTGAAATCTGAATCGGAGCTTTCGCCAATTTATTCATGATTTCTGGTGTTTTATTATATAGTAATTGAATGATTCTGTGTGGTGCAAATACATAGCGCTGTCTAAAAACAGCATCCCATTTCTGAAAAGTTTGTTTACTAAAAAAACCGCCTTCTTTAAATTCGCTTTGTGATTTTAACGCATCTACTTTAAAGGAAATAGCATAGGAATTTAAAGGAATTGTTTTACTAGCAATACCTTCTAGAATAGCGTGCGTTACTTTATTTTCGTCCTTTGCAAATATGTTATGTATTGGTCCTAAGTCCACACGTTTTATCAATTTAGGAAACACTTTTGGCAACCGTTTATCAATTCCGTAAGCCATGGTATCGATATTCATTTCTCGATCTGCAACGTTTTTAAGCGTGGTATATATTTCGTCTCTTTCTTTTTGCGGATTACTTCCGTCATAATCAAAATACATATAGCAAACAAAAGGTCTATTGTGTGAAACATCATAAAAACTCCAACTTACTAGATGCTCTCCTGGAGAATTTTCTGGTGCTTTTAGAATTTTACCTTGTACAAAACGATTAAATATGAATTCCTTTTTTGCCGAAGCATAATACACTATAGAAGCTGCTTGAAATAGTTTTCGTTTGCTGATTGGTTCTTTTTTATGAAGTAGCGTATCTAAAAACTCTTCTTTTAAAGTGTCTATACTTGTGAGTTTACCTAAGTATTCTTCGCGTAATTCTAGATCGTTGAATAGATAACGAAACTCTAAGTAATTTGGAAAACCAGAATCTGTTAAATCCACCTTCATGTTTTCCTCCTCATCATACATATATTTCACACGCATGGCTTCTACAGAATACAGAAGTAAATCACTGTATTGTTTAAACAGAAGTATTTCTTGTTGGTTTAATATTTGCTTTTGTTGTACTGCAACTAGGAGTTCTTTAAGCGCAAAGTCTACCATATTATGATAGAAAACATATTGCTCTTTGGAATCGAGTATTGCGGAATCTAGTGGTGTTACTATCATTGTTTAGTATTCAGTAAGCAGTATTCCGTAGGCCGTTTGCCGCGAATACATGAATATTTCTTTAGACCTGACAGGTTTTAAAAACCAGCGATGTCTTTTTTTTTGCGTTAAGGATTGAAGCGGCATACTTTTGCTTTTTTGCAAAAGATATAGCGGAAAGCCTGACTTTTTGTTTTCCTGTACGGTTTTAAAAACCGGACAGGAAAACAGAAAGGAACGCCCAAATTAAAACGACTCATAAAACCATGAGATTGCTTCAAATTTGTTTTGTAAAATTCGCAATCCTTTTATGACAACATATCGTCGTCGTTAACTTCTGGTTTTGGAGCATCTGCTGGAGCAGCATCGCCACCTGAAGGTGCATTTGCATCTGCTTTATAATAATCTTCAAAAATTTCTTTCATATCGATACCGTAACGCTCTGCGAAGTTTTTTTGAATTGCTGAATCTTTAGCTCTAATCTCACTTAAAGCCTCTGCATAACTACCATAAACACCTTGCATTACTTTTTCGTGCACCGGAATATTATCCATCATTTCCTGACGCGCTTTTGCACTTGCGGTATGCATAGAAGCAAGAGTTGCACCAATATGCTCATCTGTTTTCACACCTAAATGTTCTAAAATAGCAGCGAATTCCTGATCTGTTCTTGCTTTTAAAGCTACCACATAACCGTCATAATATTTAAGACGCTCATCGGTATCGGACTTTAATTTTGCACGATGTGTTTGTAAATTACTACGTAAAGAAGTTAGTACTTTAATAGTTAAATTATGCTTGTGTACAAAACTATCTTTAGAAGCAGCAAGTGTTGTATATGCATTTTTAAGTCCTTCTAATTCTTCTACTTTTTGTTCTAAAGTGGTTACTGCCGATAATGCTTTGGAGTATTCTTCAGATTGTTTATCTGAAACTTCTTCCAGTGCTTGACGTGCTTGTTTTAGTAATGCGTATTGTGCTTCTAGCTTATCTTCTACTTCTTTCTTTTTTTGTAGTGCTTTTGTATGGTTATTACTTGCTTCTACAATTGCCGTCTTAAGACTTTCTTCTACTTCTTTAATTTCTATTTCTCTATCTTTTAAACGTTTTACTGCTGCCTGACTTTTAAAAGAAAGTTCGTTTAATAAGGTTTGCACATCAGCGCTTTCAATACGTTGTTGAAATAATGCTTTTGCTTTATTGTCTGCTTCGTCCCGTGTTTTTTGTGCTTGTTGTAATTCTTGTTCTGCGTCTTTTATTTTACTTTTTCTTCCCCAAAGGTTATTCCAAAACGTATCTGGTTTAGCGTTAGCATCTTCTAGCTCTACTTTTGCACGTTCTAAACGCTTAATAGCATCGTCTATAATTTTTTGTTCTGCTGGATTTAATGCGGAAAAACCTTCGAACATAATACCAACTTCATCTTGATAGTCTGTTAAATCTTTAATAGCATCTAACAAAGTAGTTCTGTCTTTTTCTGCCATATCTACAACATTATCTAATGTTGCATTTAAGATTTTCTGACGACTTTCTGGATCCTCTTCTTGTGCCAATTTAGACTTCATCTGGTCTATGGCTTTTCCCCAATTTACATCTACCTTTTCTGTTTTCTCGTTGGAGCTTGTTTCTAATAAATCAAAATCATCAGACATATTGCGTTGTGTGTTTTAAGTTGAACTATATTTCGTTAAGCAATTTCGATAAAAAATATCAGTATCAAAAACGAAATCGTTTAAAATATAAGTAGCGAATCATAATATTTTGTTACATATTTAATTAATTGTTTTTGGAGTATTACCTTTAAATTATATAAATAAATCCTTATGAAAAATACAATATCACTTCTAATTATTGCTCTTTTATCTCTTTCCAGTTGTAAGAACGATAGCAAAAAAAACACAGAATTAATTACAAAAACAGAAGTTAATACAACAGTTGGAACTGAGATTAACAAGGAAATAAAAATCACTCCAATTAGTCATGCAACTATGGTTTTAGAGTATGAAGACACTGTGATTTACACCGACCCTGTTGGTGGCGCGGATGCTTTTAAAGATCAAAAAAAACCAACCATTGTCTTAATTACAGATATTCATGGCGATCATCTAAGTACTGAAACCTTAAAAAATCTAGATTTAAGTAATGCTATTGTTGTGATGCCAAAAGCAGTATCCGAAAAATTACCAGAAATACATGCCTTAGAGCGTATTGTTTTAGATAACGGAAAAACAACTACTGTAAATAAGCATAACATTGAAGCAATACCGATGTATAATTTAAGAGAGGAAGCTTTAAAATTCCACGCAAAAGGAAGAGGAAATGGTTATGTTATCACCCTTGGCGAAGAGCGTATTTATATTTCTGGGGATACCGAAGATATTCCTGAAATGCGTACTTTAAAAAATATTGACAAAGCTTTTGTTTGTATGAACTTACCTTACACAATGCCTGTAGAAAGTGCTGCAAGTGCTGTTTTAGAATTTAAGCCTAAACAAGTATATCCCTATCACTATAGAGGAACAGAAGGTTTTAGTGATGTTTCTTTGTTTAAAACTCTGGTTAATAGCAGCAATAAAAACATAGAAGTTATGCAACTAAACTGGTATTAATATTTTAATAATGAACACATTACTTAAAATGTTTTTTATATATTTGAAGCAGATTATCCCAAAAAAATAATCTACAATTAATTATGATTCTCATACTTACTTGCTATTTTTTAGCTTTAATAGAACAAACTAGTGTTGTTACTCTTTTAGGTATAAGTGTAATATTCTTTTTAGTTTTATTAATTCTTGGGATAAGAAAGTCATATAAGTTGAAAGCTGAAAATGAAAAACTGATGCGTGCTACCGATCATTTATTAGAGGAAGACGAAAAGGAATATACCGATTTCACAGAAGGACACATGTATAGTAATAGCACAAAAAAAGAATAAATGATTACAGTTATAGGTACTACTATTTTTGTTTTAGCAGTTTTTATTTTAGGATTTTTCTTAAAGAAAACATTATATACTTATGAACACGAAGCAGATATTTTACGTGAATTGGATGCTTTTGAAAAAAACATTGCGGAAATAAATGATATTACAAATATCCCGGATTACCAATTAGGTTCCGGTCATATGTACTCCAAATAATAAACAAAAAAACCTGCATAATGCAGGTTTTTTTATTCTAATAATAGCTAGTGGTTAACGTACTAACTTTTTATACTTAATTCGCTTTGGCATTAAATCACCACCAAGACGTTTCTTCTTATTTTCTTCATATTCACTAAATCCACCTTCAAAGAAATATACTTGACTATCTCCTTCAAAAGCAAGAATATGTGTACAAATTCTATCTAAAAACCATCTATCGTGACTAATTACAACAGCACAGCCTGCAAAGTTTTCTAAACCTTCTTCTAATGCACGCAATGTATTTACATCTAAATCATTGGTAGGCTCATCTAAAAGCAATACGTTTCCTTCTTCTTTAAGTGTCATTGCAAGGTGTAAACGGTTACGTTCTCCACCAGAAAGAAGTTTTACTTTTTTATTTTGCTCACCACCTGAAAAGTTAAATCGGCTTAAGTAGGCTCTAGAATTTACTTCTTTTCCTCCCATCATTACCAATTCTTGCTCATCACTAAAGTTTTGCCAAATTGTTTTTTCAGGATCTATATTAGAATGCTTTTGATCTACATAAGCAATCTTAGCGGTTTCACCGACTTTGAATTCTCCTTTGTCTGGTGTTTCTTCTCCCATAATCATACGGAAAATAGTAGTTTTACCAGCTCCATTAGGTCCAATAACACCAACAATACCAGCTTGTGGTAAGCTAAAGTTTAAATCTTCATAAAGTAGCTTATCATCATACCCTTTACTAATCCCAACAGAATCAATAACATTTGTCCCTAAACGAGGTCCGTTAGGTATATAGATTTCTAATTTTTCGTCAAGTTGTTTTTGATCTTGACTCATTAATTTATCGTAATTCTTTAAACGCGCTTTCTGTTTTGTCTGACGTCCTTTTGCTCCTTGACGGACCCATTCTAACTCACGTTCTAATGTTTTTTGACGCTTGGAAGCTGTTTTGCTTTCTTTCGCCATACGTTTTGACTTTTGGTCTAACCATGAAGAGTAATTCCCTTTCCAAGGTATTCCTTCTCCTCTATCTAGTTCTAAAATCCAACCAGCAACATTATCCAAAAAGTATCTATCATGCGTTACAGCAATAACAGTTCCTTTATATTGCGCTAAATGATGCTCTAACCAATGTACCGATTCTGCATCCAAGTGATTGGTTGGCTCATCTAATAATAATACATCTGGTTCTTGCAAAAGTAAACGACATAAAGCAACTCTACGGCGTTCTCCACCAGAAAGTACGCTTATCTTTTTGTCTCCATCTGGAGTACGCAAAGCATCCATAGCAATTTCTAGTTTGGTATCTAGTTCCCAGGCATTAGCGGCATCAATTTGATCTTGAAGCACTGCTTGACGGTTCATTAGCTTTTCCATTTTATCGGCATCGCTATATACTTCTTCTAAACCAAACTGATCGTTAATACTGTTATATTCATCAAGAATTGCAACGGTTTCCGCAGCACCTTCTCTAACAATTTCCATAACCGTTTTATCTTCGTCTAGCTGTGGTTCTTGTTCTAAGTAACCCACAGTATAGCCCGGAGAAAAGACTACATCTCCTTGATAGTTTTTATCTATTCCAGCAATAATTTTAAGTAAAGTAGATTTACCAGAACCGTTAAGTCCTAATATTCCAATTTTTGCTCCATAAAAGAAGCTTAAATAAATATTTTTTAAAACTGGTGTTTGTGCACTTTGAAATGTCTTGGTTAAACCAGACATAGAAAAGATTACTTTTTTATCGTCACTCATAATATTTTACGTTATATAGTTTATTGATATCTTTTTTTATTCTTAAATTCAGTTAATAAGGCAGAATTACATTCTTCCTTTTAAAGCATTAAATACCCATGCAATTGCAAAAAATCCAATTCCTACTGCCGCAAATCCCCATCCTGCTACATCATCATATCTAAATGCTCCTAAGGCAATTAGTGCTAAACCTACAAAAATCATAATCCATGTAGCCCAAGCTAATACCGTATTTTTATTCATAGCCATTTTCTATTTCAATTTTTAGTTAGTAAATACAAATATCGCTATTTTGTATAAAAAAAGCATCCTAAATAGATGCTTAATTTAAATTACAGAAACTTCTAAGAAGCCCAAAACGGAATCTGCTTTATATTTCATTTTAAAACGTTCTACTTTTTAAACATTCCTACTACCTAATGTTCACGCAATTTTTGAATTATTTTTTATTTATCTATGCATATATATAGTATAAATAATATACTATTTCTGATGAAGAGTCCATATCAAATTATCTAATTTTATCTAACAAATCACTCAGTTGAGATGCTTCTTCTTCCGTTAAGTTTTCAAGTAAATCTTTTCGATTTGTTTTAGATATAACATCCAAAAGAAGTAACCCTTCCGTTGTAATTTTAATATGTACCACTCTTCTATCACCGGGACAAGCTATACGCTCAATGAGATCTTTAGCACAAAGTTTATCCATTAAACGCGTCGTATTAGGAGATCTATCAATCATTCGCTCTTTAATGGTTTGTACCTTTAAAGGTTCTTCTGCTCCTTTTAAAATTCGTAAAATATTATATTGTTGTGATGATATTTTAAAAGGTTTGAAAAATGAATTTTGATAACTATTAAGCCAATTTGCTGTAAACATAATGTTAAGCATCGCTTTCACTTTATGATTTGGAAATGTGGAGTTAATATCTTTAGAAATGTTTCCCATGATTTTATGTTTAATCTATATACACCTCACTTACAATATTATAAAGCTTTAGAAAATAGGCCGACCTTATTTAACATTTCTTCCTTTAATATATTATTTACAATCTTTCCTTCTGAAAAATTATCATTAAACAAAGGCAGTGAAAAATCAGCAATAATATTCCCACCCATAAATGGAAAACGTCCTTTAGCGATTTCTAATACACTAGATCCGCCTCTACCGCCAGGAGAAGTAGCCATAAGTAACATTGGTTTTTCACTCCATAATTTACCATCGATTCTAGACATCCAATCAAAAATATTTTTAAACACCGTTGCATAAGCACCATTATGTTCTGCCAAGGAAAGAATAATTCCATCCGAAGATTTTATTTTCTCCAAAAACACTTTTGCATTCTCTGGAATACCATGTTCGGTTTCGTAATCTATTCCGTAAAGTGGTAATTCAAAATCATTAAGATCTAAGACTTCTACTTTAGCTTCTTGAACTAGATTTCCAGCATAACTTGCTAATTGTTTATTTATAGATTGCTTACTGTTGCTTCCTGCAAATGCGATGATATTTTTCATGTGTTTATGTTTATTGTTTTTAAATGGTCACCTGTTGTTCGCTAGTAATCCTTTTATGGATAATAAGCCTTTTTAACATGCTCGTTTCAAATTAGTTTTGTGTTTTTTTGTTAAAAATATAAGATATAATTAATAGAATAAAAGCTACTAATGCCGCCATTTGCTCTCCGTCACCTATCATAACATGTGCAAAAAAGGCTAGAATGAATGCAAAAAAGAAACCCGCATACGCCCATTCTTTTAGTACTTTAAAGTTAGGATTCCAAAGCGCAAATAATCCAAATAACTTAGCCACGGCATAAGGATAAATGATATAGCTTGGATATCCGAAATTAGTAAACATTTGCGCTACATCGTCATGTTTAAAAAAATACATGCTCACCGAAAACAGCATAATTAAGGTTAATAATCCGGTGGCTACATAAAAAATAATTTTATCTCTTTTCATTTTTAGTTTGTTTTAGTTGCCACAAATGTACAACAAAATAATTATAGTTTCCTAGGTAAATATTTCCATGTAATATTATTTAACAAAACATTCACTTTTTATACAAGCTTTGGTTTTGTAAATTCGTAGCAAATAATTCTTATTCATGGATATCAATTTCAATAAAAACGAAGATCATAATAAACTTCTAGTTTCCGATTTAACCAAACGTTTTGCTAAAGTAAAACTTGGTGGCGGACAAAAACGTATAGATAAACAACACGCTAAAGGTAAAATGAGCGCTAGAGAGCGTGTGGATTACTTGCTAGATTCTAAAGCTAAATCTATTGAAATTGGAGCTTTTGCAGGAGAAGATATGTACGCAGAACATGGCGGATGTCCTTCTGGTGGCGTTATCGTTAAAATAGGATATATTAAAGGGAAGCAATGTATTGTTGTTGCAAATGATGCTACCGTAAAAGCTGGAGCTTGGTTTCCTATTACCGGAAAGAAGAATTTACGTGCGCAAGAAATTTCTATTGAAAACCGATTACCAATCATATACTTAGTGGATTCTGCTGGTGTTTATTTACCAATGCAAGACGAAATTTTTCCGGATAAAGAACATTTCGGACGTATTTTTAGAAACAATGCCATCATGAGTAGTATGGGAATTACGCAAATTTCTGCTATCATGGGAAGCTGTGTTGCAGGAGGCGCATATTTACCAATTATGAGTGATGAAGCTTTAATTGTGGATAAAACAGGAAGTATTTTTCTTGCTGGAAGCTATTTAGTAAAAGCTGCAATTGGTGAAAGTATAGATAATGAAACGCTTGGTGGAGCAACTACACATTGTGAAATTTCGGGAGTTACAGACTATAAATCTAAAGACGATAAAGATGCTTTAGATACGATTAAGCGATTAATAGATAAAATTGGCGATTATGATAAAGCTGGTTTCAATAGAGTAAAAGCAATCAAACCAATTGAAAACCAAGAAGATATTTACGGTATTTTACCAAAAAGTCGTGCCGACCAATATGATATGTACGAAATTATTAAACGTTTGGTAGATAATAGTGAGTTTGATGAATACAAGGCGGACTACGGAAAAACAATTATTACAGCATATGCAAGAATTGATGGTTGGGCTGTTGGTATTGTGGCAAACCAGCGTAAATTAGTTAAAAATGCGAAAGGTGAAATGCAATTTGGTGGTGTTATCTATAATGATAGTGCCGATAAATCTACGCGATTTATAGCGAATTGTAATCAGAAGAAAATTCCGTTAGTCTTTTTACAAGACGTTACTGGTTTTATGGTTGGAAGCAAAAGTGAACATGGAGGAATCATTAAGGATGGTGCCAAAATGGTAAATGCTGTTAGCAACAGTGTGGTTCCAAAATTCACCATTATTCTTGGAAACTCTTACGGAGCAGGAAACTATGCCATGTGTGGTAAAGCATACGACCCTAGACTTATTGTAGCTTGGCCAAGTGCAGAACTTGCTGTAATGAGTGGAAACTCTGCTGCTAAAGTGTTACTACAAATTGAAAAAGCTTCCCTAGAAAAGAAAGGTGAAAAAATTACTCCGGAAAAAGAAGCAGAACTTTTTAATAAAATAAAAGACAGATACGATAATCAGGTTTCTCCGTATTACGCTGCTGCTAGAATTTGGACAGATGCGGTTATAAACCCATTAGATACCAGAACATGGATAAGTATGGGAATTGAAGCTGCAGACCACGCTCCTATTGAGAAGAAATTTAATTTGGGTGTTTTACAGGTTTAAAAGATATTTATTTAAAATAAAAAAAGGCATTTGATATATTCAAATGCCTTTTTTAGTTTACAGACTTTGATAAGAATTAACCAATCTTATAAACTCTGCTCTATAGCCAAACGTATCCACAGCTCTTCCTGCTTCAGCAAGATGAATAACATCTTTTATATTCGAGTTATTATGATATTGTGAATGTCTTATTTGCATACCAAATAATGCAACAGATGCAGCAAATTGCATGTCTTGAGAAGCTGCAACTACAACGTCTTTTTGGATATGTACCATTTCTATACTTTTTTTATCCTCTGGTTTTTTGTATCTAAATTTCACCGTTAATAATTCGTCTTGAAAATCCGTAGGAATTTCCTTTTTAGTGTACTTTAAATCGGAAACATCTTTTAAATAGGCGCTCTCTATTCCTACTGGAATCACTTCGTATAAAGCAGTTACTGTATGTCCGCTTCCCAATTCCCCAGCATCTTTTGTATCATCTATAAAATCTTCGTCTGCCAACAATCTATTTTCATAACCTATTAATCGGTACGCTTGCACTTTATTCGGATTAAACTCTACTTGAATTTTAACATCTTTTGCAATGGTATAAAGTGTTCCTCCAAATTCTTTTCCAAACACTTTTTGCGCTTCTTGCATGGTATCTATAAATGCATGATTACCATTTCCCTTATCTGCTAAAGTTTCCAGTTTAGAGTCTTTATAGTTTCCATATCCAAATCCTAAAACGGATAAGAACACACCAGATTTACGCTTTTCTTCAATTAAGGTTTGCATGTCTTTATCACTAGAAGCGCCAACATTAAAATCGCCATCTGTAGCTAAAATTACTCTGTTATTCCCTTTCTTTTTAAAGTTCTTTTCCGCTAATGCATATGCCAATTCTATTCCTTGTCCGCCAGCGGTAGATCCACCAGATCGTAATTTATCTAGTGCTTGTAATATTTTCGTTTTATTATTTCCTGAGGTTGGCTCTAACACAACTCCTGCTGCTCCAGCATAAACAACTATGGACACTTTATCTTGTTCTCGTAACTGATTTACCAATAATTTAAAGGCAGATTTTAAAAGCGGTAGTTTGTTTTGTGCACCCATGGAACCAGAAACATCAATTAAAAAAGTAAGATTACTCGCAGGTAATTCTTCGTTATTATACGTCTTACCTTGTAAACCAATCTTTACCAATTTTGTTTCTTTATTCCAAGGTGTAACGGACAATTCTGTATGTATGGAAAATGGATGTTCCCCCGTTGGTTGCGGATAATTATAATCAAAATAATTCACCATTTCTTCAATCTTTACAGCATCTACAGGAATAGTTTGCGCATTGTTAATCATTCTTCTAATGTTGCTATATGAAGCTTTATCTACATCTATAGAAAAAGTAGATAATGGCGCAGCTTTAGTAATCTCAAAATTATTTTCTACAATTTCTTCATACACATCTTGCGTCTCTATGGTTTTTTCATTAGCTGATGATTTGATTGCTTTTTTAAGCGCTTTTGACAATTTATAATTTCCTTTTTTTGTCTGAATAATTAGAACGCCATTTGCTCCACGAATACCATATAGCGCTGCTGCATTTGGGCCTTTAACAACAGAAATATTTTTTATATCCTTCTTATCTAAACTCGCTAAACCAGAAGAACTAGAATTAGCATCTTCTAAAACTACACCATCCACAATTACCAAAGGCTCATTGTTTCCAGAAATAGACGAATTACCTCTTAATACAATTCTTGAAGAACTTCCAACCAAACCATTAAATTTGTTTTGAACCAACAATGATTTAGTATTAGATAATCGCTTTACTTTGCGTTTGTTTCCTGAGGGATTAACCGAAATGCCACTTACTTTTCCTGAAAGTGCTGTTGTTACATTTTGCGAAGAATAACCAAGAGCTTTCCTTTCTTTCTTAACACCTAATGCTGTAATAACCACTTCATCTAATGAATTATCTGGCTGTAATGAAACATTAATGCTATTCGACTTTCCAACAGTTTCTTGTTTCGATGCATAACCAACATAGCTAAATATTAAAACATCATTAATTTTAGCTTTAATAGTATAGTTGCCATCAAAATCGGTAGAAGTTCCTTTAGTAGATCCCTTTATAATAACAGTTGCTCCAGGAAGTAGCAATCCATTCACGTCACTTACAACTCCAGTTATGGTTTTTTCTTGTGCTTGCAGTTGTATTGTAATGAACAACACAAAAACAATTTGTAGTACATTTTTCATATTCGTTAGTTTTAAAGTTTTTGTAAACTTATACCTAACCTATGTTTTGTAAAACTACAAATGAGTGAAGTGTCCTTTTGAGTGCGTTAACTCGCTATTTTAAAGTTTTTAATGTTTCCTGACGAAGAATTTTGCCAGTATCACTTTCTATAAATTGTTCAATACAATATATTTTCTTCGGAACTTCAAATTTTTCTAATTCTGAAAAGAACGAAGCTTCTATCGTTTTATTTTCACTTTCAATAACCAGAACAACACTTTCCCCTAAGATTTCATCCTTTTCTTTAGTAATGAAAAATCTATTATTCATCTTATAGGATAGTTTTGCTTCTATCTGTTCTGGAAATAATTTTACTCCTCCAGAGTTTATTACATTATCGAAACGTCCTAACCATTCAAATGTAGTTTGAGTATGTAATTTAACCACATCATTAGTCACTATTTTGGTTTCCGAAAGTTTTGGTGCTTCAATTACCAAACAATTTCTATCGTCTTGTGTTATTGTAATGTTTGGTAGGATGTGAAAGTAAGTGCTCTCGTCTGCACTCGAAGTGACGTCTTCAAAATTATTAATCTTCTTTACTGCAATATGTGTTATGGTTTCGGTCATACCATAGGTTTCAAATACATTTGTTTTTATATCTTGAATAGCATGCTTTAATCCGTTAGAAACGGAAGCTCCACCAACAATTATAGTTTTAATATTATTACAATAAGACAACGTTTTTTGAAGCTGTAAAGGTACCATAGCACAAAATTCATAGTGCTTTTCATAATCAAAAAGAGGCTGACTCGTTGGTTCTGCAAGATCCAATTCTAGGCCTAAAATCATAGCTCTTACTAGCATCATTTTTCCTGCAATATAATTGCTTGGTAAACAATGTAAAGCTTTGTCTCCTGGTTCTAACTTAAAAAAATCTCCTGTTGCAATAGCAGAATGTACCATTGCTTGTTTTCGTAATTTAATCGTTTTTGGTTTTCCTGTAGAACCAGAAGTTTGCACCAATACATAATCTTTATCGTCCAGCCAATCGATTAAAAAGTCACCAATATTTTTTTCAAAAGGCAATCCTTCTTTTACATGACTATACGCAACTTCTTTAAGCTCTTCATATAAAAAAGAGCTCTCATTTAATTTAAAACGATTGTGTATTTTATTATATTCTGGTATCATTATTCTATTATTTTATAATCTTCTTTAATAGGCTCCTCTACTTTTCCAAAAAGTTTTTCGCTCCAATTTGTCCATTTATATTTTTTAGCTAAAATGAAAAGAATAATAGGAAAAACAACAAATACAGGCATAAACACATCTATAAATCCTGCTGAAGTTGGCTCGGAAACATCTTTAAAAAGGGAATCGGTTTGAAAAGCTGTCCAATCTGCTGTTACCAATAAAGCGGTAAATAAATTATTAGCAGCATGAAACCCTAATGCTAGTTCCAAACCATCATCCATAAGTGTCATAATTCCTAAAAAGAATCCTGTACCTATATAATATACCATAATTACATTACCTAGTTGCTCTACTTCTGGATTTGCTAAATGCATTAACCCAAAAACAATAGAAGTTAAAAATAACGGAAACCATCTTGTTTTAGTAATAACACCCAATGCTTGCATTAAATAACCTCTAAAAAAATACTCTTCCATACTGGTTTGCAACGGAACTAATATTATAGCAATTACGGCAAGCGTTAAAAACGGAACTAACTTAAAATTCCACACATACCCTTCTGGTTCCATAAAATAATCTACAAATACAAAAGTTGAAGAAACTGTTCCCCAAAGTATAAAAATGAACCAAAATCTGCTCCAATCTATTGTTTTTCTTGCTGTTGTTAATTCTGTAATAGACTGTTGATGAATCACTTTAGAATTAAAAAATACACCAACCAAACCAATAGCAAAGGATAAAAGCATTAAAAACAAAAACATATTATTTCCTAATATATCCGCCATTTCTGGGATATCTGTTGGGAAATCGCCATTTTGTATTCCTTCTAAACCTATGGTATATAAAATCCCTGCGACTAACGGAATCGATCCTATTAATTGCCATACTATAAAAATGATGATGAAACCTAGTAAATATCTCCACCACTCATGTAATGATTTAAACGCTTGTTCTATATACATATCTAAAAATTAGTTTTCCAATTTGTTTTATTTTGATACTGCAATGTACCATTTTTTACTTCTAACGGACTTTCATAATTATTACTAAAAAGACTTCCTGTACCAAGTCCTTGCGGCAATTTACTTTGCAAGCTGTAGGTGAATTGTGCAATTGCATTTAAACCTACATTACTTTCTAATGCACTGGTAATCCACCAACCTATTTTTTGTTTTTCAGCCAAATCTATCCAATTTTGACTTCCTGCAAATCCACCAACCAAACTTGGTTTTAAAATAATGTATTGCGGATGTACTATTTGTAGCAATTCCTCTTTTTTTGTTACATCAAAAACACCAATTAATTCTTCATCTAATGCAATTGGTAATGGAGTGTCTTCACAAAGTCTAGCCATTTCCTGAATTTGTCCTTGTTTAATAGGTTGTTCTATAGAATGTAAATCAAAATGCGAAAGTATCTTTAATTTTTCTAAAGCTTCCGAAGGTTTAAAAGCGCCATTTGCATCTACTCGCAATTCCATGTCCTCCGCCGAAAATTCTTTTCTAATCGATTTTAAAAGTTCTAATTCTGTTTTAAAATCAATGGCTCCAATTTTCATTTTAATACAACTAAAACCAGCTTCAATTTTGTCTTTTATTTGTTGCTTCATAAACGCTTCAGAGCCCATCCAAATTAATCCGTTAATAGGAATACTATCATTTCCTTGTGTAAATTCGGAAGGAAAAAGAATAAAAGGATTTTCACTTTGCAAGGATAAAAAAGCTTGCTCTAGTCCAAATTGAATACTTGGAAATTCGATTAATTCCGCTAATAAAACATCTAATCCTAAATGAATATTAGTACAAGTCCATTGTAGTTTTTCTTCGTAATTAGGTACATCATCTGCGCTTAAGCCTCTAAAAAGTCCGCATTCACCTATTCCTTTCTTTCCTTCATGTTCAACAATTAGAAACCACGTTTCTTTTGTTTTTAAAACACCTCGAGAAGTTCCACTAGCTTGTTTAAAGTTTAAAATATATTGTTGGTAGGTTGCTATCATAGTTAGTTTCAAAAATAGACAATAATTTTTGTATTTTGCATACCTAACAACTAGCTTTCTTCTAGTTTTAATTTTTCAATAAAAAAAATGACAGAATTTCCAGATATCATTCTTTACGCCATTCCGTTTTTTGTTTTAGCCATGTGCTTAGAAATTTATATTGTATTAAAAACACAAAAAGGAACATACGAAACAAAAGACGCTACTACCTCTATTGCCATGGGTTTAGGAAATGTATTTTTGGGGTATTTTAGTAAAATTGTCGTTCTGGTAAGCTTTTTATTTGTCTATGATAATTTCCGATTATTTACTATTCCTATAACTTGGTGGAGTTTTATTCTTATTTTCTTTGCAGACGATTTTGCATACTATTGGTTTCATCGAATTAGCCATGAATGTCGCTTATTCTGGGCTTCGCATGTGGTGCATCATTCGTCACAACATTATAATTTAAGTACAGCAGTTAGGCAAACATGGTCTGGCGGATTTTACTCTTTTGTATTTTGGTTGTGGTTACCAATTATTGGTTTTCATCCAGGAATGATTATGTTACAAATGTCTATTAGTTTGATTTATCAATATTGGATTCATACCGAAACGATTAACAAAATGCCTTCTTGGTTTGAAGCGGTTATGAATACACCTTCCCATCACAGAGTGCATCATGGCAGCAATCCTTTATACCTAGATAGAAATCATGCGGGAATTTTAATTATTTGGGATAAGCTTTTTGGAACCTTTCAACCAGAACTTAAAGAAGAAAAAGTGGTCTATGGTTTGGTTTCCAATATAAACACCTATAATCCTGTAAAGATTGCATTTATAGAATGGATTAATATGTTTAAAGATGCTTTTTCGGGTAAAAAAACTTTAAAAAACAGAATGCTATACTTCATAAAACCGCCAGGATGGAAACATGACGGAACAGGAAAACTGAGTGGTGATTTACGAGAAGAATGGCTGAAATCGGTTGGCAGTAAAAAGTCTACGGTGAAGGTTAAATAGTGTTCCTTGTTCCATAAATAAAAAAAATATGAATTTTAATAATAAAGTAGTTTGGATTACTGGAGCTTCTAGCGGAATTGGTAAAAGTTTAGCGATTACACTTTCTAAAGAGAATTGTAAATTAATACTTTCTTCCAGAAGAAAAGAGGCACTTGAAGCAGTAAAAGCTTTATGCAATACTCCTGAAAACATTATTGTTTTACCTTTAGATTTAGCGGAAACAGCTACCCTTAAAAACATAACAGAAACTGCTATTTCTAGCTTCGGAAAAATTGATATTCTGATTAATAATGGCGGTATTAGCCAACGTTCTTCTATCATTGAAACCACTCTAGAAGTAGACAGGAAATTAATGGAAGTCGATTATTTAGGAACCATTACTTTAAGTAAAGCGCTTTTACCGCATTTTGTCGCGAATCAATCTGGACATTACGTGGTGGTTTCTAGTCTTATGGGAAAATTTAGCTCTCCTTTACGTTCTGCTTATTGTGGTGCGAAACATGCGTTACATGGTTTTTTTGATGCGATGCGTTTAGAACACGAAAAAGACAACGTAAAAGTGACCATGATTTGTCCTGGATTTGTAAATACTGATGTCGCTAGAAATGCATTAACAGGAGACGGAAGTAAACAAGTACAGCAAGATGAAATGACCGAGAATGGTTTACATGTGGATGTATTTACTAAAAAAATGATACAAGCAATTCGGAAAGAAAAATTTGAAGCTTATATTGGTAAAAAGGAAAGATTCGCTGTTTACCTAAAACGAATCTCTCCTCGATTATTACACAAGCTTGTTTTACGAAGTAAAGTGAGATAGACTACTTAATTTCTATTGAACCTTGTCCATTCCAGTGCATTTTGTGCTTTTTTAGAGCATCAAAATTGTATTGAGAATAAGAAGTTTATTTCCTAAAGAAGTTCTCGATATAATTTTTTTTTCAAAAATCACTCGAACTGACATTTTTAGTATTCTTTGAGATCTAAATACACAAAAGGGAGTTAATTTATTTTAACAATTTCTACTTCACCTATAGAAAGCCCTTTTTCTAGTGTGGCACTACCTCTATAGGTAATTGTAGGTTCGCCGTAAGAAACTATTTTTAGCTTATCGGAAACATTACATTGGTAACTTCCATCTCCATAGGCTGTAATTTTAGACGATTTATTATTCACTTGTAAAAGGTCTACAACAGATTCCCCGTAACCAATGATTTTTTGATTTTCAATGCTTCCGCTTTCAATTTTTAAATGGCTTTCTCCATAAATGGAGACTTTTAATTCTTTTAAAGTAACGTCTTTCATTATTACTTCTGATTCGCCATAAATACTAAATGTCATTCTATCGGAAATAATAGCGTCTTCAAAATGAAAGCGTTCTTCACCTCTTAACGAAAAGGATTTTACTTTTTTATAATATACAATCGCTTTTGCAACGGTGCCTTTATATGCCGCAACGGTTCTATTTTTGGTGCTTTTTTCTTTATCCTTTTCGGTCACTGTTTTTGCATCGTCTAAATATAACTGAAGGGTTTTCCCTTTTACTTCTACATTCATTTCGTCTAAGTCTTCCGTTAGCATTTCAATAACCACTTTTTCTACCTCGCCAGTTTTAAAGACAACTTCTATATGCGGACTAACAATAACTTTATCAAAAGTTTTTACGGTAAAGGTTTTAGATTGTGCTTGTATTACTGAAGTTTGGAATAAAAATATTGCTGTAATAACAAGAAAAAGAGTTGATTTTGATTTTAAAAAAGTATGCATGCGTTTGATTTTAAGTTATTAAATACAAACTAAAGACATCGTTTTTTTTAAACTGTTACAGTTTTGTAAAATTTACTTGTATTCTACTATTAGATAAACAGAAGTACTATCCCCAACATTTAAAACTTCGTGCTCTGTCACCATATCTTTACTCCAGCTAGTTCCTGTTTTTACATCTACAGTTTTAGTACCATTTGCATCCGTAATTTGAAAAGTTCCTCCTTGTAATGTATATCCAAAATGTGGCTGATGCTCATGTTTTTCATGTCCAACTCCTGGAGCAAACGTACATTTTAACACGCGTACTTCTTTGTCTTCATGTACTATTTCGCAAACACTTTCTCCTTCCCAACCTGCTTGTAAAGGATCTGGAAGTGTTGTTTTTTCTTTACAGGAAAAAATAGAGATACAAAAAAGAAAGATTAAGATTTTTTTCATGTGGTTTGTTTTTATTGCACTTCGACAAGTTGCCTGTGACACTTAATTATGGATTGTCTCTATGGTTCTTAATGCATGATTCTAACCAACAACTCTTTTAGTAAATCTCCTTGAGACACAGAATTACTGCCAACACCTTTACTTTTTACATCAAACTCACGTAAAGTACCAATAACCTCACTCACTTTTCGCATCGGGTAATTTCTAGCTGCAGTGATATATTCATTTACAAAATAAGGATTCACCTTTAATGCAGAAGCTACATTTCGAGGATTCTTATCACTTAAACCATGTAAATGTAGAAGTTGCGAAAAGAAATTAAAAAGCAACGAAACCGTTACTACCATAGGATTATCCTTTGGGTTATCTGCAAAATAGTGTGCAATTTTATGTGCATTTAATATATTTCGTTCACCAACTGCTTTACGTAGTTCGAAATTATTATAATCTTTACTGATACCAATATTTTCTTCAATATGCTCTGGTGTAATCTCGGTTCCTGCTGGTAAAACAATTTTAAGTTTATCTAACTCATTGCTAATTTTACTTAAATCGGTTCCTAAAAACTCCACAAGCATTTGTGATGCCTTTGGAGAAATCGTGTAATTCTGTCCAGAAAGTACACGACGAATCCAATCTGAGACCTGATTTTCGTATAATTTTTTACTTTCAAAAACAACACCAACTTTCTTAATCGCCTTGTATAAAGCTTTACGTTTATCTAGTTTTTTGTACTTATAATTAAAGACTAAAACGGTTGTTGGTTGCGGATTAGCAGCATAAGCAGCCAATTTTTCAATAGATCGAGATAAATCTTGCGCTTCTTTAACAATTACTACTTGGCGTTCTGCCATCATTGGGTACCGTTTTGCATTTCCAACAATATCATCTATAGTTACATCGCGACCATAAAGAACCATCTGATTAAAACCTTTCTCTTCTTCGGCTAACACATTTGCTTCAATATAATCGGATACATTATCTATATAATAGGCTTCTTCTCCCATTAAAAAATAAATGGGTTTTAGATTGCCTTTCTTTATGTCTATTAATAGTTGTTTAACTTCGTCCAAAATAAATATGATTCCAATTCTTAAAATTTCAAAATCCAAAAATAAAGGACTTGAAATTTGCTATTTGTTTTATGAAAATTAACTTTGATAAAAACTGAATACATCTAATGCAAGAGTTAAACTTTTCAAAGTTTTCGTTTCGTTTCAAAAATAGCGAAAATAAAACGCTTATTTATGATGAAATACGCAAAAAATTTGTGGTTTTACAACCTGAAGAATGGGTTAGACAACATTGCGTTCAATATTTAATGCAAGAAAAAGGATTCCCAAAATCGCTAATTAATGTAGAGAAAGAATTAAAAGTAAACAACTTACGCAAACGGTATGACATTGTAGTGTTTAATCCAGACGGTAGTATTCATTTAATTGTGGAGTGTAAATCGGCTAAAATAAAAATCGATCAAACTACTTTTGACCAAATTGCACGCTATAATTTAGCTTTAAATGCAACCTATTTAATGGTTACTAACGGAATTAATCATTATTATTGCGAAATGGATTTTGAAGCAGAACGTTATCAGTTTCTAACCGAAATTCCAGATTATAGTGTACAACCTTAAATTAACGGGAAATGAATTGGATATTATTAATTATAGCAGGTCTTTTTGAAGTCGCTTTTGCTGCCTGTTTAGGGAAAGCAAAAGAAACCTCAGGTTCTGAATCTACATTATGGTACGTTGGCTTTTTTGTCTGTTTATCTATAAGTATGTTTTTACTTGTAAAAGTAACTAAAGTGCTGCCTATTGGAACTGCTTATGCGGTTTGGACAGGCATTGGTGCTATTGGAACCGTATTATTAGGAATCCTTATCTTTAAAGAACCAGCTACCTTTTGGCGACTCTTTTTTATAGGAACACTTATCGCTTCTATTGTGGGATTAAAAATAGTATCTAACTAAATATAAAATATTACTAAGAAATCAGTAAAAAATTAAACATTGAAAATAGCTGTCGTCATATTAAACTGGAATGGAAAAGCACTTTTAGAAAAGTTCTTACCTTCTGTGGTTAGGCATTCTAAAGAAGCAACTATTTATGTTGCCGATAATGCATCCACCGATGATTCGGTAGCTTTTGTTAAAGCGAATTATCCCGAAATTAAAATCATACCCAATACTGAAAACGGAGGCTATGCACAAGGCTACAACCAAGCATTACAACAAGTAGAAGAAGATATATTCTGTCTTTTAAATAGCGATGTGGAAGTATCTAAAAACTGGCTTACTCCTATTCTATCCGAATTTCAAACCAATACGAAAACCTCTATTATCCAACCAAAAATATTAGACTACAAAAACAAGAGTCATTTTGAATATGCAGGAGCTGCAGGAGGTTTTATAGATAAATATGGCTATCCGTATTGCAGAGGACGCATATTTGATACCGTCGAAAAAGATAAAAATCAATACCAAGACACAACTATTTTCTGGGCTTCAGGAGCCTGCTTTTTCATAAGAAAAGAAACCTTTAAAACGTTAAAAGGTTTTGACGAAAGCTTTTTTGCACATATGGAAGAAATAGATTTATGTTGGCGCGCTTTCAACCTAAACTATACCACCAAATATATTGGCACTTCTACGGTGTATCATGTTGGCGGAGCAACTTTACAAAGTAGCAATCCTAAAAAAACTTTTTTAAATTTTAGAAATAGTTTGTTTACGATAACTAAAAATGCTTCCGGTTTTCTATTCTTTTTAATCTTCACCAGATTAGTTTTAGATGGTGTTGCGGCAATTAAGTTTTTACTACAATTTAAAATAACACATATCCTTGCAATATTTAAAGCGCATTTTAGTTATTACACCGCATTACCAAGATTATTAAAAGAGCGAAAAATACTGCCAAAGAAAAAGGATTATTACCAGACAAAATCGATTGTTTTTTCTTATTTTATAAAAGGTAACAAGACTTTTTAATTGTTTACAAAAATGTTAAAGTTTTTGTTAATGATGGAATATTGTATCATTCTTTTGTATAATTTTGTCCTGTTAAATTAACATTATTTAATCCATTCATTTATTATGAAAAAAATTGTATTACTAAGTGCAACAGCACTTTTGCTTTTAAGTTCATGTGTTTCTAAAAAGGAATTCGCAGCTATGGAAGCCAAACAAAAAACCACACAAGATTTATTAAATACAGCAACGGTCAAACTGAACTCCTGTTTAGAAGACAAATCTGCTGTAAGCGCTCGTGCAATAGCATTACAAGAGCAATTAGCAAATTTAAAAGACACCAATAAAGATTTAATACAAACTACTCAAGGTATGACTGTATTAACGACTAAAGGTGCTTCAAATCTGGAGAAATCTTTAGAAAGTTTAAAAGAAAAAGATCTTAAAATTTCTAGATTACAAGATGCTTTAACTAAAAAAGATAGTGTAACACTAGCTTTAGTTACAAGTTTAAAGAAGGAAGTTGGTTTAAACGACGAGGACATTCAAATTAACGTAGAGAAAAGCGTTGTTTTTATCTCTTTATCAGACAAGTTATTATTTAAAACAGGTAGTTACAATATTTCGGATAGAGCAAATGAAATCTTAGGAAAAGTTGCTACAGTAATTAACGGTAAACCAAATTTTGAAGCAATGGTAGAAGGTCATACAGACAATGTACCATATAACAGAGGTGGTGTTTTAGTTGACAACTGGGATTTAAGTGTAAAACGTAGTACTTCCATTGTTAGAGCATTACAAGAGTTAGGTGTAAAACCAGAACAATTAATTGCTGCTGGTCGTGGAGATCATTTACCTTTAGTATCTAATGATACTGCTGAAAACAGAGCAATTAACAGAAGAACTAAAATTTACATTCTTCCAAAAATCGATCAGTTTTATGAAATGATTGAAACGGAAATGAAAGCCCTTTCTGAAGAAAACTAATTTTTAGAAAAGAATATTATTAAAAGCGCAACTTAACGGTTGTGCTTTTTTTTTGGCGTTACCTTTTGTTCATACCTAACAGGTTTTGAAAACCTGCCAGGATCACAAAAGGTCAGGCTTTCAAGGCTCGCTATCATAGATGAGCTCAAACAAACCTTTCTATCCTTAACGCAAATCGAACTATCTTATTTAATCATAACACCAAACAGCAAGTTCGTTACCAGAAGGATCTAAAAACTGAAATCGCTTTCCGCCAGGAAAAGAAAAAGTGTCCACACTAATTTTTCCTTTTGCTTCTATAATTTGTTGTTTTATTTTCTCTAAATTTTCATGATATAAAACCACCAAAACACCATTTATAATTTCGGCATCTGTTTTTTCAAAACCTCCTGCTAGTCCAGCATCTTCAAAAGAAGTATATGTTGGTCCGTAATCGGTAAAAGTCCAACCAAATGCATTCGTATAAAACGCTTTTGTAGCTTCTAAATCTATGGATTTAAATTCTATGTAGTTGATGTGGTTGTTGGCTGGTTTCATAATTTTAAAATTTAGTTTCTATTTAAAAGATTGCTTCGCTTTGCTCGCAATGACATACTTTTAGAAGATATCTAAACTTCCTTTTCCTTCTCTTACAATTATTGGATCGCCTTCCGAGAAATCGATAACTGTAGACGCTTCATTATCGCCATAACCACCATCAATAACAAGGTCTACTAGATTACCCCATTTTTCCAAAATTAATTCCGGATCTGTAGTATATTCTAAAATAGAATCGTCATCACGAATAGAAGTAGAAACAATTGGATTGCCAAGTTCTTTAACAATTTCGAGCGCTATATTATTATTTGGCACACGAATACCTACTGTTTTTTTCTTTTTAAAAACGACAGGTAAGCTTTTTGCTCCTGGAAGAATAAAAGTATATGGTCCGGGAAGCGCACGTTTCAATATTTTAAAGGTAGAAGAATCTATTTGCTTCACATAATCGCTTAAATTACTTAAATCATGACAAATAAAAGAGAAGTTTGCTTTTTCAAGCTTTACACCTTTAATTCTTGCAATCCGTTCTAAAGCTTTGGTATTAGTGATATCACAACCTAAACCGTAAACGGTATCTGTAGGATAGATAATTAAACCTCCTTTTTTTAAAACCTCAACCACCTTCCTAATCATCTTACTATTAGGATTTTCCTCGTATATTTTTATAAACTCCGCCATAATAACTATCTTTAAAAAGCGTTTACAAAGTAGTTAATTAATTTATTATGCGAAATATCTTCAGGCATTTATTATCATTCATTCTATTTATTAGTGTGTTTTCATGTGATGACACAGATAATAGTGAGGATTTAACTAGTATGAACCCTTTAGAGTTTTATGAGGAGCTCAATATATCTTATGGTGCAGATAGCGATCAAGTTTTCGACCTATATCTTCCTGCTAACCGAACAGAAGACACTAAAATTATGATTTTAATTCATGGTGGAGGTTGGACTTCTGGCGATAAAGTAGATATGCAAGGTTTTAAAGATTATATGTTACAAAACGTATCGGATATGGCTGTTGTAAATATGAATTATAGATTAGCCGATAATACATCGCAAGCATACCCAATGCAAATAAATGATATTACTACTGTTGTTAATTATTTAAAGACTAGACAAAACGAATATGCTATCTCGGATGATTTAGGTTTTATTGGCGCAAGTGCAGGAGCACATTTATCGATGCTGTGGAGCTACGCTTTTGATGTAGATAACCAAACAAAAATGGTTTGTAGTATTGTTGGCCCTACAAATTTTACAGATCCTGCCTATCTTAATAGTACAGACCCTGAATTACAAGCAATATTAAATGCGTTTAGCGTCGATACAACAATCGCTACTTTAGAAGAAGTAAGTCCGTACCATCAAGTAACCGCAGACGCGCCTCCTACTATTTTGTTTTATGGCGGACAAGATTTTTTAATACCTACATCACAAGGAACTGCAATGCGAGATAAATTAGAAGATCTCGGTATTATTCATGATTTCACTCTATATCAAGAAGAAGGCCATGGCTGGGCTGGCTTAAACTTACTAGATACTACAATCAAGCTGCACACTTTTATTGAGGCGCATTTATACTAAAGGCTAAAGGCTAAATAAAACTATCCAATCACTTGCAGTTTAGCAAAACGAAGCAATAATTTCTTCACTCCACCAGTTAAAAACTTAATTTCTGCTTTCATATCACCACCAACACCTTCAATTTTTAAAACTTCTCCTTTACCAAAGCGCATATGTTTTACCACGCTACCAACTCTAAGTTCACCATCAAACAAGTTTGTGTTCGCACTAGTACTTTCTGTGGTTTTTGCTACAGGTTTTAAATTTTTTGGTGTTGCTATTTTAAAGTTATCTGGTTCTTTTTTAGTCGTACCTTTTTTCTTAAAAGTAAGTTCTTTCGGTTTTTTAAATCTAATTTTACTTGGTGGTGTATCTCCAAAAATATCCGAATCTAACATTGGATTAAAACGTCTTTCTTCTTTAGGAGTTGTGTTTTCTACAAACGTTTCGTCTATTTCATCAATAAAACGACTAGGTTCTGAGTCTACTAATTTCCCCCATCGGTACCGCGATAAAGCATAGGTTAAATAGGCTTGTTTTTCGGCTCTAGTAAGCGCAACATAAAACAAACGACGCTCTTCTTCTAATTCGCTACGTGTATTCATACTCATAGCACTTGGAAATAAATCTTCTTCTAAACCAACTATAAATACATGATTAAACTCTAGTCCTTTTGCTAAGTGAATAGTCATTAATGCCACGTGATCTGCATCGCCTTTATCTGCATCCAAATCGGTAGCTAGAGCAACATCTTCTAAAAACTCTGCTAAGGAATCTCCAGCATCTGCAAGCTCCATTTGGCCTTCCACAAAATCTTTTATCCCATTTAAAAGTTCTTGCACGTTATCTAAACGTACAATACCTTCAGGTGTGCCGTCTTTATTAAATTCACGGATTAGTCCGCTACTTTTAGTAACATGCTCGGCTAAATCAAATGCATTTGCCGTTTTATTCATTACTTGATAGCTTTCAATTAAAGTCACAAAATCACGTAACTTATTTTTTGTACCACCATTTATATTAATTTCAACTTTATCAATATTTTGTAAAACCTCAAAAATTGTTTTCCCGTAACCATTAGCAGCCACAATAAGTCGGTCAATAGTAGTTTGCCCAATTCCTCTTCCTGGATAATTAATAACACGTTTTAGTGCTTCCTCATCTGCTGGATTAAGAATTAAACGTAAATATGCGGTTACATCTTTTATTTCTTTACGTTGGTAAAAGGACAATCCGCCATAAATACGATACGGAATATCGCGTTTACGTAAGGCATCTTCAATAGAACGAGATTGCGCATTGGTACGATATAGAACTGCAAAATCACTATTATGCAATTGGTTGTTCATTTTTTCATCCCAAATGGTTCCTGCAACAAAACGACCTTCATCTCCATCGGTTAAAGAACGATTTACTTTCACTTTTGCACCTTCGTCATTTGCAGTCCAAACTACTTTGTCAATTTTAGTCTTATTATGTTCAATAACAGAATTAGCTGCACCAACAATATTTTTTGTAGAACGATAGTTTTGCTCTAATCTAAAAAGTTTCACATCATCGTAATCCTTCTGAAAATTCAAAATATTATTAATGTTTGCACCACGGAAAGCATATATACTTTGCGCATCATCTCCTACTACACATATATTTTGAAAACGATCTGCTAATGCACGAACAATAAGGTATTGACTATGGTTTGTATCTTGATACTCATCTACTAATATATAACGGAATTTATTTTGGTACTGTGCTAAAACATTAGGAAAACGAGTTAACAACTCATTCGTTCGCAGCAATAAATCATCAAAATCCATGCAACCTGCTTTAAAGCAACGATCTACATATTCTTTGTAAATCTCTCCCATTTTTGGTCGTCGTGTCATGACATCGGCTTCCATTAACTCCGGATTCTTAAAGTATGCTTTTACGGTAATTAAGTTATTTTTATAGGAAGAAATTCTACTAAAAACCTGTTTGGTTTTATAGATATCTTTTTCTAAGCCCATTTCTTTAATAATAGAACCTAAAAGACGCTGTGAATCTTGCGCATCATAAATGGTAAAATTACTAGGAAATCCTAAATGGTGTCCTTCAAAACGAAGGATTTTAGCAAATACAGAGTGAAAAGTTCCCATCCATAAATTCTTGGCTTCGTTACCAACAATACTGGAAATACGTTCTTTCATCTCCTTTGCCGCCTTATTAGTAAACGTAAGGGCTAATATGTTAAATGAGTCTACACCTTGACTCATTAGATATGCAATTCTATAGGTAAGCACTCTAGTTTTCCCAGAACCTGCTCCTGCAATGACTATCATAGGACCATCTTTTTGAATAGTTGGTGCTAATTGTGCTTCGTTTAACTGACTTAAATACTTCTCCAAATCTCTTTCCTTTTATAAAACGTGAAAATAACCAATCTCTGCGTTTTTATGCTTCCTAATTATTATTAATTATGAACAATTAAAGATTCTTTTCAAGTCGTTTTTATGAGATAAAGCGTATTACTCTTTAATTATTTTTTTAATGGTACTATGATTGTCCGTTTTAAGTTTCAAAATATAAAATCCGTTAGATATATGTTCTAGATTTAAAGTATTTATTCCTAAAAATAATTCACCTTTTTCAACTACTTTTCCATGCATATCATTAAGTATATAAGAGGCATCATCTTGCAATGTGATGGTTACATTGCTTTTTACTGGGTTTGGGTAAACGCTTACACCTGGGAATATTTCTTCATTTATATGCAGCGTAGAACAGTCTAAACCACCATCTGTTATAGTCCAACCATGTGTATCTATTAAATTTGTTCTAGCGGACGCACCATAACAATAATTACTATTACCACCATTAAAAATGATGTTTTCTGGTATTTGCGTTTCTCCAACATCTAATATATTCCATCCTATTAAGGTATTATCATAATTTGTTATAGAAAGGTTTGTATCCTCAAACATATCTGTCATATAAATGACACTACTAATATCCCAAATACCTATATCTTGATTGAAGGAAGTTGCATTTTTAAACATACTAATCATATAATTAACACTACTAACATCCCAATCACTTAGGTCTTGATTGAAGGAAGATGCACCAGAAAACATGGAATTCATTCTAATAACGCTACTAACATCCCAAGTACTTATATCTTGATTGAAAGAAGATGCACCATTAAACATTCTCGACATATCAACGACATTACTAACATTCCAAGTACTTAGGTCTTGATTAAATGCTTGAGCTACTAAAAACATAGAAAGAACATTAGAAACATTACTCATATCCCAAGTACTTATATCCTTATTGAATGCTCTTGCTCTTTGAAACATTACAGACATATTAGTTACATTACTCACGTTCCAAGCACCTATTTCTTGATTGAATACAACTGCCTCAGAAAACATCCTACTCATATCCGTAACATTACCCACATCCCAAGTACTTAAATTTTGATTGAATACAATAGCACTATCAAACATAGACATCATAGTAATAACGTTTCTCACGTCCCAAGCACTTATATCTTGATTAAATGCTTGAGTACCTGCAAACATCTGAGACATATCAGTAACACTACTCACATTCCAAGTACTTAGGTCTTGATTGAATATATGTGCGGACCTAAACATCAAACTCATATCCGTAACATTACCCACATCCCAAATACTAAGATCTTGATTGAATAAATATGCATATGCAAACATAGACATCATAGTAGTAACGTTTCTCACGTCCCAAGCACTTATATCTTGATTAAATGATCTTGCACCTTGAAACATATAAGCCATATTAGTGACATTACTTACATCCCAAGTGCTTATATCCTGATTGAAGGAAGTTGCATTAAAAAACATCCAATCCATGTTCGTTACATACCTTAAATCTGGATTATCTAAAGCGTTAATTCTCAAAATTGAACAGCCAGAAAAAGCTTTTTCCATAGAAGTCCAACTACCAGCTCCCCATTGTTCTACGGCTAAAATTCTATTTCTATCTCCTGTATTATTAAAATAAATACGTGGAAAATCACCTCTAATAGTTACAATAAATTCTCCTGCAACTCCATAGTCATGTGTTACATCTCCTGTAACTCCTATAGCATCAAAAACACCATCATTATCCCAATCTACATCATAATTATACCCTGTACCTATGGTTGGTATGGTAATGCTGTAATCTCCCAAACCTGATGTTGTCCAAGTAGTAATAAAATAACTGCTCGTAATATCCTCTAAACAGGAAGACTCACAAAACATATTATCACAAGTGGTCAATGTAGTTTCCATATTCGTTTCAGGAATAATAGCCTTGTATGCATGCACAACATAAGAGACAAACAGACACATTATTAGAAGAAGTAGTTTTGCTTTCATACGTTTAACCTAGAGTATATTAGACATAATATTAAGGATACATCAATTTACAAAAAGATAGCAAGCACACCAATAAAAACAAGTTAAAAACCTAATAATAAGACAATTAATCAACCAAATAACTTCCCGATTAAATAAGACACACACTTTTAAACCTTCGTATTTATTATTTATAGTGATGATCTATATACAAGACTATTATCTTGTTTTTATACTTCCTAATTATAAACAATTGGAGTATTACTTAATATTTTTATTTTTTGAATATCTTTACCATCCGATAAAATATTAATTTCAGAAAATATGTTAGAATTCTTAGGTCAGATAAGTTGGTGGATGTGGATTATTTTAGTTTTAGTAATTATTGCTATTCGCGATGTTTTTCAAAGGCACCATACCATAAGTCATAACTTCCCTATTGTTGGGCATTTTAGATACATGCTTGAAAAAATAGGCCCAGAATTAAGACAGTATTTAGTTGCCAATAATAGAGAAGAATTACCCTTCAATAGAATTGAACGTGGTTGGATTTATGCTTCGGCAAAACACGAAAACAACTACGAAGGTTTTGGTACCGATCGCGATATTTATGCACATCAGCATATTTTTATTAATAATGCAATGATGCCTTTTGAAATAAAAGACAAAAACCACCCAAATAATATAGATCATTGTTTTTTGCCTTGCGCTAAAGTGATGGGAGAATTCAATAAACGTAAAAAGCCATTTAGACCGGGATCTGTCATTAATGTTTCGGCAATGAGTTTTGGTTCGCTTTCTGCAAAAGCTGTAGAGTCGATGAATAAAGGCGTTAAAATGGCTGGCGCTTATCACAACACAGGAGAAGGTGGTTTATCGCCGCACCACAGTCATGGTGGCGATGTTGTTTTTCATTTTGGAACCGGTTATTTTGGTGTTCGTGCTGCAGATGGTGGTTTTTCTATGGAGAAATTAATAAAGTTAGTAGAAGACAATCCGTTTATACGCGCCATAGAAGTAAAACTTTCGCAAGGAGCAAAACCAGGAAAAGGAGGTGTTTTACCGGGAGCAAAAATCACTCCTGAAATTGCAGCAATTAGAGGTGTTGAAATTGGCAAAGATGTGCTCTCTCCACCAAACCATAAAGCATTTAGTAATGTACCAGAAATGGTAGATTTTATTGAGAAAATTGCGGAAGCTACAGGATTACCTGTTGGTATTAAAGCTGCTATTGGTAAATTAGAACAATGGGAAGAGCTTGCAGATATAATGAAAGCAACAGGAAAAGGTCCTGATTTTATTACGGTTGATGGTGGTGAAGGTGGTACTGGAGCAGCACCTCCAAGTTTTGCAGATCATGTATCTTTACCTTGGGTTTATGCATTTGGTGATTTATATAAATTATTTCAAAGCAAAGGCTTAAGCGAACGTATTGTTTTTATTGGTAGTGGTAAGTTAGGTTTTCCTGCCAAAGCAGCAATGGCTTTTGCAATGGGAGCCGATTGCATCAATGTTGCTCGTGAAGCGATGATGAGCATTGGTTGTATACAAGCGCAAGTTTGCCATACTAACAAATGCCCAAGTGGAGTTGCTACACAAAGCAAATGGCTACAAAACGGGATTGACCCTACTTTAAAATCGGTGCGATTAGCGCAGTATTTTAAAACGTTTAGAAAAGAATTTATAGAAATTACACATGCTGCTGGTTACGAGCATCCTTGTGAGTTTAAAATGAGTGATATAGAAATTAATGTAGATGATCATAACCTCGCTACCAATTTAAGTAAAACCTATATGTATGAAAAAACCCCTGTCCCTTTTCATGGTATGCAGAGTTTAAAAAATTGCATGTATTTAGGTGGAAATAAAAAATAAAAAAGAGGCTTCTGTAGAAGCCTCTTTTTTTATCTTAATCATCACAAATTAATGCTTACTAAATATCTCTTATTACGTGTATGGTTACGGAAAGGTTTCTCACATTCCCCGAAGTATCAGTATATGTTCCGTTAATGGTTGCGTCTATATAGTTACCAGCACTTCCATAATTAGATAAATTTAATTGTAAACTAGTTGGTATGGCGTAATCTATATTTAAATTGGAGGATTCAAAACCAAACTGATCTAAAGAATAATTCCCTATTGTTGTATCGTTTAAACCAACAAAGAAGTAGTTCAGGTTTGTTTGAGAACTAACCGAGAGTCCTGGACTTGGCTGGTTACCTCCTGCATTTATACTAGCTAAAAAATAATCTGTTGGATTATTATCTACTCGCACACTAATAAACTCTGTTACCGTAGAACAAGCAATTATATTTCCAACATTGGTATTGTTAAAGGTAAAAGGCAATGCTGTTGTTGTTTGAAAAGTATCAAAATCAACTCCTTCTAAAGTGAAACCTGATAAAGAAGCACATTCTATTACACTTAAAGAAAAACTTCCATTGGTAACATCTACTGTAGCGTATTGATTTCCATAAGTTACACCTGCATAACCATTGGTAACATTAGCACTAGAACAATTTACTAGGTTACCAGTAATAACAGCTGCTGAAACTGTTGGCAAGACCAAGTTACCATAATTTGTATCTGTTGAAAAAGGCCCTATAGTAGTTGTATAAACCACTACTCCACATTGATCGAATATATTTAATGTCATTGTTTCATTTGCAGGTATTAATCCACAAATTTCGCCATTACCATTGGAAATCCCTATTCTTGGGTACGTTGCTCCACTTCTAAACAATGCCACTTTCACATTAGATAATGGAATATTTGCTACATCCACCACATTTAAACATAAAGTAACTGTTGGAAATTGCGCATCACAGTTCCACCATGAAAAATGAGAAACTTCACCAACATATTTCCCTCCAATTAAAGTCGCTTCCCCATCTTCTATCCAATACCCTTTCACTTCATCAAAATGCCATAAAGGAATAGTAGAAGGCGCATTACTACTCTGCGCAGGATCTACTGGCATTTCAATTCCAGCAACATGACCATCTGCTATATTTAATTCTTGACCAGAAGTTCCTCTTAATTCTACATTTAACATGCCGTAAGACTCCAGAATACGTTCTTCGCCATTAGTATTTTCGGCTTGTAAATTACCAGGCATTATAGCATCAATATCCGGATTTGAAGGATCCAAATGATACAGGATAACATCTACATTTCCGGAATAGGCATTTCCGTTTTCATCTTTAAACGCTCCGTCAAACTTCACGGTAGTTCCATTTGGTAAGTTTACTTGACTATCTCCTCCAGAGGAAACCGTTGCAATTACATTTAGAGGAACCAACATTAAACGCACCGTATTTGTACCTTGCGTAGGCACTAGACTTTGCATTCCTTTTAGGTAACCAGGTTTTTCTGCTACAATAAATGCTTGTCTTTTTTTAACATTCGCATTACTAATAATAAACATCCCATTAGCATCTGTAGACTCCATTTTTGATCCGATAGAAACCATTACGTTTTCTATTGGAGCATTGGACTCATCCACAATTCGACCCATAAAATCATGTTGTACGCTTTGTCCTAGGTCTAAACCTATTTCGTTATTTTCTCCTGGATCATAAGACTCATTATCCTCGTTTGGATCACAGGATGTAAATAATGTACCCATTGCAATCATAAGGCTAAGTAACAATTTGAATTTGGTGTTTCTAATTTTCATAATTTATAGTTTTAAACGTTCAAAATTTATAGTTTATAGTTTTATATAAACCTATTTAAACTTTTGTTACCCTATTTTTCCGAATTTAACTTTAACCACGTAAAAAACAAAAAGCACTTATATTATGGATTAATCCTCAAATAAATAGGTGTAAAATCTGTAATTAAACAACTTTAAAACTCTTTTATTAAAAACTTTAGCTTCTTATTTCTTTTTTTTTAAATTTGATTTTAATCTATTAAAAATCAAAAAATATGAAAACAAAACTACTTTTAATTTTAACCTTATCCATTGCTCTATTCTCATTTGCTCAAAATGATATTTTATTAGTCACCGACAATGATTTTGACACTGCAGATAATACCACGTTTTACAATTCTATATTAACAACCTCTTACACCAGTGTAACAGTACACGACGCTACTATTAGTGGACTTCCTACTAGTACGCAATTAGAGAGCTATGATCTAGTTATTTGGTTTAGTGGTGACGATGGCTATGGCCTTAATTTTTGGACTGCTGGACAAGCAGGAAACCCAGTACTTACCAATTATTTAGATAACGGAGGGAAACTATGGATGATTGGTAGTGACTTAATATATGAATCTTATGGAGCAGCTCCAATCAATTTTACAGCAGGAGACTTCATGTATGATTATGCTTGGTTAGCATCTTATAACATGCAAACTTATGTGGACGATGGTGGTTTGGGTGTTCCACAATTAGACAGAAACAGTACTACGAACACAGATTATCCTAGTCCGCTTACGTGGATCTTTTCGACCTTATACTACATCGACGGTGTAACACCAAGAACTAATGGTTTAAGCATCTATGAATTTGGGCCTGCATCCTATCCTAATGCAGGAGAAACCACCATGACTTTTTACGAAAACAGTACTTTTAGTGTAATGGCATCTTTATTTAATCCTACAAGTATAAACACCTCTGTAACTACAGGAAAACTAACACCTAATAATAATTTAGATTTTTTCATTGAAGCTACTTTAGATCAAATATTTGCTAGCTCTTTATCTGTTCAAGACAACAACTATAGCCATAATACATTTAATACCTACCCAAACCCGAGTACAGATTATTTTAATATTGTTTTTAATACTGATCAATTATTAAATGATAATTATGAAGTATATTCTATTTTGGGTAAGCTTGTCTTAAAAGGAAACCTTACAAATTTCACTACTATGGTTTCTACTAAAAACCTATCTAAAGGAACTTACTTCTTAAAAGTTGGCAGTATTACTAAGAAAATTATCAAGTACTAAAATATTTGCTTTATGTAATAGAATAGCTCTTTAAAATATTTTAAAGAGCTATTTTTTTTAAAACAAAGTCGTTTTATATTCTAGTTAACTAAACAAACTTAAAAATGCCTTTTTATTGGTTTTAGATATGGGTACGCGATATTCATTATTTAAAACCACATAGCCTTCATTTTCAAAATGACGTACTTTTTCTAAATTAATAATATGCGATTTATGGCATTTAAAAAACTTGGTATTTAGTAGTTTTTCAAATTTACCCAAATTGTAGGAACTTGTAATTGTGGTATTATTTATTAAGTGGATTTTAGTATAGCCTTCATAACCCTCTAAATGTAGCACCTCATCTTGTGGTATAAAAGAAATTCCTTTTTGCGTTGGTACCACTATTTTATTTTTTTTAGAAATATTTTCTTCTAACAAGCCTACTAGTTTAGCGTTAGTTTCACTCTCCTTTTTTAATTTAATAATTTCTAGTGCCTTATTTATAGCTGCAACCAAATCATCATTATCTATAGGTTTTAATATGTAATCTATTGCCGATTTTTTAAATGCTTCCAAAGCATATTCACTGTAAGCAGTTACAAAAATGACTTGAAAGTTAACGTCTTTCAAGTTGGTAAGTAACTCAAAGCCGTTAATTCTAGGCATTTCAATATCTAAAAACAGAATATTTGGTTGCTGTTCCTTAATTGCTGCTATGGCATCTTCTGGTTTTTGATACGCTCCCGATATTTGAATATTAGGAAACAAATTTTCAATCTTTCGTTGCAAGCCTTTTAAGTTTGCAATCTCATCATCTACTAATATTGCGTTTATACTATTCATTAATTGTTTGTCTTGATTAAAAATACCGATTTATTACCTCTATCTGCTCGATCTGGATGTACTTCTTCTTCTTTATACGTTATTTCCCATTTTTCAGAATAATTTAAAAAATGTAATCTATCTTTTAAAACATTCGAAGATTTAACCTTTTTACTTTGTCTCTTTTTCGTATTTGCAAAACCTACGCCATCATCTATAATTTCTACTTTAAATGTTTGTGCATCTACATGTAAGAAATTGAGAGTTACCAAGCCGTTTTCTAATTTATTAAAAACACCATGATTTACAGCATTCTCGACTATTGGCTGCAATAACATGGTTGGTATTCTTGTTCTCTTCGTATTTAAACTAGGATCTACATGAATGCTAAAGTTTAGTTTTTCTTTAAAACGAAGTTTTTCAATTTCTAAATAATTATGAAGCAAACTAACCTCTGTAGCTAACGTGATTTCATTTTCTTTGGAAAGCTCAAAAAATTGACGAATTAATTTTGAAAACTTAACCAAGTACAACTCAGAAGCTTCAAAATCATTTTCACCAATATAATATTGTATTGCAGATAGCGAGTTAAATACAAAATGCGGATTCATTTGAGACCGTAACGCCTTTAGCTGTAATTCACTTAAGCGTTTGTCTTCAAATATTTTTTGATTTTTTTTAAATTGAGAACGTTTTACAAAAAATCTAGATATTAATGCTACAAGAAAAACACCAAACAACACAATAAATACTTTAAATGAAACGGTTTGCCACCACAAAGGTTTTATTGTAAAACTCAGCTCTTTTTTTAGGCTATTGGCAGCAATATGTAATGTGTATTCTCCTGGTTCCAGGTTATTAAAACTAAAATTGTTAGTTGTGGTGATGGTCCAATCTTTATGGATAGGTTCTAATTTATAAGCATAAGAGAAACCTACATTTTTATCTGAAAAATCGATATTAGATATGGTGAAATTTAAATTATTATTTTTTTGATATTTAAAGACAGCATTATTTATCGAAATATCTTGATTGTCATATTGCGCCTTATCGATATAAACATCTAATAATTGGGATTTACTTTTTACCTCTTTTGGAAAAATGGCTATTCCGTTATTGGTACCTACCATTAAGTTATCTTGATAAACAAAAACATCATTAACATGATTGGAAGGCAATCCATTGCTTTTATCTATCTGCATTTGCACCGTATATACCTCTTTTACTTTTGTATACTTTAATATACCAGATTCTGTTGCTAACCAAATGTTATTATTTTCAACAAAAGCATTATTTACAATTAGAAATTCGGAACCTGGAAGTTGCTTAATGGTTTTTAAATCGGTGATATAAGCCCCAAAGCCATCTGTATTTATTAAAAGCTCTTTTTCTGAAACTTTTTTTAGATTTAAAATGGATTTATTAAACTCTTGATTGGTAAATGCTATAGGTTTAAATTTTTCGTCTTTAAACTCTTTTAACCCACTAAATGTAGCTACTAAAAATCGATCATTAAATGGTAGTAATTGATTAATTCCGAGTTGATGATACTCTTTTTCGATTTCAAAATTATTTGGATTTATTTTATTTACTCCAAACGAGTATTCACCATATAAAGAATTATTAGCTACTACTAATTGTCTTGTTTTGTAATGAATATCATTGGAATCACTTAATAAACCTATCTCTTCTATTTTACCATTTTTTACTGTTCTTGAATTTAATTTAGACAGATAAAATTCTGTGTTTAATTCTTTAATATAAGAAGCGTCAAAAAGATATTCTTCTTCTTCTATAAATAATACAAACTTTTTTTTAGCATCATCATATTTATAAAATCCCTTATTAAAAACATTTGCAATAATTTTATTATTTACAGAACCAATGTTCGTTACTGTTTCTGTTGGTAAACAGTATTTAATATTTTGTTTTTCTTTTGGCAAATGGTAAATACCATCTGTAAAAGTACTTACCCAAACAGACCCTAAGCTATCAAAAAAACCAAAATGCGCATTTAAATACTCTGGTATATAGTATGTATTTGTAATGTGTAAATCTTTATCTAAAACACCTACAAATCCCTTTCCAGAAATTTGTATTTGATTATTTACTAGATTTAATCGTACATATTTTGATTGCTCTATACCTATTTCGTCTTTAAAGTATTTTTTATGCAGCTTTAAAGTATTTAAATTAAGAATATTGTATTGTTTATCATTTACCCAATAAAACAGGCTATCTGTAATTTGACCTCTTATGTGATTTTTTTTAAGTACATCCCCAAAACCAAAGGTCTTAACTGTTTTATTTGTTTTATCTTGTATTACTACAGAATCTAATAAACTAGAAGTTTTGTAATTTAAAACCGTAGGATGTTTTATATAATTATACGCTAAAGAATCTTTTGGGTGCCATCCATTTAATACTCTCCATTTCTTATTTTTTAAAACATGAAATCTATTGGAACTTGCAAGAATCAAATCATTACCAACTTGACTTGTTAAAAGAGGACTAAAAATCTCTCCTTTTATTTCACTTTCAAAAGCATAAACACTATCGTTTTTAATATAACCCAATTTTGAAGTTTTAGACAAATACCATAGTTTACCATCTGGCGTTGGAAAAATCCCCCAAACATCATTCGTTGCTAAACCATTTTTAGTAGTAAAGGTTTTCATGGTATTACCATTATACTTCACCAAACCTTTATCTGTAGCAAACCATAAAAACCCTTTCTGGTCTTGCCCTATTTTATATACAAGATTGCTTGGCAAACCATCTTTAGTTGTATAGTTTGTAAATTGTTGGGAAAATGAAATAGCAAAAGTAAAAAGTAAAATAACTAGTAAACATTTCTTCTTTGCTATTCTTTCGGGCTTATTAACTAAAATATGGGAATCAGAAAAAAAACGCCATATCCATAAGGTAATAATTGTGATATGGAGTTTTTGGTGTTTCAAGGTTTCTGTTTTTATAAAACTAATGTAATATTTTTAAATAATTAATCTGTAACCACATAATTTTCAGTACAGATCAATGTGTTTTTAGCTGTAATATTTCTATTAAAACATACGTAAATTAGTCTAGTTTTTATTGGTGTTACGTACCGTACTTACTGTGAAAAATAAGATAAAGAGTGCCATTTTCAAAATAGTTTTCATAATTATTTAGTTAAACAAACATAGCTTTTATATTAGCGAAAAAGAAGACCTATTGAAACAAACGTGTATTTGATACAAGGAACGGTCCTTTTTATTTAACGATAATAAATTTTAAAAATAAATATCAAATTTTTGAATAATTGCCATTAAATCCATTAAAAAAGCAACTCCCATATGAATAATAATTCCGCCAATAATAGATCTACTATGCAAAGAAATAATTCCTAAAAGATAACCACCAAATATGGAGCCTATAATTTCTCCAGTAGGTTTTCCTATATGAAAAAAAACATATAATGCTACCATTGGTAAAATAGCCTTTGAGCCCAAAATTTTAACCATACTTAAAACAAGAAACCCTCTAAAAAACCATTCTATAGAAATAAAATCTAATAAATACACAGGTTCATAAATAGCTAAAGCATGTAACTTATTTATAGCGTTACCTGTATTACCAATTAAAGGATATTGATTTAAAAAACTAGGCTGAAAGGATGCAATACCAATAAAAGGAATAACGATTAACAAGAGTAAAAAATATGGTTTCCAACTCACATTTTTTGTTGAAAAACCATAAAAGTTGGTGTTATATTTTTCAAATAGATAATAGAAAAATAAAATTCCGAACGAAAAAATAATGGTACGCATTGCTCTGGCGGCAATTTTAGTATAAAAAAAAGCTTTTTCTGGTGCAATATTTTCATAAATCCATTTGTAGTGTTCTAAAAACCCTAATCGTAAACTTACTAATAGAATAGCAAATATACTTGTAAACCAAAAACCACTCGATTTTATAAAGCTATAATCTGATTTTGTAAAAACTATTATTGCTATTGTTGTGTAATAAGCAAATCCAAAAAACAAAAAATAAGACAATACAAGTAACGGTGAATTTATATTATTACTTAAGAAATTTACGGCAAAATTTGTAACATGATGTATATAGATAAAAACACTTAAAAACAATAAAAAAAATAAGTATGTAGCCGTTTTATAATCTTCTTTTAGATGTGTTCTTATATATTTTACTATGGTTTTCATTTTGAAATGGATATTAAGATATATTCGTTTTATAAACTTTCACCTATCCTGTTAACAAACCTAATTTCTGTATATGTGGTTACTTGGTAAAAAAGTAGCTATTAGATAATTGGTAAATTATTGAGAAAAAGAAAAACTCCATATCAATAGTAAATAAATTGTGATATGGAGTTTTAGAGGTTTTAAAGTTTCGTTTGCGCTATTTTCTAGGTATTATCTGCACCATCACAATTACTGTCTATACCATCATTTAAAAATTCTCTAGTATATGGGTGTATATTAGCATTGGTATCATCACAATCTAAATTATTATGCACACCAGCTGCTGGTGGTGGCAAAGCAGCACCTGCACCATAACCATCTCCATCTGCGTCTGTGTAATATTCTATAATATCTGTTTCACCATCGCAATTATCATCCATTCCATTCCCTAAAACTTCATCTGCTAAAGGATTTGTGTTTGCATCATTATCGTTACAATCTCCTGCATAATAAGAATAACCACTAGGTATGCTTTCACCTACCAATAAATCTACAACTTCTGTTGTGTTTGGATTACCAAAACCATCTCCATCTGCATCTACAAATAAAGTGATAGATATGTAACCATTACAATCCTCATCAATTGCATTATCAGGAATTTCTGTTGCTCCTGGATATGCGGTTGCATCGTTGTCATTACAATCGGTGTTATCCATTACGTAATTTGCAGGAGCATCATTAGCTGTGTAAGAAGTAGGAGATACAGATGCATCGCCATAGCCATCTTGATCTATGTCTGGCCAATAATTTTCGTAGTCTTGTGGTGTGTTAACTATACCATCTCCACAGCCAGAACCTATTACAAATACTGCTGTTATTAAAAGCATTACTGGTAAAATTCTTTTTAAAAATTGTTTTTTCATAATTTTAAGTATTAATTAAGTTAGTATTCCTTTGTTTATAAAATTTAAAATAAAAATAAGCTGCAATTGCTATGAGACAAAGCCCTATAAATTGCGAATGAGACAATATGTTATCTATAATATAGCCTCTGTTATCTCCTCTAAAAAGTTCTAGAATTCCTCTACCAAAAGCATATAGCATTAAATAGATTAAGAAGATTTGTCCGTTGAATTGTTTGTTTTTTTTAATCACCATTAGGAATAGCATTATGGCTACTAATAGCGTTACCTCGTATAACTGTGTTGGATGCACCGAAATACCATGCGTAGTTGGAAAAATTAATCCTATATTACTTTCTGTGGGAGCTCCATAACAACATCCTGCAGCAAAGCAACCTAATCTACCTATAGCATGAACAATGGTTGTAGTTATTGCAAATATGTCTAGCATTGGCAAAACGGGAATTTGATGTCTTCTTAAATACCATATTACATATGGAACAATCACAACAAAGGATCCATAAAACACAAAACCACCTGAAAAATTATCAGACATTAAGCTTGCGTTTTGCATGTATTTCAAAGGATCTTGTAAATAGTAAAACAACTTTCCGCCAACAAAACCTGCAACAAAAATCCAATAGAAAAAGGAATTAGGAAGGTTTGCAATTCCCAACTCTCTCTTTGCTGTCCTTTTAGTATATAGCGCTGCTATTAATGTACCTATTGCAATTAAAGTTGCATAGGTATAAACAGTAACTTGTTCTACACCAAAAAGGTTTGCCAACACATCAGGCAGAGAGAAATCGAATAATTTTGGAAACATATTCTGTTTAGTACTTTATAATAGATTATTTATTTTTATTAGCGTTATAATAATTAAAAGCTTCTGAAAACTTAAGACCAAAGAAAGCATCACCATCCTCGTAAAAAACTATTTTTACTCCATCTACAAAATCATTTAAAAAAATGATTTCATGAAAGTCTTTTTCGTCCATTTTTTTGCCATTAATCAAATAGTATTTTACTATTTCTCTTTTTTCGTCTTCACTTAACTTCTTGGCAGTTTCCGTTATAGTTGTATTTCCTAATTGTTCTGTTTTACTTTCGTTTTTACAATTAAAAACAAGCAAACTAATAGAAATAACGAAGTACTTAAATGGTGTTTTCATATTGCTTTATTTTATAAAACTTCATCTATAATAACACAGAACTCTACTTCTATACTACCGCTAACCACATCTAATCTAATTTCATCTCCTACTGCTGTTCCTGCACGTTGACATGTTACGGTTACCAATTCCTCCACGCCGCCATCAATAGTCATTCTTCCTTCTCCTATTTCATTTAACAGTATCACATTTGTAGTAAAAAATAATGTTGTTGCACCAGTAAAAGAAGCGATTTCAATTCCGGGCGCGCCATAAGGTCCATTACTCGCATTTGGAAAATATTGTGTGTTTAATTCAGATTCAGGTATAATGGTTTGATCATTACTATTTCCATCTAAATAGGAAAATCCTTGATAGCTACAAACATTAGTATTTGTCGCGTTGTTATCATCATTATCACAATTAAAGAAGGATAATGCTAATACGAGCACTACCGTTATTTTAAATATTGATTTCATAATTAGCGTTTTTTATTTTAGTTGTTTTTATTAAATAGGATTAATTTATAATATCTAAGCCATATAAATATTTACCATTTACAGGATATTCATGGACAGTATCACTTATAAGTTTAATTTCAAAAACTATAGAATTCATTGTAAAAGGATTGGTATAATTAAAATAGAAACTGTCATCACAAGCATCATAAGCTGCATTTATTTGTCTATCTCCACCAGGAGCTAAAAGCGCATTCGCACTCAAACTAAGGCTATTTGTTAAATCTTTTATTACAGAAACTTGCGGTACACTTCCACTAATATCTACTTTTAAAAGTTCTAGCGTATAACTACTAGAAATCGTCTCGTCCGATTTCAAAATATAAAGCGTATTATCATCAACATACTCTATACTTCTATAAAAAACCTTATTGGTGGTTTCGTTATACATCTCTAAAAGATCATCACTCCAAGTATCTGTTGTTTTATTGTAAGTAAGAAGTTTCGTGTTCGCTAAATAATATAGCTTGTCTTGGTTGTTTGATGTAGATTTGAATAGAAGTAATGTACTTGCTCCAGAATTACTAATATCTACATTTTGAATTGTTTGACCAACATCATTACCTGACTCATCGATTATGGTGTAATCCGATAATACACTAGAGCCAATATAGGTGTGTTTTATAGCATATAAACTATTCCCTAAATATTCATAATTATACCCACCATTAAAAGTACTTTGCGCTACCGTATTCGAATTGATATTATACTTAAATATCGCGGGATGATATGTAAATTGATATGTAATTTCTCCTGTATTCGGATTTATTGCAGATAGCATTTCACTTAACGGCCCTCCTGTAGCATTATTCAATGAATTCCCAGAAGTAAGCGCCATTGGTGTAGCGAGCACATTGGATTTTTCGTATTCAAAAATATCAAAAACACCAACCGATGAATCCGGAATATCTACTGCCATTGTGTAGAACTTGGCATCACAAACGGTTGTGGTGTCATTGTCTTCATCAGAATCACAACTACTAATAAAAGTTGCGATTAAAAGAGTCAGTAAGCCTGTTTTAATTGCTTTCATAGTATTACTGTTTTACAATTTTTTTAGTGGAAACACCTTCACTAGTTCGTACTTGTAAAAAGTATAAACCGTTAGATAGTTTTGAAACATTTAATATATTCTCTCCCGTTTGAAGCTGGCCGTTTTTAATTACCTGACCATTTACTGTGATTAAGCCATAGCTAGCTTCTGCCTGTATAGCAATGGTAAGGTAATTGCTTACAGGATTAGGGTACATACTAAAAGTTATCTGTGCAAACGCTGAAGTACTTAGTGTTGTACACTCTGCTTGATTGTTAACGTATGTTGAAGCAGCGTCTTTATTAAGCCAGTTCACTGTACTCCAAGCGGCATCATCAACCTCAATGCAAGTAAGGTTTGGGTTGTTAGTACTATCAAAATTAGTAAAATTTGTGTTGTTACCATTCTTAACATTTAAAGAAGTTAATTGGTTGTTAAATACGGTCAAACTTTTTAAGGAAGCCTTACCAGAAAAATCTAGCGCAGTTATATTATTTTGAAAACAATTAATTATTTCTAGATTTAAATTAGAACTAATATCTAAAACAGAAAGTTGATTGTTTTGACAATATAAATTCTTTAAAGCAGCATTTTGAGATACATCTAAATCTGCACTACTTAAATTGGAACTATGACAATATAAAGATTCCAACATGGTGTTTTGACTTACATCAAAAACAATATTATTATTACTACCAATATTAAGTATTAATAATTGTGTAAAATCTGCAATACCCGTTAGATCTAAAATGCTTTTTGAGCTTACATCTAAAATTGTAACCATATTTATATTAGCTGTAGCTACATAGTTGTCTAAAGCAATACCGTTCCCCATGCTGTTCGCTGCGCCAACAGCAACAACATTTCCGCTAGCATCATGTGTTTCTAGATAGTTTTCAAAATTATCATCTGGTACATACGTTAATGGAGTAACAATTGTAGTTGTATATGTATTTGTAATTACCGGTGCATTAAAATCAAAATAAATAGCTGCATTAGCATCAAAATCATCTCCAAGAATCACCGTGCTTTTTGGTTTTATTTTATAAAAAATCCAACCATGACTTTCAGGCTCGTTAGTAGTACTATCGTCTAAATTGATATTATTAAAGTTAAAAGTTAACTCGTTTCCATTTACCAATGAAGTTGTATATGCATGTGAAGCAGAAATTGGTTGTAAAGTGGCCCAATCTAAATCTGCATCTAAAGCTGTTTTAACCGAAATATTTACTGCAGATGCTGTTCCTGTGTTTTGAAAGCGAATTCTATAGGTTAAATCATCTCCTGTTTGTGAAGGTGCAATTTCATCGCCTTCTAAACATAACACATCATTAGGGTCATAAGCATTTACAACATCTTGATTTAATGAGGATGTATTATCTAAAGTATTAGCATCCCCAACTATTGGATCCGCTATTACATTAAACGTTAAAACATCACCACTATTAACTGTTGGCGGTGCATAAAGAGTAAAAAACACATCAATAAATCGAGTTTCAAAGAAATTTAAATTTGTATAATTCCATGTTAAAGAATTACCACTAAAACCATTATCTAAAGGTATGGAAGACGTATAACTGAGTTTCGTATTATCAAAACTTAATGTTACCACACCACTAGTATTAGGCACACCCAAATTAGTATAATAAATTCTATAAGCACTACCAAAACCCGGCCTAGCAAGACCTATTGGTACGATTTGAATATTTAAATCATGTTGCGTTGTTATTGTTGTTTGCGTACAAAAATCTTGATTTGTATATGCTTGAAAAGCAGATGTAAAAGTGTTTGTAATTGAGGTTGATGTTAAAGAAGGAGATTCAACACTTGTTACAACATTCCCTATTTCATAAAACTCTTGAAAATAATCGCCATTATTATCTGTATACGTATAATAAATGTTTCCAGAGGATTGCGCCACATTTTTTATTAAAATATTGTTTAACGGTGTTGCTGATGTCGTGCAATTATCTGCATTAACATCATATTTCACATTACCTGAAACAGAATGAGGAATAACGGCATTGATTTGCACATCTTTAAATGCATAAATTTCGCTTTGCGTAAACAGAAAACTTCTTCCTACTGCTCCAGAAAACTCTAAGTAATATGATCCGTCTGGAACAGAAATAACATTACTCTTATAATAATCCACTTCAGAAGCAGGAGCTGCGCCTAATGGCCAAGGCTGCACTGTTAAGGTTAACGTTTCCACAACTGCATTTGTACTCGCGTCTTTTAATACAATATTGGATAATTGAGATAATTGATTTCCACTAAAAGTATTATCATAATGTCCGTAAATAATATCTAAACTATATACTTCACTTTGTAATAAGTTAAACGCGGAAGAGGTTAAAGCAAAAGTTTCATTAACTGTTGTGCTATTATTGATAAACATATAATCACTAGCATAAGCACCTAAGCTAATATTATTACCTACTACATTCCAGTTAGCTGTTCCGCTTGCAAAAGCCCCATTAGGAACTTGAGAATAGGACATCATACTAAATAAAAGCAAAAAAAGGATTTGTATTCTTAGTACTATTTTCTTCATAATCTATATGTTTTAAATATTAAATAAGCTTATTTTTAATAGCTTTCTAATTCTATATCAACAAAGGAGTCTAAATGTTACCTCTTTTTAATAAAAAAAATCGCCAGCAAAATAGGCTGTTATTCTACTGACGATTAGTAATGTATTAATTAATAGCAAGCGCAAAATACGGTGTAATACAAAGACTACATGTGCCGAATCAAGGAATAGTCATTTTGATTTAAGGAAAAGTCAGTTTCATTCAACCAACGGATAATTTGTCCTATTATAAAAAACAGCTTATGTTTGTAATAGTATTTTTAAAAACTATGGAACAACAACTTATAAACCTTTTGATGTATATTATTCCTGCCTTGGTTACAGGAGCAATTGCTTTTCTATTTTTTAGAGAGCATATAGAAAATGAAAACAACCGAAGAACTTTTTTAATGCACAAAGAATTGCAGAAAGAATCCTTCCCTTTGCGCTTGCAAGCCTACGAACGTTTAACGCTATTTCTAGAACGCATCGTTCCTGCAAAATTACTTTTAAGAGTGCATCCAACTTCTTCAGAAAAAGAAAGTTACGAGTCTTTATTGATAGCGTCTATAGAACAAGAAATGGAGCATAATTTATCGCAACAAATATATGTTTCCGAAGAATGCTGGAATGTGGTTAACGCTTCCAAAAATGCGACTATTCAGTTAATACGAAAAGCTACTTTATTAGAAAAAACAAATTCAGCAAACAAACTTCGCGAAGTTATTTTAACCGAAATGATGGAAGGACATCCGCCAAGTCATGCCGGTTTATCTTATATTAGAGATGAAGTAAGTAAAATGTTTTAAAGTAGAAGTATAAAAAACAGCCTAATATTTCATAGCAACCGCGCTAGAGTCTTTACCATGCTTATTTTCTGCATACAAAAAGCCATCTAACCACCAAGCAGTCATTAGTTTTTTACTGAATATCAAAGAATTTTCCGTTAATTTAGTTGGTGTATAATACAGATTAAGCTTTACATTTCTGTGCTTTGCAGCCAATTTCCCTATAGCAATATCACTTTTCTCCACCTGATCTAACAAATGACCAAACAGGTTTAACATTAACGAAAAAGGATTTTTACCAAGTACTTTATTGTACTCCATATTTTCACTTTCTAAAATAATAGCATCTATTTCTGTAGCACCACGTAAAACCGCTTCACGAATTGGTACTACACAGCCAAAAGCACCATCTGCATACTCAAAACCATCTACTTTTGCCAAAGACATAAAGGGAATATAATTACATGAAATCCAAATCCAATTACAAAACTCTTCATAACTAAACTCTTTAATAGACTTGTACTCTACTCTATTTTTAGAAAGATTAGAAACGGTAACCACCACATCTTTTCCGCTTTTCCTAATCGCATTAAACTCTTGTTCGGTAAAATTTCGTTTTATATGTCTTCGTAAACTTTTACTCTCACCAAAAGTTCTTTTCCTTTTAATAAACTGCCAGATAGAATTCATATAGTTAATAGAAACATATTCTCTTCCATCTTTTTTATGCTGCACAAAAGGGTTTACACTAAAAATATTGTGCTGACTCACATTAGTAAACATATCATACAGCTTACCTATGTCATTTAAAGCTAAATGCGGAACCAATAAGCTTCCTGTAGATGTACCCAAATACATATCGTATTCGCGTTTTTCGTGTTCTATTAAATATTGTGCTACGCCACCTGCAAAAGCACCTTTGCTTCCTCCTCCAGATATTACTAATGCTCGCATTAAATTATTTTAGTTCGTTAGTTTTTCATTATTTCTTTCTGCAAAAGCTCTCGCAAACTTTTTTAATCGCCAATTATGATGCTGCTCCGCTTCTTTATAATGCTTTAAGATATCGCTGTTTATAATTTTTAAATTCTCTAAAAACGAAAACGCTTGCATCCTTATTTCAAAATTATATGCTGGTGACGTATATGCAATTAACTCCTTTAAACGCGCTTCCTTTAACGCCACATCATAATCTGGAGTCACCAAAGATAGCGTTAACCAAAGCAATCTAACGTTTTTATTAGGCAAGCCAAGAACATTTTTTGTTTTATCTAAATATCTATTTCTTTCTTCCGGAAAATTAGTCCAAAGATTATACAAAGCAGCCTCTGCAGTTACATAGGATTTATCTTCTAAAAGCGATTCATAATCCATCTTTAATTCGGAAGGAATCTCCACGATACTTTGCGCTATTGCTTGTCTTACTGGAATACTATTTTTAAATACTTCGGAAGTAATTCGCTCTGGTACTTGTGCAATCACTTTCCTTTTTGCTTCATCTGAAATACCCGAAGTCAGATAATAATCGCACTTTGCATTAGCTGCTTCACAATCTACCATGACATATTCCGTAATAAATTCGGATTGTCTTTGCAAAGAAGCTTCCACTTCTTCATAATAAAACGTTTTGTCTTGTAACCATTTAGCAACAAAAGCACTTAAATCTTGTTTGCTAGTTTGCGCAACTTCATCTATAAAATTCGAAGTCTCCACATTTTGAAATGCATACTTCTTTAAATAATTCTTAACTGCCGTTTTAAAAGCGATATCCCCAACTTTTTCATGCAACATATGCAAAACGATAGCTCCTTTCTTATAAAACGTTGCACTACTCGCTTTCGCATTCATAACCGCAGTACTTGTCCCTAAACGATCTTGAGCGGCTAATTCTTGCGCGTATTCATATAATTTAAAATAGTAATAATCGTCCCCAAAAACGTGTCGCTCTGCAAGTAATGCGTAATACGTTGCAAAGCCTTCCTGCAACCAATGATGTGTTCCCGACGTTTCGGTCACTAAATCACCAAACCATTGATGTGCCAACTCATGCGCGTTTACATTTACATAGTTTTTATCTATAAACGCGGTTTCGTCAATCATAAAAGCATCCGAAAAAATAGTACAGCTTGTATTCTCCATTCCCGCATACAAGAAATCATGAACAGGAACTTGTTTGTAGTTTTGCCAAGGATACGCAACGCCAATTTCATCTTCTAAAAAATCAAACATCTCCTTTGTATATCTATACGTTGGCGTTACTTTTAAGGAATCTTCGGGATAATAATACATTTCTAAAGGAATGCCACTTTTAGATTTTACTACTTTTTTATCATATTTACCAACTACCAAAGCAGCCAAATAGCTAGACATTGGTTTTTGCATATCATATTTCCAAAGCATATAATCTGTGCTTCTATTTTTAAGCACCAATTTCCCATTAGAAATCACTTCATAACCAATTGGCGCCGCAAAAGTAAGATCAAACTCGATCTTATCGTTCATATCATCTATACTTGGCAACCAATGACTTGTGTTTTTCCCTTGACCTTGTGTCCATATTTGGTTTCGCGCTTCATTATTCCAACCCACAAAATACATGGCTTTTTTAGGCGAAGCGAAAAACAAAAATTGCAATTTATTTTCTTCGGAAGGCTTGAATTTACTATAGATAATTAGTTTTTTATTATCATTATTGAACTTTACTTTCTTTCCGTTTAAAGCAATATTTTTAAACTTCATCGTAATAGCATCCAAATAAATTGAATCCGTTTTTTTTAATATATCGAAGGTAATTTCATATGAATCATAAAGTGTGCTATCTATCTTAATCTGATTAAAAAACACAACAGCATCCAACTTTTTAAAGTCCACAATATCTGTCTGTTGCGCATAAGCAGCAAAAGAAAAAAGGATAAATAATAAAAATAAAATACGTTTCATAAATCTTTAAATAGCAACCATTACGCCAAAGTACACATAAGTTTTGCCATTTTAAAATTACACGAAAACTAAAATCTATTCAAACTACACTTTTTGAGATTCCTTGTTTCAAAGGAATTGTTTAATTTCGCTTTTATGAGTATAAACTTGCAAACTCCTATTGATTATTTAAAAGGTGTTGGACCAAATCGTGCAGATTTGCTTCGCAAGGAACTAGGTATTCACACCTATCAGGATCTTCTTAATCTTTTTCCGAATCGATATATAGATCGAACGCAGTATTACAAAATCAATGAACTACAACGCAACAACGCTGATGTTCAGGTAATTGGAAAAATTATTAAGTTTGAAGAAATTGCTCAGAAACGCGGAAAACGATTAGTAGCAACGCTTCAAGATGAAACAGGAACCATGCAACTGGTTTGGTTTAGAGGGCAAAAATGGATTAGAGAAAGCCTGAAACTAAATACTACCTATGTAATCTTTGGAAAAACCAATTGGTTTAACGGCAAGTTCAACATGCCGCATCCAGATATTGAACTACAAAAAGACCATGAAGATAATCTACGATCTTCAATGCAAGCGATTTATCCTTCCACCGAAAAACTATCTAATAAAGGAATTACAAATCGCGTGATGACCAAAATCATGCAACAATTATTTTTAGAAAGCAACGGGAAATTTGTAGAAACGTTACCTGAAAATATGCGCTCCGAATTGAAACTAATTTCAAAACCAGAAGCTGTTTTTAATGTGCATTTTCCGAAGACTCCAGAGTTACTTTCTAAGGCACAGTTTAGACTGAAATTTGAAGAATTATTTTACATACAATTACAGTTAATTTTAAAAAATTTAATCCATAAATCGAAGATAAAAGGGTTCCCTTTTAAAACCGTCGGAAATTATTTCAACTCCTTTTTTAAAGACCATTTACCTTTCGAATTAACCAATGCACAAAAACGCGTTTTAAAAGAAATTCGTCACGATTTAGGAAGCAATGCGCAGATGAATCGTCTTTTACAAGGCGATGTAGGTTCTGGAAAGACAATTGTAGCACTAATGTCTATATTAATAGCACTTGACAACGATTTTCAAGCTTGCCTAATGGCGCCTACTGCTATTTTGTCAGTACAACACTATGATGGTTTACGTGAAATGTGTAATGATTTGAATATCAACATAAAACTACTCACAGGTTCAAGTACTACTTCAGAAAGAAGAATTATTCACGAAGAATTAGAAAACGGCGAATTACAGATACTAATTGGCACACATGCATTACTGGAAGATAAGGTGAAATTCAAAAATTTAGGACTTGCAATTATCGATGAGCAACATCGATTTGGAGTTGCACAAAGAAGTAAACTATGGAAGAAAAACACTTCTCCTCCACACATTTTAGTAATGACTGCAACCCCAATCCCTAGAACTTTAGCCATGTCTGTTTATGGCGACTTAGACATCTCTTTAATTGACGAATTACCAGCAGGAAGAAAGCCTATAAAAACAGTACATCGATATGATGCAAATAGACTAAAAGTGTTTCGTTTTATTCGAGATGAAATCGCAAAAGGAAGACAAGTTTACGTCGTCTATCCATTGATTCAAGAAAGCGAAAAAATGGACTATAAAGATTTAATGGATGGCTATGAAAGTATAGAACGAGACTTCCCAAAACCAGAATATCAAATCTCTATTGTACATGGAAAAATGAAACCTGCGGATAAAGAATATGAAATGCAACGCTTTATTAAAGGCGAAACGCAAATCATGGTTGCCACCACCGTAATTGAAGTTGGTGTTAACGTACCAAATGCTTCTGTAATGATTGTAGAGAGTGCCGAACGCTTCGGATTAGCGCAACTACATCAATTGCGAGGTCGTGTTGGTCGTGGTGCAGAACAAAGTTACTGCATACTCATGACGAGCCATAAACTCTCAGAAAATAGCAAACAAAGAATACAAACCATGACAAGAACTAGTGATGGCTTTGAAATTGCGGAAGTAGATCTACGTTTACGTGGCCCTGGAGACATCATGGGAACCCAACAAAGCGGTATTTTAAACCTTAAAATTGCAGATATTATTAAAGATCATGACATTTTACAATTGGCAAGATTTCACGCAAAGCAGGTTTTAACCAAGGATCCTTCTTTAGCAGCTAAAGAAAATCAAAGCATTTTAAACACCTACCGACAAATGAGTAAGTATAGAAATATTTGGAATTATATTTCTTGATTTTCGCACAGTAATCGACCTTCGTTTTTCTTAAAAAAGAGAAACCTTTTCAACACAAAAAGGAAATGATTTTTCCCTAAACTTAAAGACCAACTAAAGAAACCTAAAAATCTACAATTCAACGCTGCAACACAGCTTTATCTCAAGCGAAAGTTTAACATAAATACATAACATTTATTCCCTGCTAAACTTCTCTTTTTAGAAAATAAACAACTATAAAAATTGATATATCAGCGTGTTTTTTGATTTCAATAAAAGGCACTTATTTAGTATAATCTCATAAGAGCCTATCTATAGATTAAAGATTATTTATTTAAAAACAGACGCTACAAACAACTACTTTCCACTTGTTTTTCACACCGTTTTACATCTTTTATTTACCAGAAAAAGAAGCACCGAAGATGCCGTATTCCTAAAATCTTATATAGAATTAGGTATTCCTATTTTATACAAAAATTAGATACCCATAAAAGATACCACAAAACTTATAACAATGCTTGAATGCTAACCGCATTATTTTATCTTTGCAGTTCAATTTAAAGAAGGTAAATGAAAATATCATACAACTGGTTAAAACAGTTTATAAAAACCGATTGGACAGCAGAGCAAACCGAAGAATTACTTACAGACTTAGGTTTAGAAGTAGAAGGCATTGCAAATTACGAGTCTGTTAAAGGAGGATTAAAAGGCATTGTTGTTGGAGAAGTACTTACTTGTATACAACACCCAAATGCAGACAGGCTAAAGATTACTACGGTTAATATTGGCACAGATACACCTTTACAAATCGTTTGTGGTGCACCAAATGTTGCTGCTGGACAAAAAGTACCTGTTGCTACTATTGGTACTACTTTATATACCGAAGAAGGCGAAGCTTGGACCATCAAAAAAGGGAAAATTCGTGGGGAAGAAAGCCATGGAATGATCTGCGCGGAGGATGAACTTGGTTTAGGAAAATCGCACGATGGTATTATGGTTTTAACCGAAGACACTGTTGTTGGAACGCTTGCTTCCACCCTTTTTAGCATTGAAAACGATCAGGTTTTTGAAATCGGACTTACACCAAACCGAGCAGATGCCATGAGTCATTATGGTACCGCAAGAGATCTTAAAGCTGGTTTTTTACAAAAAGATATTAATGTCGAGTTAATTACACCTTCTGTTAGTTCTTTTCATGTAGACAGCAGAACACTTAAGATGGACGTAGATGTACAAAATAAAGAATTAGCACCAAGATATTGTGGGGTTACTATTTCTGGTTTAAAAGTTGCAGAATCTCCAGATTGGTTAAAACACCGATTAAAATCTATTGGCTTAACACCAAAAAATAACATAGTAGATGTTACCAATTATGTATTACATGAGCTCGGACAACCACTTCATGCTTTTGATGCCGCAAAAATTATAGGTAACAAAATTGAAGTCAGAACCGTTGCTGCTGGAACCAAATTCACAACACTTGATGAAGTAGAAAGAGAATTACACGAAGATGATTTAATGATCTGTGATGCAGAAAAGCCAATGTGTATTGCTGGGGTTTTTGGAGGAATGGCTTCCGGAGTTACAGAACATACCACGAGTATCTTTTTAGAAAGTGCTTACTTTAATCCTATAAGCATTCGTAAAACAGCAAAACGTCATGCACTAAACACAGATGCGTCTTTTAGATTTGAAAGAGGTATTGATCCAAATATTACAGAATACGCCTTAAAACGCGCTGCACTATTAATTATAGAGCTTGCTGGAGGAGAAATCACAAGCGATATTATAGATGCATACCCAAATAAAATAGAAGACTTTCAAGTGCGTTTAAGTTTTGAAAATGCAGAAAAGCTAATTGGTCAAGAAATACCAAAAGAAATTATTAAACGTATTTTAAGTTCTCTAGAAATTAAAATAAATAACGTTACCGAAACGGGCTTGGGTTTAACCGTGCCTGCATATAGAAACGATGTACAACGTGAAGCAGATATTATTGAAGAAATTTTACGTGTTTATGGGTATAACAATATTGGTTTTACGAATAAATTAAACGCTTCTATTTCGAACTCTTCCAAATTTGAAGATCATAAATTACAGAATGTTATAGGTAATCAATTAGCATCTCAAGGTTTTTATGAAATGCTTGCTAATTCATTAACTAGTCCGGAGTATATTAAATTAGACGAACAGCTCAAAGAAGAACACAATATAGTAATGCTTAATCCATTGAGTAATGATTTGTCCGTAATGAGACAATCCCTTTTATTTTCTGGCTTAGAAGCACTTTCTTATAATATCAATAGAAAACGTAGTAATGTTAAGTTTTTTGAATTCGGAAAGACTTACCATAACTTTAGCGAAAATCGTGAAGAACATAAGCATCTTACCCTTTTAGTTACAGGAAATAGAACTACAGAAGCTTGGAATGGTTTAAACAAACCTAGTGACTTCTTTTACTTTAAAGGAAGCATTACAAGTATACTAGAACGCTTAGGCATTTCTAGATTTAAAGAAACACCTACTAAAGATGCCATTTTTAGTGAAGGACTAACTTTAAGTTTAGGAAAAAACAAACTAGTAAGCTTCGGTTTAGTCAAGAAGAATATTTTAAAGCATTTCGGAATTAACCAAGAAGTATTATTCGCAGATTTTAATTGGGATAATATTATTGAAGTAGCGAAACACAACAAAATTAAATTTAAAGAAATTCCGAAGTACCCAGAAGTACGAAGAGATTTTGCTTTATTATTAGATGATGCTGTTTCTTTTGAATCGATTCACACTATTGCAAAACAAACGGAAAAACAACTTTTAAAAGATGTAAATCTATTTGATGTATATCAAGGGAAGAACTTACCTAAAGGTAAAAAGAGTTACGCGGTTAGTTTTACAATACAAGACGAAAACAAAACACTTACCGACAAGCAGATTGATAAAATCATGAATAAGCTACAAGCAAATTTTGAAAAACAGCTTGGTGCAGAATTGAGATAAACAAAACAAATGGAAAATAAAACACCACAAAAAAGCATATTTAGCTTAATATCTGGAATCATTTTTTTAGGCCTTGGTAGTTATATTGTTTACCGATATTTTTTCGGAAACGAATTAATCACGACTTTAAGACTAGCATTATCTTTGGTAATGATTGGCTTTGGAGTATACCGATTATATAATTACTTAAGAGCTTAAAAAAATAACAACGAACAACCATGTAATTTTAAAAAATCAATATAGAATACCAACAAAAAAGCCTTTTCATTTCTGAAAAGGCTTTTGTTCTTTTAAAGAATTGTAATACTTAGTCTATTACTTTAACGTTTATTGCGTTTAATCCTTTTTTTCCTTCTGTAAGTTCAAACTCTACAGCATCTCCTTCTCTAATCTCATCGATTAAACCAGAAATGTGTACAAAATGTTCTTTGTTGTTGTCGTCTTCTACAATAAATCCAAATCCTTTAGAATCATTGAAAAATTTTACTGTTCCTTTACTCATCGTAATATAGTATTGATTAATTTATAATGACAAAGATAGTTTTTAAAATGTTATATTTCCATTTCACTGCAATTTAAGTGATATATTTTTCGTTAACTTTTAAAGAACGTAAGTAAACAAAAGAATTACCGACTATAAACACGCTTGAAAACAAGAAAATCACTTCAAAATATGATAAATATTTTGTAACTTTAAGAGAACACAAAATCTAAAAACTATGGAAGAGTCGAATTATACTAAAGTCTACACTGGAAATTTCATTATTACCCAATTAATGGTGGACAAATTAGAAGCTATTGGCATTCGTGCAATTATAAAAGACGAATCAGAATCTGGCAGATTAGGAGGTTTCGGTACCTTTAATCAAGGCACGCAAGAGTTATTCGTGAACAAAGACGAATTAGATACCGCCTTACCAATTATAGAAAGTATTACTGCAGAGATGCAAGCGTAAAATTTAGTTAACCGTTTACAGTCGCAGTAAACAGTATTTTGAATTTAAAGCAAAAAAAATCCTGAAGAAAAACTTCAGGATTTTTTTTTATTCTATTTCTTTTACGCTTTAACCAAATACATTTGATCCCGTAATTCTTTAATTTTAGCATCTTGCATATACTCATCAAAAGTAGTATGTCTGTCTATTACTCCGTTTGGTGTAAGCTCTACTACTCTATTTGCTAGTGTTTGTGCAAACTCATGATCATGTGTAGAAAACAACACAGTACCTTTAAAGTTTTTCAGTGAGTTATTAAACGCTGTAATACTTTCTAAATCTAAATGATTTGTTGGTTCGTCCAATTGTAAAACATTAGCTCTTACCATCATCATTCGAGATAACATACAACGTACTTTTTCACCTCCAGAAAGCACATTCGATTGTTTCAATGCTTCTTCTCCACTAAAAATCATTTTACCTAAAAAGCCTCTAATATAAACTTCTTCTCTCTCTTCTTCTGTAGTTGCCCATTGACGTAACCAATCTACTAGAGATAAATCATTTTTAAAAAACTCACTATTATCTAAAGGTAAATAAGATTGCGTAGTGGTAACTCCCCAAGCAAATTTTCCTGCATCTGCTTTTTCTTTATCATTTAAAATTTGGTAGAATGCTGTTGTCGCTCTAGAATCTCTAGAGAAAATCACCACCTTATCGCCTTTATTTAAATTTAAATCGATGTCTTTAAAAAGTGTTTCTCCTTCAAGGGAAGCAGCTAATCCTTCAATATTTAATATTTGATCTCCCGCTTCTCTATCTCTTTCAAAAATAAGTGCTGGATAACGACGACTAGAACGTCTTATATCTTCAATATTTAACTTATCGATCATTTTCTTTCTACTCGTTGCTTGTTTTGATTTTGCAACGTTAGCAGAGAATCTTCTAATAAATTCTTCTAGTTCTTTCTTTTTATCTTCTGCTTTTTTGTTTTGTTGTGCATGTTGTCTTGCTGCTAATTGAGAAGATTCATACCAAAACGTATAGTTCCCTGAGAAGTGATTAATTTTTCCGAAATCAATATCCGAAATATGCGTACAAACCGAATCTAAAAAGTGTCTATCGTGAGAAACCACAATGACACAACTGTCGTAATTAGCAAGAAAGTTTTCTAACCAGGAGATCGTTTCGTAATCTAAATCATTGGTAGGCTCATCCATAATTAAAACATCTGGACTACCAAACAAAGCTTGTGCTAATAAAACACGTACTTTTTGCTTACCATCCAAATCTTTCATTAAGGTATAATGTGCATCTTCTTTAATACCTAAATTAGAAAGCATTGCAGCAGCATCACTTTCTGCATTCCAACCATTCATTTCTTCAAACTTTACTTGTAGTTCTCCAATTTTTTCGGCGTTCTCATCGGTATAGTCCGCATAAAGCGCATCAATTTGTGCTTTAATTTGATAAACAGGTTTGTTTCCTTTTAAAACAGTATCTAAAACCGTGTCTTCATCATGCAAGTTGTGATCCTGTTCTAAAACAGACATACGTTTACCTGCTTCTAAATGCACATGTCCAGAAGTTGGATCTTGCTTTCCAGCAATAATTTTTAAAAAGGTTGATTTTCCTGCTCCATTGGCTCCAATAATACCATAGCAATTTCCGTTATTAAAAGTTGTATTTACTTCATCAAAAAGAATTCGTTTTCCAAATTGAACGGAAAGATTAGAAACTGATAACATATTTGTATTTAATTTTTACTCAGATATTTTTATATAATTGAAAAGGACTTATAGAACTTACAAATGAATTGGTTTTACTCCTTGACATAAACCTGTAATATAAGTTTTTGCAAAAGTAAAAAATTCTAACCATAAGAAGAAACTTCTTAGGTTAAATTAATAGGTACTAAAAGTTGTAATTACTAGACTTTGTTTTTAACTTTTAACAACGAATTAACAAGAGGTATAACTTGCAACGCATACTTTTGTTAAAGCACCTTAACTTCGTTTTTACCTAATTATGAGATTACTTTTTTCCTTACTAATATTAACACTTACCTTTTCTTCGTGCAAAAAAGACCTTGCTACAAAGGAAGGGAAAACGGCTTATATTGGTGGCGAAATAATCAATCCTATTGACAGACAAGTTGTTATACATAAATCAAATATTATTATTGATACTATTTTACTAGATAATAAAAATAGATTTCTATATAAATTTAATGATTTAGAAAGTGGTTTATATATTTTTAAACTGCAATCGCAACATGGTGAAGAATTTCAATTAGCTTTATTAGAACCTAATGATAGTGTTCTGGTTAGAATAAACACTATTGATTTCGATGAATCTTTAGTATTTACAGGAAATGGAGCAAAAAAGAATAATTATTTAATTAACATGTTTCTTGAGAATGAAGACATAAACGAGAAAATATTAAGCTACTACCAATTAGAACCTATCCTTTTCGAAAAAAAAATTGATTCCATTAGAAAACATAGAAATACAAACCTAACCTTGTTTCTTGAAAAGAATATAACTTCGGAGTTGTTCCAGAAAATTTCCAAAGCCAACATAGACTACAACTATTATTTAAGCAAAGAAATTTATCCATTTGCTTATTATGGAGATAATGAAATAAAAAATTTACAATCGTTACCAAAAAACTTTTATACCTACAGAAAAGATATAGATTATAATAGTACTGCGTTAAAAGATTATTTTACATATAAGACTTTTTTAAGATATCACTTTAAAAATCTAGCATTATCAGAACATTTAAAAACATCTAAAGACAGTATATTAAAAAGAAATTCTTACTGTTATAATTTAGATAAACTGAAACTAATTGATAGCTTGATAACAGATGAAGATATTAAAAATCCTTTATTAAGTATATCTTCTATTAATTATATAAATAAAACCAAGAACTTAAAAGAACTAGACACTTTTCTTGACTTCTATTACGAAAAAAGCACAGACGAAAAAGACAAAAATTATATTAAAAAGCTAGTCAAATCCTTAAAGCAATTAGAGACGGGAAATAAAATACCAAATGTAACTTTGGTAAATTATAAAAATCAAGCAATAGATTTACACAAATTAATTAGAAAACCTACTGCTTTATATTTTTGGTCTAAGGATTATAAATCCCATTTACAAGAAAGTCATTCTAAAGTAAAAGAGTTAATGTTAAAATATCCTGAAGTAGACTTCATTTCTATAAATATAGATGAACCTAACACAAGGTATAGCAACAACAAACTACTACAACAGTATAACTTTACTGACAAACATGAATACCAGTTTAAAAACCCAAAAGAAGCAAAAGAAACATTGGCTATAAACCCAATAATCAAGGTGTTACTAGTAAATAAATATGGGAAAATTATAGATCCTCACACTAATTTATTTTCTGTTCAATTTGAAGAAGAGCTGCTAGGCTTATTGAATCCATAGAAACTAAGATCTCGTTTTACAACTCCTTCCTATCTTCTATCCATCCATAGAAACTCCTATTTGTTTATTGTTTTCAAAATGAACAGAAAAGAAATAGTTTTTACCTTCTTTTTCCTGAAAGATCATTTCAAACCCTTCGGTATTCACAGAGATTCCTTTTAACTGAAAATGGCTATCTAAAGACACAAATTCTATTTCGGCATTGGTATATTGTTCTTGTAGCGCTTTTTCAGCTTCCAACTTTATAGTCGCTTCATTATTTAAAGCCTGCAGTAAAATTTGCTTTTGTTCTTTAAAAATCCCTTCGATATTTCCATCTATTAATATTTCAACATCTACATCTAGATATCTTCTATTAACTAGCCAACCTATCCTATTTCCGTTAGTACTAAAACTTTCTATTTCTCCAAAATCAATATCTGTAATTTTTAGCTTATCTGTGCCGAATAGTTTTTCTAATATTCCCATTTTGTTCTTTTATTGTTCGATTAACAACCTATCTTTTAAGTGTAAAATGGGCTGAAAACGCTTTCTTTGTATTGTTTAATGGTTCTAGATATTCTACGGTAAACCAATAATCTGAAGTTGGCATATCCTCCCCATTAAAAGTTCCGTCCCAACCAATACTTGAAGGGCTTAATTGTTTTATAAGCTTTCCATATCTATCATAAATATATATTTTTGCTCCCAACTGATTTTTAGTTCCTAGAATATTCCAGGTGTCATTGTACCCATCATTATTAGGAGTAAAAACCTTCGGATAATCTACAATCACAACAGCATAGAATAATTCTTCACAATTATAAACATCTCTAACTTTAACCAAATGCTCGCCACCTAAAACATTAGTAAATACTGGAGAACTTTGCCAATACCCTTCATATAAACTAAACTCATACGTACCAATTCCGGTAACGGTTACCTCGAACATACTGTTCTCTGAAAAAGCATCTGTTAAGACTTCTACAGAAATACTTTCTGGAGGATAAGAAGAAACTACTTCTGTAGTATCTATATAAGTACATTGTGAAAGTATATTAGTAACAAATACCGTATAAAAACCAATAGTTGTAGCATTATATGAAGCTTGGGTTTCCCCAGGAATACTATTTGCTGCTAAAACACCATCGCCCGTATACCATTGAAAAGTGTAATCTGTTTCACTTAAATTCGTATCTATTGGAGGCGTTTGTAATGCTGTATCCTCTTCTCCAGGAACTAGAATATTATCATTTGCGGCTAAACAAATAAGATATTTATCCTCTAAACCAATGTCTAATAAAGGATGTACAATAAGTGTTATAGGTACAACCTGAAAGCATTCATTCGTTATTGGTTGCACTCTTGCATATACAATTTGTGATGTGGCCGTTGTATTATTAAAATTTGTAGGTGTGGCTATTTGCGTAGCATTACCAAGAATTGCATCTACTTCATTTTCGTAATAATTAAACGAATAATTTGCTGCTGGTAACCCATTTAAAATATCAGATTCTGCTACTGTTAAATCGAAAGTATTAAAACCATCTGTATCTAGGTCGCAAGCACGTAATGGTAAAGGGTTTGATGCTGTTAACGAATTAAAAACATGAATATCAAAAGTAGTAATATCATAACAATAGGTGTATGTATTATCTTCTATTCTTACAAATATAGTTTCTAATTGATATGCATTTTGGTTTGTATACGGAGTCGTTATTGGATTCACACCATTCTCTGCATCATTTTGAGATAGATGGTAGCTTACCGTATAATTGGAAGCAGACTGTGTACCAAGAACAGAATCATTAAACACCTGAAAATCAAAGGTATTAAAGCCATCATTATTATCATCACAAATAAATTGGTCATCTATAGCATTCGCTATCGGAACCTGAGTAAACTCTATAGTAATTTCAGCGGTAGCTATACAAGAAGTACCATAAGCAACCGAAACACTATAATGACCAGCTATTGTAACATCTAATGTATTATTATTTTGCCCAATAATTTCATCTCCGTTTCTAAACCACGTATGTGCGGCATCTGTAATTGGTATTTCAGTTTCTAAGGTATACGTGGAACTACCACAAGCAGGGTTTCCAGAAGCAAAAGTTATATCATCTCCTAAATCTAAACCAAGATTAAAACTTCCTGCTTCTAAAAAAATAGCAGAATCGTAAGCCGAATCTCTTTGATCTGCCACTACTATTTTTATTTCATATTCTTGATTTGGTATTACTGTAGCATTAGCGGTTAAAACTTCTGTTCTTCCTCCATAGTTGGTACTAACAAGATTATATCCGTAAAAAAAATCTGCATTTGCAGTACAAACTCCTGAGTTGTTTATATTGGTTACACTAACAGGAGTTCCGTCTGGTAAAACAGCCAAATTAGCATAAGTAGTTGTACCTACTTCTCTTAATAAAAAAGCAAGACTATCTGAATAATTACATTCATCACTTCCAGTATACTCTTCGGATGCCATTAAAAACCTAAAACTAAAATCATTGGATGTTGGCGTAAAATTAAACTTGACAAAAGTAGCGTCTCTAGTATTCGATTGCGACAAAGCTATTTCTAGGTCTGTATCACCTGGTAGTCCATTACCAAAATCTGGAAAAGCAGCACTACTCGTATTTCTTACGTTTCCTGCAGGAAAAGCTCTTCCTGTGGTTAGAATAACACCACTTTCAAAAGGAAAATCACTACCTGTTGGCGTTTTAAAATACCCATAACTTTTTGTTTGCGTACTTGTTGGTAAACCCGATGCTTGCTCAGAAAAATTATCAATAACTGCACAATCACTAGCAATAAGAACATCTTCTACTAATTGCTGTAGATCATACTCCGATTCCGGATCTGCTGCATCATTTATACTAATGATTTGTGCATAATTTGTATACGCTAAAAGCATAAAAATTAACACAAAAAAGTTTCTTCTATTTTTCATTCCTTTCTTTTTTCTTACGTATTTCCATATGTTTTTTTTGGCATAATTTTATAACTTATAATGGTTTAGCAACATCTTTTCATAAACCTTATCTGGTAATATGCGTTTTAAAACAATAGAGAATTTTTGCATAAACTCTCCTACTTTATAATGCGTTTTTGGCTTTTTGGTATTCATTACTTTGTACACCGCTTTTGCCATAAGCAAAGGATCTTTACCTTCATCTACATGCGCATCCATTAATTTTAGGGTATTACCATACGGTTTTTTGTATGGTGAATTTTCTTGTATTGGCGCATGAAAACGTCCGGAAGCAATATTAGTAGCAAAATCGCCAGGAGCAATATTAGTCATCTGTATATTAAAGTCTTTTATTTCCATTCTAAAAGCTTCGGTAATAATTTCTAAAGCACCCTTACTAGCAGAGTAAATTCCTCGATATGGAAGTCCCATATATCCAGCAATGGAAGTTATATTTATTATTAAACCAGACTGTTGCTTTCGCATTTGTGGTAAAACAGCTTTAATAACGTTTATTGGTCCAAAAAAGTTAGTTTCAAAATTGGCTTTAATTTCTACTTCTGGTATTTCTTCAATTGGTCCGGTAATACCAACTCCTGCATTATTTATAAGCACGTCAATTCTTCCTTCTGCTTCCACCACTTTTTTAATAGCTGTTGCAATGGTATCGATTTTGGTTACATCTAAAGCGATAATTTTAAATATACTACTAGTTAACTTATTGGGATTTCTACTAGTTCCATAAACGATGTACCCTTTTTCTGTTAAAAATTCTCCAACAGATTTACCAATTCCGGAAGAACCTCCGGTAATTAAAACAACTTTAGACATAAATGTATTTTTAAGGTTTCAAAAATACAATATTAATGGAGAGATTCCCATTATATAGGAACTTCAATAAACCAAAAAAATCTTGATTAGCTATTGCTTTCAAGATTTGAGTTTATTGCATAAAAAAAGGCAAGCTACCTACATCACACTGCTCAACCATTTACCTTTGCTTCGTTCCCGACCTGGAGGATTCAACAGGAGCTAGTTGTGTAGGACTTGCCGAGTGCAAATATACAACCTTTTAATTTTTTCACAATGTTTTTTTTAACTGAATTTTAATAAATATCTTGCATAAAACTTTTAAGACAACATGAGAACATTCAAAATACTCACAATCATATTTTTAGCAACTTTTATTGTGTCCTGCGGAAGCAATGCAACACAGAAAAAAAAGGACTTTACCCTAGTTACTAATGCAAAAAACAATGCTTTATCGCTAGGAGAAGCCTTAAATCTGTCTATAAAAAATCCTAAAAAGCATACTATTACATCTGTAAGCTACACTTTAAATGGTGAAACTATTTCCGAAAAAAGTATTTTAGAAAACACAAAGCTTGGGGAGCATACATTAGAAGCTACCATTATATTGGATGGAGAAACACAAACGGTTTCTCAAAAGTTAACTGTTTTAAACAATACTTCTCCTAAAGTATATACCTATAAAATTATTAATGAATATCCGCATGATATCACATCCTACACCCAAGGATTAGAGTTCTATAATAACGAATTATACGAAAGCACAGGGCAACGTGGCGAATCTAAACTTAGAAAAGTGAACTATAAAACAGGAGAAGTTCTTAAAAATATAGATTTAGAAAAAGCTTATTTTGGAGAAGGCCTAACCGTTTTAAATAATAAAGTGTACCAATTAACTTGGACAAGCGGAACTGGTTTTGTCTATGATGTAGATACTTTTGAAAAAACAGGAAGCTTTAAATACAATAATAGTAAAGAAGGTTGGGGAATTTGTAATGACACGAAAACTTTATATAAAAGTGATGGAACAGAAAAAATCTGGACTATAAACCCAGAAACACTTACCGAAGAAGGTTATATACAAGCATACCACAATCAAGGAAAAGTTGTTGGACTAAATGAGTTAGAATGGGTTAACGGAAAAATTTACGCCAATCGCTATCAAAAAAATGGTGTAGCAATTATAAATCCTACCAATGGAGCAATTGAAGGCGTTATAGATTTTTCGCCATTAAAAAAGAAAGTAACACAACACCAAGGTTTAGATGTATTAAATGGTATTGCGTACAACCCGGAAACCAAAACGCTTTTTATTACCGGAAAACGTTGGGATAAATTATTTGAAGTGGAAATCATAGAAAATTAAAAGATGCAGGTTTTTGAATCTATAGTTATAGTAGAACAAAGTGATTTAGACGATCTAAATCATGTGAACAACGTACGTTATGTGCAGTGGGTAAATGATATCGCAAAACAAAACTGGGAAGAAATAGCAACGCCTAATATTAAAAACGAATATTTTTGGGTAATGCTATCCAATCATATAGATTATAAACAAGCTGCATATTTAAACGATACTCTTTTAATTAAAACCTATGTTACTAAATCTGCAGGCGTAAAATCTACTAGAATTGTTGAAATTTTCAACAAAAATACCGATGCTTTATTGGCCAAATCGGAAACGCATTGGTGCTTAATTAGTAGAAAAACACAAAAACCCACTCGAATAACTCCAGAGATTCGCAATCTATTTTTATAAAAAATAATAACGAATACTAACGTACTGATTTTAATAGAGACTACTTCTCTTGAAAACAAAATTCTTCACTCTTTAAAATAGCAACACAAACCATTTGATACAGAAGTTATTACATGATAACTAGAAAAATGGTTTTATAGCTGATTTAATTTTCAGAAACTATTCGCTTTCCTATATTTAAGAAATCATACTTTCCTAAAAGAGAGTCTTCGATTAATAGCAAACTTTTATTGAACACAATTTTTAATTTAATACGCTATTAAATGGACTTTATGAAAACCTTCGAATTTACAGTTACTGTTACCAAAGAAGATTTAGACGAACTCAACCACGTTAACAACATTCGCTATATACAATGGATTCAAGATATTGCCAAAGCGCACTGGCAACAAATAGCTACGGAAGATATATACAACGCTTACTTTTGGGTGGTTCGTAAACATCTGGTAGACTATAAGGCTTCGGCACACTTATATGACGAAGTAAAAATAACTACCCAGTTTATAGATGCACAAGGTGCAACGGCCAAAAGTATTATAGAAATGCACAATAATAGTACACAAAAATTACTTCTAAAAGCAGAAACCACTTGGTGTTTAATGGCTGTACGAACCAAACGTCCTACTCGCGTAACCAAAGAAATTGATGCTATTTTAAATTAAATAATATCAAATAGATACTAAAACCTAGTTTCAAAAGTTATATTTTTAACGTTTAAAATGCATTTAATTATTTTTGCCTTATAATCTGTTTATTATATATGAAAAAGACGCTATACTTCTTAATCTGTTTCTCCTTTCTTTTACTTTGGAGTTCTTGTAGAAAAGACTTTAACTTTTCCTCAAGTGATGGTAATCTTGGTTTTTCTAAAGACACCGTTTATTTAGATACCGTATTTACCAATATTGGTTCTAGTACTTATAACTTAAAAGTATATAATAGAAGTAGTGAAGATATTAGCATACCTAATGTAAAACTAGCTTTAGGCGAAAGTTCAGAGTACCGATTAAATGTAGATGGTATTGCTGGAAAATCTTTCGATAATGTAGAAATTCTTGCAAAAGACAGTATGTACATTTTTGTAGAAACTACCATAGACATTAATAGTTTACCAAATCTTAATGGTGCATTTTTATACACAGATAAAATAGAATTCGATTCTGGAAGTAACCAACAAGTAGTAGAATTGGTTACACTTGTTCAAGACGCTGTATTTATTTATCCAGACAAAGATAATACCACAGGAGTTATTGAAACACTTACCATAGATATTGGAGGAGAGCAAATTGAAACTGAAATCCAAGGTCGATATTTAGAGCCAGACGAATTAACTTTCACGAATCAAAAACCATATGTGGTGTATGGTTATGCCGCGGTACCAAACAATCAAACTTTAAATATAGAAGCTGGAGCACGAGTGCATTTTCATGCAAATTCCGGACTTTTAGTTGCTGAAGGAGCTTCCTTGCAAGTAAATGGAGCGCTAAGTGCCGACCAAGAATTATTAGAAAACGAAGTTATTTTTGAAGGCGATAGATTAGAACCTGCTTTTGCAAATGTACCTGGACAATGGGGAACTATTTGGTTGCTTGACGGAAGTATTAATAATACCATAAATCATGCAACTATTAAAAATGCATCTGTTGGTATTTTATCGGAAGGAAATCCAAACGAAGTCACAAACAAACTAACCATCACAAATTCTCAAATTTACAACACGAGTAATTTTGGTGTTTTAGGAAGAAATACGTCTATTGAAGCAAATAATTTAGTAATCAATAATGCTGGTCAAACTTGTTTTGCTGCTACTTTAGGAGGAAAATATAATCTTACACATTGTACCATTGCTAATTATTGGAACAATAGTTTCCGTCAGTTTCCTGCTTTATTAATTAATAACTTTCAAGAAACTGAAGATGCTACTTTTTTAGCGAATCTAACCGAAGCTAATTTTAATAACTGTATTATCTACGGAAATGATAATCCGGAATTCATAATCGATGAAATTGAAGATGCTTCTTTAGCATTCCACTTTAAATTCACCAATTGCTTAGTTCGATTTAGTGATACTGGGAATACGTTTTCTGGAGCTAATTATGACTTTAGTGATGAAACAAAATATAAAAATATCATTCGTAATCAAGATCCAGATTTTAGAGATTCTAGTGAAAATGATTTCATTATTGGTGCTGATTCTGCTGCTAACAATCAAGGAGACGCAACCTTTGCTTCTCAAGTTCCTTTAGATATTCTTGGAGTAAACAGAACGGCTTCACCAGATTTAGGTGCTTATCAACATATTACTTTTGAGTAGTTACGGCTATGTAGACCGGTTCGGTCTTCTTGGGCTTGCACTACTTCTTAGCTAAATTTGATTTTAACCCGCTCCTCTCTTTGGCTAAAGAGAGGTGGATTTATTGAAAATAAATTCGGAGATTTTGACATAAAATGCGAAGCGATTTTAAAACTTAAGCCAACTCCTTTATCTTCTGGTTAAGAAAAGTTCATAGTGTTAGAATAATGCTTTCTTAACTCCTCTTTCTTCCAATTTTCTTTAAGGAAACTTAAAATTCATTCTCCCTTAAAATAAGAGGAGAGCCACATACTCAGAAAATTTTTATTAAGCACAAAAAAAGCCTACTAAACAGTAGGCTTTTTATTTCCGCGAAAGCGAAATTATTTTAATAAATTTAATCTACAAAAAGAGGTAAATCATGCATCATAGCATTTACTTTACCTGCAATAGTTTCTAATTTATCTTCATCTTCATGGTTTGTAATTACTTGATCAATTAGATCTACAATACCTTCCATATCTTCTTCTTTTAAACCTCTAGTTGTAATTGCTGGCGTACCAATACGAATTCCTGAAGTTACAAATGGGCTTTTATCATCAAAAGGAACCATGTTTTTATTCACGGTAATATCAGCTTTTACTAAAGCATTTTCTGCGTCTTTACCTGTAATATTTTTGTTACGTAAATCGATTAACATCATGTGGTTATCTGTACCTCCAGAAATGATATTATAATCTCTCCTTACAAAAGCTGCCGCCATTGCTGCCGCATTTTTCTTTACTTGTAACATATAGTGCATATACTCTTCTGTAAGTGCTTCACCAAATGCAATTGCTTTTGCTGCTATAATATGTTCTAACGGTCCTCCTTGATTTCCTGGAAAAACTGCAGAGTTTAAAAGGGAAGACATTTTCTTTAAGTTTCCGTTCTTCAATTTTAAACCAAATGGGTTATCAAAATCTTGCCCCATCATAATCATTCCACCTCTTGGTCCACGTAATGTTTTATGTGTTGTTGTTGTAACAATATGGCAATGTGGTAAAGGATCGTTTAAAATTCCTTTTGCTATTAATCCTGCTGGATGTGAAATATCTGCTATTAAAATAGCACCAACAGAATCTGCTATGGCACGAAAACGTTTAAAGTCCATATCACGAGAATATGCCGAAGCTCCTGCAATAATTAATTTTGGCTTTTCACGTTCTGCTACTTCTGCAACATGGTCATAATCTATTAATCCGGTTTCTTTTTTTACACCGTAAAATACAGGATTATATAATTTACCTGAAAAATTTACTGGAGAACCATGTGTTAAATGTCCACCATGAGATAAATCGAAACCTAAAATAGTATCTCCGGGATTTAAACAAGCAAAAAATACTGCGGTATTTGCTTGACTTCCAGAATGTGGTTGCACGTTTACGTATGCGGCACCAAATAAGGCTTTTGCTCTATCTATTGCAAGTTGTTCTACTTCATCCACAACTTCACAACCTCCATAATATCTTTTCCCAGGATAACCTTCTGCGTATTTATTCGTTAATACAGAACCTGCAGCCTCCATTACTTGGTCGCTTACAAAGTTTTCTGATGCTATTAATTCAAGACCATCAAGCTGTCTTTCTTTTTCAGCTTGAATAAGTTCAAAGATTTGTTCGTCGCGTTGCATATAGTTTAATTTTAATTTTCTTAAAGTTGAAAATCTAGTTATAGTTAAATATTTATCAAAAATAACAATTAGATTATTTAAATACATCAAAAAACATATATTTACTTCTAGAATATGTTATTTTTTTAAATAGCATAATAGGAACCTACTTTTATCTTATAAAATTAGCATTAATTTAAAAAGTTATGTAGGTTTGAATAGATTTAATAATTTTTAATTTAAAATATACTATGCCAATTTCAGCTAACAATCCAGATAGAATCTCCTGGTTGCATGTAGATAAAAACTCAGATTTCCCTGTTCAAAATATTCCCTTTGGTGTTTTTCTTACAAGAGATGACATCATTACTATTGGAACAAGAATTGGAGATACAGCAATAGACTTAGGTGCTTTACATCAACTAGGTTACTTTGAAGGTATTCCATTAACAGACGATATTTTTCTTCAAGATACTTTAAATGATTTTATTGCAGATGGAAGAAAAACCTGGAGAGCTGTTAGAAACAGAATTGCAGAAATTTTTGATGCAGATAATGATACGCTTAAAAACAATGTAAAACATAAGGAAATTGTATTATTTCGTTTAGACGAAATTGAAATGCAATTACCTGTTCAAATTGGGGATTATACCGATTTCTACTCTAGTATAGAACATGCAACTAACATTGGAACCATGTTTAGAGGAAAAGAAAATGCTTTAATGCCAAATTGGCTGCACATTCCTGTTGGTTATCATGGTAGAAGCTCTTCTATCATTCCTTCTGGAATTCCTGTGCATAGACCAAAAGGGCAAACGCTTCCTCCGGATGCTACAGAACCCGTTTTTGGACCTTCAGAAAGAATTGATTTTGAATTAGAAATGGCGTTTATTACAACCGATGCTAATGATTTAGGAGAACCAATTCCCATTGAAGAAGCGGAAGAATATATTTTCGGATTAGTTTTATTAAATGATTGGTCGGCAAGAGATATACAGAAATGGGAATATGTACCATTAGGACCTTTCTTAGCTAAAAATTTCGCTTCCAGTATTTCTCCTTGGATAGTTACTTTAGATGCTTTGGAGCCTTATAGAGTAGAAAGTCCGAAACCATTAAAACCACAATTAGAATATTTACAATATAAAGGAAAGAAGAGTTTCGATATTAATTTGGAAGTTGCTATACAACCACTAAAAGCGAAAGAAACAGTGGTAAGCAAATCTAACTTTAAATATATGTATTGGAATATGGCGCAGCAATTAGCACATCATACGGTTAATGGTTGTCCTATAAACTCTGGTGATATGATGGGAAGCGGAACGCTTTCTGGGAAAACTCCAGATAGTTTTGGATCTATGATAGAACTTACTTGGGCCGGACAAAATGCTATTAAAATGGCAGATGGTTCTGAGCGTAAGTTTATTAATGATAACGACACTGTAATTATGCGTGGTTATTGTGAAAAAAATGATACTAGAATAGGTTTTGGAGAAGTAAGTACTAAGTTACTGCCAGTATTCAATCCTAAAAAAAGCAAGTAAACTTTCAAAGATATTAAATAAAAAAAGCGACCAATTGGTCGCTTTTTTCATGTGTACTTGTCACTATATTATTTAGTCCACTCTGCAATAGACTCCTCATTCATTTTAACGTAATCTGTATTACCAGCTTTTTCAGCTAATGCTAATGAAGCTTTGGCAGCTTTAACAGCTCCTTTTTTATCCCCAGATTTTGCATAGATTAAAGCTTGTCTTCTTAATTGCCAAAATTTAGGATCTTCTTTAGACATATCGATAGCTTTATCAATCCAAACTTTAGCTTTAGAGATATCTTTTCCTTCTTCTAAATAATACGCTGCAGCAGCATAATAATCACCTGCTCCTGGTCCTGCCATTATTTTATCAATGCTTTTAGATACCGCTGCATCTGTAGGCACTGTAAAAGGTACACCAACATATGTTTTTGCCCAAAGAAATTCTAAAGTTCCACCATTATTAGATAAGTTATTAATATCCATAGTGAAAGATTCTACATTAAAAGGAATTTCATGAACATCAGCAGAAACTCTTGCTGCAACTTTAGTTTCGTCTAACTCAGCTGGAGCGCCTCCTCCTGCATAATCTGTATAAAAAACAACTTCCCATGCATTTGCTTGTGGAATAGTAAAGATAGCGTAAGTACCCGCTTTAAGCTCTTTTCCTCCTACAGTAATAGGGTTGTTAAAAGTTATTTTAGTTCTTGAGTTTGCTCCTGTTCTCCATACTTTTCCGTAAGGTACAAGGTCTCCAAAAATGGTTCTTCCTTTTACTCCCGGACGAGAATATTCAAAAGTAAAATCGGTTAAACCAACCTTCTGCTCTACTTTACTAGTTGGACTTGGTTGTGGTGTTTCAATTTGTGCATTTGCCGTAAATGAGAGTGCAAATACTAAAGAAAGTAATAAAATTTTTTTCATTGTTTTTAAGTTTTAATGGTTGCTAATTGTAATAGCCCATAAAATTACGCATTACTAAAACTATATTTGTTAACAAAAGCTTAAATAAAAAGGATGTTTTGCCATAAAAAGCAATCTATACAGGTGGAAAAAAAACGCCATTTCTTGCAAGTTTTCATATATTTTATCAATTCATATAAGCTTTACTTATAGTGCTATATTAATTTTGTCTAGTTTTTAAATGAATAAGTTGGACAATTTTGTATATTTGCTTCAAGCATAACAAATTATGCCTATAAAAAGTAATTAAGCATATTCCAACTAATGAAAACGATAGATAAAATACCAATTTCAAAAATACAACGTGCTTCTAAACTAGTAAGCACAGGAGCTAAAGTTGGTGTAAATTACATGAAATATTATGGAGATAAAATGGTTAATTCTAAGGAAGAAGCCAAAGAACGTCTTAATAAAAATAATGCCGAAGATATTTACAACAGCTTGAAACAACTTAAAGGGAGTGCTTTAAAAGTGGCACAAATGCTTAGTATGGAAAAAAGCATTCTTCCACAGGCTTATGTTGAAAAATTCTCTTTATCGCAATTCTCCGTTCCTCCTTTATCGCCTGCACTCGTAATTAAAACATTTAAAAAATATTTTGGGAAATCTCCAAACGAACTATTTGATACTTTTAATGCAACTTCTGTAAATGCTGCTAGTATTGGCCAAGTCCATATAGCAGAAAGAAACGGGAAAAAACTTGCTGTGAAAATCCAATATCCAGGAGTTGCAGAAAGTATCTCATCAGATTTGGCTATGGTTAAACCTATAGCAATGAAAATGTTTAATATTAAAGGAAAAGATTCAGACAAATATTTTAGTGAAGTAGAAACCAAATTAATTGAAGAGACGAATTACATTTTAGAAATAGAACAAAGCATAGAAGTTTCAAAGGCATGTGCACATATTCCTAATCTTAAGTTTCCAGAATATTATGAAGAACTATCTTCTAATAGAATTATTACTATGGATTATATGGATGGTAGACATCTATCCGAATTTACAGCAATAAATCAAAATGAAGACACGGCAAATAAAGTAGGCCAAGCACTTTGGGATTTTTATATGTACCAAATTCATGTGCTTAAAAAAGTACATGCAGATCCACATCCAGGAAACTTTTTAGTTTCCGAGGAAGGAAACTTAATTGCTTTAGATTTTGGTTGTATGAAAAGCATTCCAGATACTTTTTACAAACCATATTTTGAATTAGCAAAGAAAGAAAATATTGAAAATGAAGCGGTATTTCTTTCCAAATTATACGAATTAGAAATTTTAAAAGAGGAAGATACAGAAGAAGAAATTGCCTTTTTCACAGAGATGTTTCATAAAATGCTAAGCCTATTTGCAAGACCATTACAGGATAAAACTTTTGATTTTTCAAATCCATACTTCTTTCAAGAAATAGCAGCACTTGGAGCGCATTATTCTAAAAGTACACAATTAAGAAAAATGAATGGAAACCGAGGTTCTAAACATTTTATTTATATTAACAGAACCTTTTTTGGACTCTATAATCTTATGTTCGACTTAAAAGCGAAACACATTAATATTAATAATTTTCACACCATATAAAAAATGAAAATTCTTGTAACAGGCGCAACAGGCTACATAGGTAAACGTTTAATTCCTTTATTGGTAAATGAAGGGCATCATGTTATTTGTGCGGTTAGAGATAAATTACGTGCAGATAAAAGTTACTTACAAGAAGAACATATTGATGTTATAGAAGTTGATTTTTTAAAACCAGAAACTTTAAAAAACATTCCTAAAGAAATTGATGCTGCATATTATCTTATACATTCAATGTCTAATACATCAAATGATTTTGAAAAGTTAGAAGAAGCCTGTGCATCTAATTTTAAATCCTATATTGAAAAAACGGAAGCAAAACAAGTTATATACTTAAGTGGTATTATTAATGATGAAAACTTGTCTAAGCATCTTAAATCTCGTAAAAATGTCGAGCACACATTACAATCCAACAGCTATGCCTTAACGGTATTTAAAGCAGGAATTATTGTCGGCTCTGGTAGTTCATCATTCGAAATCATTAGAGATTTAGTAGAAAAACTACCTTTTATGATCGCTCCTAAATGGTTAAATACTAAAACCCAACCTTTAGCCGTTCGTGATGTACTTTCCTTTTTATTTAAAAGTTTAGGTGTAAAAGAAACCTTCAACAAGTCCTTTGATATTTTTGGCCCAGAAGTTTTAACCTACAAGCAAATGCTTTTACAATTTGCGGAAGTAAGACAGCTAAAAAGATATATTTTAACGGTTCCAGTAATGACTGCAAAACTGTCTTCCTATTGGCTCTATTTTGTAACGTCCACGTCCTATAAATTAGCTTCCAACCTAGTAGATAGCATGGGCGTTGAAATAATTGGCAAACCAAGTGATATCAATACCATATTAGATGTACATCCCTTAAGTTATAAAGAAGCTGTCGCTTTGGCATTTGAGAAAATAGAACAGAATAGTATTATATCTAGTTGGAAAGATTCTTTTATTAGTAGCGGAAGATTAAAAAATAGCTTTCATAAATATATTAACGTTCCTAAATACGGTTGCTTCCAAGATTATAAAGAACGCAAAGTAAATGACAGCAAAAAAACAATAGATAAAATATGGGCTATTGGCGGACAAACAGGTTGGTATTACGGTAATTTTCTTTGGAAATTAAGAGGTTATTTAGACAAGCTTTTTGGCGGTATTGGTTTAAGGCGTGGTAGAACTAGTGCTACAGATTTAGACGCGGGAGATGCTTTAGATTTTTGGAGAGTGATATATGCAGATAAAGAAAAACAGAAACTCCTACTCTATGCAGAAATGAAACTTCCAGGAGAAGCTTGGTTGGAATTTAAAATAGAAAATGGTATATTAAAACAAACGGCGACTTTTAGACCTAGAGGAATACTTGGTCGCTTATATTGGTACAGCGTTTTACCTTTTCATGGGGTTATTTTTAATGGCATGATAAATAAATTAGCGCTTTAATGAAATTAAATAGAAAAAAAACAGACAAACTTTATGAAATGGCTTGACTTTTGAGGGTACATCCTTAGAAATTATACCTAAAGATAAAGGTGTAATTCATCTAATGCGTAAATAAATAAAATCTAGTAGCTTTAAGCACCCTAGATAACGCGCATAACACCGTTTCTAAACGATAACGTTGCTTTGCTTTAAAAACAGTTTTAAAGACAGCACATAAAAAAGATTATAATGAAAACAGAAACATTAAAAAAGAATGCCGAAGATAAAATCGGACTAAATGGCTATAGTCATGACGATATTGGTGATGACCATTTATATACTGGATTACAAACACCAATGAAAGCAGATGCTTTTAAATTAACGGATACCGAAAAAAAAGAACGTATAGCAATACTTTTTGAAGAGATTATGGATGTTATAGGATTAGACCTTACAGACGATTCTTTAAAAGGAACTCCTAATCGAGTTGCTAAAATGTATATAGATGAAATATTTTCAGGATTAAATCCGAAAAACAAGCCAAAAATAGCATTATTTGATAATAAATATCAATACAACCAAATGCTTGTTGAAAAAAACATTACCTTTTACTCTAATTGCGAACATCATTTTGTACCAATTATCGGAAAAGTGCACGTTTCATACATTTCTTCGGGAAAAGTTATAGGATTATCTAAAATAAACAGAATAGTTCAGTATTTTGCAAAAAGACCGCAAGTACAAGAACGATTAACAAACCAAATTGCAGAAGAATTAAAAACAATTTTAAAAACAGAAGATGTAGCAGTAATCATAGACGCCAAACATTTATGCGTTTCCTCTAGAGGAATTAAAGATGATACATCTGCTACTGTTACCACATATTACGGAGGAAAATTTAATACTCCACATAAAGTTACCGAATTACAAAATTATTTAAAAAACTAAGTCATGGATATAATAGACAAAGCATTAGAATTTGAAAAACAAAAATTAAACTCTTTATCTACAAGCGATAGAGTTATTATTGTTAGAGAAGCAAAAGCCCTAATTTTAGGTTTAAACGAAATTTATAAAGAGAAAAAAGATACAGAAATCATGGATATCATGAAAAGACTTACTGCTATTAAAATAAAAGTAGAAAAAAGGTTAAAAGGAAGACCTTTAACTGCTTAGAATGAAAACGTACATAGTTATTGGAGGTAGCAAAGGTATTGGTAAGGCTATTATTGAAACGTTAGTGGAAGATAATACCATTATTAATATTAGTAGAACTGCTCCTGGTTTCCATCATGATAATTTAACACATTATGGTTGTGACGTTTTGGTGGATGATTTGCCCGAAATAGAAAAAGCCGATGGCTTGGTATATTGCCCTGGTAGCATCAATCTTAAACCAATTTCTCGATTAAAAATAGAGGATTTCAAACAAGATTTCGAAATAAATGTTATCGGAGCTGTTAAAGCTATTCAAAAGTATTTACCTACTTTAAAGAATAGCAAACACGCCTCCATATTATTATTTAGTACCGTAGCATCCAAATTGGGAATGCCATATCACGCCAGTATTGCAACTGCAAAATCGGGTGTAGAAGGCTTAGTAAAATCACTTGGAGCAGAATTAGCTCCAAGTATTAGAATTAACGCCATTGCTCCTACTGTGACAGATACCGCATTAGCTTCTAAGCTATTGCGCAATGATAAAATGATAGAAAATATCACAGAACGTCATCCATTAAAAAAATATCTAAAACCAAAAGAGGTTGCAGATATGGCTGCTTTTTTACTGTCTGAAAAAGCTTCTTCTATGTCCGGACAAGTATTTGAAATGGATTGCGGAATTGTTTCTTTCAAGATATAAATAACGAAACACATACTAATTACTTACATTATGCTAAATTTTCTTAAGAAAACAAAAGGGCCAAAAACACCATCTACTTCTGTTTATGATATAGAAATTAATGGCTTAGATGGAAATGCCATTCACTTATCCCATTTTAAAGATAAAATGTTACTGATAGTTAATGTTGCTTCGGAATGTGGTTTTACAGGCCAATACGAAGATCTTCAAAAACTATATGATACATATTCTGAAAATTTAATGATTATTGGCGTGCCTTGTAATCAATTTGGTAATCAGGAATCTGGAACTCCTAGCGAAATTCAAAGTTTTTGTCAGAAAAATTATGGGGTTACCTTTTTAATGACCGAGAAAACCGACGTTAAAGGAAGTAACCAACATCCGCTTTATAAATGGTTAACGCAAAAAAAAATAAATGGAAAATCAGATTCTACTGTAAAATGGAATTTTCAGAAATATCTTATAAATAATGAAGGTCAGTTAGTGGATTATTACTTTTCTACAACAAACCCAATGAGTACTAAAATCACAAAACATTTAAACTAGAAAATTATGTTCGGGTTATTTAAAAAGAAATCACAAATAGAAAAACTTCAAGACAAGTACAATAAATTGATGAAAGAATGGCATCAACTTTCTAATATAAACCGATCCGAAAGCGATAAAAAATATGCAGAAGCAAATGCTATTTTAGAAGAAATAGATATCCTTAAAAAAGATTAATATGCAATTTATCAAAGTATTCTTACCGTTCTTAATCTTAAATTTTGGTGCTCTCGGTATTGGTCGTTGGCTTATGGCTAATGGACCGCAAAGCGAATGGTACAACAATCTTAACCAAGCACCTTGGACGCCACCAGGCTGGGTTTTTGGGGTAGCTTGGACTATCATTATGATCTGCTTTTCTATTTATATGGCGCAGTTATATCATAAAGTCCCCATCAAAGAAGTAGTTACTCTTTTTAGTATACAGTTTATTCTTAATGTACTCTGGAATTATGCTTTTTTTAACCAACATCAAATTGCTTTAGGTTTATTAGTAATTATATTACTAACCATTATTGTATGTTATTTCTTTTTTAAATTTAATACCGTACAAACTAGATATCTCGTACTACCATATATGATTTGGTTATGCATTGCTACATCCCTTAATGCCTACATTTTTATAAATAATTAATGAAAATTTACACACTACATAAAAAGCAAAATCTTCCAATTTCTGTAGATACAGCTTGGGCATTTCTTTCCGACCCAAAAAATCTAAAAGTAATTACTCCAGAATATATGAGTTTTAAAACGCTTTCAGGAGCGGATAGGCCAATGTATGCAGGGCAAATTATTCAATATATAGTAACTCCAGTTTTAGGAATTAAAACCAAATGGGTTACCGAAATCACCCACATAGTAGATAAACAGTATTTTGTAGACGAACAACGTTTTGGTCCTTATGCGCTTTGGCATCATAAACATTTTATTAAAGCAATTGATGGCGGTGTAGAAATGGAAGATATTATAGATTATAAAGTCCCTTTCGGATTTATTGGACGCTTGGTACATCCTTTTTTAGTAAAACCAAAGCTGGAAGAAATTTTTGCCTATAGAAAAGAAAAATTAGAAGCTCTTTTTGGAACCTACAAATAATGAAAGAATCTATAAACATATTTTGGTTTCGACGCGATTTAAGATTAGCAGATAATACTGGATTATTTCATGCTTTACAAGCAGGAAAACCAGTACTACTACTATTCATTTTTGACACAGAAATATTAGAACAACTACCCAAAAACGATGCGCGTGTTACTTTTATTCATAATACCTTACAAAAGATAAACAAGGACTTACAAAGCAATTACAATAGTAGTATTGCGATGTATCATGGTAAACCTATAGACGTTTATAAAAATCTATCCGAAAAATATACCATAGATTCCGTGTTTACCAATCGGGATTATGAGCCGTACGCTAAAATTAGGGATACGGAAATTTCAGCATTCTTAGAAACCAAAAACACAGCCTTTAAAACCTTTAAAGACCATGTTGTTTTTGAAAAAGACGAAGTGGTAAAAAAAGATGGTAAACCATATTTAGTGTATACACCATATATGAAAGTATGGAAGACAACTTTTAGAAATAAGAATTTAGAAACATACGATTCTAAAAGTTTATTAAATAATGTATTCCAAGAAAAAAACCTTCCTAATTTAGGTTTGGAGGCTATTGGTTTTACGCCATCCAATCAGGAGATAAAAGGATATGAAGTTACTTCTAATTTGATTCAGAATTACGAAGCAACTAGAAATTTTCCAGCAAAAGATAGCACTTCCAGATTAGGTCCGCATTTAAGATTCGGAACCGTTAGCATTCGCAAAATGATGCAAAAAGCAATAACTGAATCTAATGAAATATTTTGGCAAGAATTAATTTGGAGAGAATTTTTCATACAAACGCTTTGGCATTTCCCACAAACACTTACCACAAGTTTTAAACCCCAATACGATAACATTGCTTGGCGTAATAACGAAGCAGAATTTCAACTTTGGTGTGAAGGTAAAACCGGCTATCCTTTAGTAGATGCTGGCATGCGAGAATTAAATGAAACAGGCTTTATGCACAATCGCGTGCGTATGTTGGTTGGCAGTTTTTTATGCAAACACTTACTAATTGATTGGCGTTTAGGCGAAGCTTATTTTGCCGAAAAATTACACGACTATGAAATGGCTAGTAATATTGGAAATTGGCAATGGGTTGCTGGTTGTGGTGTAGATGCCGCTCCTTATTTCCGAATTTTTAATCCTACCACCCAAATTCAAAAATTTGACAAACAATTAGAATATATAAAAAAATGGGTTCCAGATTTTCAAGAACTTACCTATCCAAATCCAATGGTAGATCATAAAGAAGCTAGAGAACGTTGTTTGATAACGTACAAAGCGGCCCTAAACGCAAACTAAGAATACCTGAACACATTTGGATACAGGATTTTTAACTTTAAAAAATAATGCAAAAAATATGAATACAAAAGAAGTTGCCAATACCTGGTGGAAAATGTGTAAAGAAGAAAAACATATAGAATGTGTTCATACATTGTATGCAGAAACGGCTATTTGTAAAGAGATGCCTGGAACGCCAGGTGAATTAACTATTGGAAAGCAAAACATTTTAAATAAAAGTCAAGAATGGCTAGAAAGCGTAGAAGATTTTCATGCTAGCGAAGTTAGCGAGCCTATAATAGCAGGTAACTTTTTTACGGCTAAAATGACTTTTGATTGTACCTTTAAAGGAAAAGGAAGACAAAAGATGGAAGAGGTTTGTGTGTATGAAGTTAAGGATGGCAAAATTACTAGTGAACAATATTTTTACGACATAGATTAATCTAAGAATTAAGTATATAAAAAAAGCTTCGAAAGTAATTTCGAAGCTTTTTTGTTTTGTATAATTTGTAGTTTTAATTTCCTTCTACACGTTCAATCTTTGCGCCAATAGCACGTAGACGTTCGTCAATATTTTCATAACCTCTATCAATTTGCTCAATATTATGAATAGTAGAGGTTCCTTTAGCAGATAAAGCTGCAATTAATAAAGAAACTCCTGCTCTAATATCTGGCGAAGTCATTGTAGTAGCTTTTAATTGTGATTTAAAATCATGACCTATAACAGTTGCTCTATGTGGATCACAAAGAATAATTTTCGCTCCCATATCTATCAATTTATCAACAAAGAACAAACGTGATTCAAACATTTTTTGGTGCACTAAAGCACTTCCTCTTGCCTGTGTAAGTATCGTTAAAACAATGCTCAATAAATCTGGTGTAAATCCTGGCCAAGGCGCATCAGAAACAGTTAAAATAGAACCATCTATATAACTTTGTATCTCATAACCATCGGTATGCGCTGGAATATGAATATCATCTCCTCTTCTTTCCACGGTAATACCTAGTTTTCTAAAAACATTTGGTATTTGACCTAAGTCATCCCAACTTACATTAGTAATGGTCAGTTCACTTTTTGTCATAGCAGCTAAACCAATCCAACTACCAATTTCAATCATATCTGGAAGCATTCTATGTTCTGTTCCACCTAATGCGTCGACGCCTTCAATAGTTAACATATTAGAACCAACACCTGTAATTTTTGCTCCCATTCGGTTAAGCATTTTACAAAGCTGTTGCAAATAAGGCTCACAAGCTGCGTTATAAATAGTTGTTGTTCCTTCTGCTAAAACAGCAGCCATAACGATGTTTGCGGTACCTGTCACTGATGCTTCATCTAGCAACATGTATGCTCCTTTTAGTTTATCTGCTTCTACACCGTAAAAATAATCTTCTTTATTATAACGAAATTTTGCTCCAAGTTTAATAAAGCCTTCAAAGTGTGTATCTAGTCTTCGTCTACCAATTTTATCTCCTCCAGGTTTTGGAATATACCCTTTTCCAAAACGAGCTAAAAGTGGTCCAACGATCATAATAGAACCTCTTAGTCCACGACCATCAATCTTAAATTGTTCCGACTCTAAGTAATTTAAATTTACTTCATCTGCTTGAAAAGTATAAGAACCTTTTCCTAATTTATTAACTTTTACGCCTAATTTTTTTAATAATTCTATAAGCTTATTAACATCTACAATATCTGGAATGTTATTTATAGTTACTAACTCTGGAGTTAGTAATACAGCACATAAAATTTGTAAGGCTTCGTTTTTTGCTCCTTGAGGTTGAATTTTTCCTTTTAATTGGTGACCTCCTTCAATTTTAAATGTTCCCATGAAATACTAGTAGCGTTTTCTGCTTCGACTTTGGTTTGTGTTACTGTTACTTTTTTTATAATGCGTTTTCTTAGTATTCGTATTGGTATTTGTATTCGCATACTTCTTTTTGCTTCGCATTAAACTTGTAGAATCTGATAAATCTTCTTCCGATTCTTTCAAGTTAATTTTCCCATCTGATAATTCAAATAAATGATTAAAAATAATATAATCTTCTACAGTATCTTTATTCCAATTTAAAAAACACTTTTTCATATGATTAGCAATAGTATAGACTAAAGCTTCTTTCATTTCACCATCTTCCCAAGTGTTAGCAACATCAATCATGGTTTTTATATTATTACCATAAAATCTATATTTAGGAAAATTCTGAGGATATTCTAAAGTATCAGGTCTTGCGTATAATTCTTCACGAGAAGGTTCTGGGTACGGAGAATCTACATCGATATCAAAATCAGCCATAATAAAAAGCTGATCCCAAAGTTTATGTTGAAAATCTGGTACATCACGTAAATGTGGTTGCATGTTTCCCATTACAGATATAATGGCTTTTACTAACTTATTACGTTCTTCTTTGGTTTCACGTGTTTTAGCATGTGCAATCATTTTCTGCATATGTCTTCCATACTCAGGAATAATTAAATGCTCGCGTTCTGTGTTGTATTCTAAAATATCTATCAAAATTTAAGTGTAGAGTTATATTATTTGCACGTAGTTATTATGCTTGTGCAAAGTACAAAAAATATTTAAAACTGGAGTTCGACTTAATCTTTGTTTTCAGTTTGAATGCATTTTTATTCCATTCGCAGTTATTATTTTGAAGGACGAACTAGTTAATTTGAAAAATTAGGACAAATGCATCCAACCTTTTAAAAACCCTAAAAAAATGCAATTTTATCGTATATTTTTTTTACAATATCTCTATATTTTAATAATTTCACGCTTCAAACCTCGCCTTTTCTTAGGCTTCTGAAAATTAAATTTTAAGCAAACCTCAGGTTTAAAGGCTAATAACTCCTTCTACATTTTCTGCAACTTCTTCATATTTTGCAATTACTGCTTCTGGATTTTCCATAACTACATGAATGGAAATACTTGTGTATTTTCCGTTTTTTGATTCCATAGTATTAAGAACAGCACCAATATTATCAAATAAAGCTTCAATTTCTGCAATTTTGTGCAAGTCTGATTCTACTATAAATTTATATAAATATTTGGATGGCCATGTTGCAGTATCATACAATTGCGCCTTTAATTTTGTATAAAATTCTTCTGGGTTTTGTTTTTCGCTCATGATTAAAAAATATGTGGTAAAGATACGGTTTCCTTTACATTTCTGAAATGCGTTTAACATTTTTTGGGTAAACGAATAATCCTATTTTTGAAACATATAAGCCTTTTTTATAATGCATTCCATCGCTACAGAATGAAAAAAGACAAAGCATCCACTAAAAACAGCATTTCACAACCAATGTAAAAAAGTGTAAAGGAGTTCTTTATTTAAAATTTAAATTCCGATTTTTACACCCAAAACCTTGCCAAACTTGAATACAAAGAAAATTATCATAACTGGAGGACCAGGAACAGGAAAGACTTCTATAATTAATGAGCTTATTAAACGAGGCTATAATTGTATTGAAGAAATATCTAGACAAATCACCTTAAAAGCACGAGAAGACGGTATTGAGCAACTTTTTTTAACAGAACCTCTTTTATTTAGTGAATTACTTTTAAAAGGAAGAAAAAAACAGTTTGAAGAAGCAAATACTTTTAAGGAAGACTTTATCTTTTTAGACAGAGGAATTCCTGACGTCTTGGCATATATGGATTTTATTGGTGATGATTATCCGGAAGAATTTAGAAACGCATGTAAAGACAATATGTATGATCATGTGTTTATTTTAGCGCCTTGGCAGGAAATATTTAGCAGTGATAGCGAACGCTACGAAAATTTTGAACAAGCTATAGAAATACACAAACACTTATTAAACACCTACAAAACCTATAATTATAGCTTAGTAGATGTACCATTTGGGTCTATTGAAAGTAGAGCCGACTTTATTTTAAATGTGGTAAAAGCATTGTAATGCAAAATGCGATAAACATATTAGAACGTTATTGGAACTTTACCAGTTTCCGACCTTTTCAAGAAGACATTATAAATGCAGTAATTGCAGGAGAAGATGTGATGGCTTTAATGCCAACTGGAGGAGGAAAATCTTTATGTTTTCAAATTCCTGCACTTGCAAAAGATGGTATTTGTATTGTTGTTTCGCCATTGGTTGCTTTAATGAAAAACCAAGTACAAACGCTAACAGATAAAGGCATTAAAGCGATTGCGCTTACTAGCGGAATACATTATAAAGAACTAGATGCCCTTCTTGATAATTGTATTTATGGTAATTATAAGTTTCTTTATCTTTCTCCAGAACGTCTACAACAAGAACTCGTTCAAGACCGGATAAAACAAATGCATGTAAACCTTATTGCTGTAGATGAAGCACATTGCATCTCACAATGGGGAAATGATTTTAGACCATCCTACAAAAACATCGAATTATTACGACAAATAAAACCTAGTGTTAATTGTATTGCACTTACAGCATCTGCAACACCTTTGGTGGTAGATGATATTATAAAAGAACTCGATTTTATAAATCCTAAAATATTTAAACAATCTTTTGCAAGACCAAATTTAGCATACATGGTTTTTCATGAAGATGATAAATATTACAAAATGGAAAGCATTTTAAAAAAACAGAATGCGCCTTCCATTATTTACGTTAGAAATAGAAAATCTACGGTAGAGATTTGTAATATGCTAGCCAAACAAAATATAAGCGCTACCTATTATCACGGCGGACTAAGTAATAACGAAAAGGACAAACACCTAAACGACTGGTTACAAAACAAAAACCAAGTAATGGTTGCTACCAATGCTTTTGGTATGGGAATTGACAAGCCGGATGTGAAAACCGTTATTCATCTAAACTTACCAGAAAGTATAGAAAGTTATTTTCAAGAAGCTGGTCGTGCTGGAAGAAACGGTAAAAAAGCATTTGCCGTTATTTTAAAAAATAATAGCGATGAGGCTTTAGTGAAAAAGCAATTTTTAGACGGGTTACCGACGGTGGATTTTGTAAAGTTGGTATACCGAAAGCTCTGTAGTTACTTTCAAATATCCTATGGTGAAGGTGTCGATACCACCCATCAATTTAATTTTAATCAATTTTGTAAAACCTATACGTTCAATACCATTTTATGCTATAATGCTATCCAATTTTTAGACAGAACAAGTGTCATTAGTTTATCCAAACAGTTTAATAGACAAACGCTAGTACAATTTATTATAAGTAATAATAGTTTATTTGCTTATCTAAAAAGTAACAACCATTTAAGCCTTGTTGTAAAATCTATTTTAAGAACGTATGGTGGTATTTTTGATCAAGAAATAAAATTAAATACAACGCTAGTAGCAGATAAAGCTTCGGTGAATGAAAACATCGTTTTAAAAGTTTTAGCACAATTAGAAAAAGATGAAATAATCACGCTAAACACCTCTAAAACCGATGCTGAAATCACTTTTCTAGAACCTAGAGAAGACGACAAAACGATTAATGTAATTGCAAATGTTTTAAAACAACAAAACACATTAAAGCAAGAACAAGTTGCTGCTATTTTAAGCTATGTTAAAAAAGAAGACCTTTGTAAAAGCATACAACTCCTCTCCTATTTTGGAGAAAAGGATTTAAAACCTTGCGGTATTTGTTCGGTATGTATTACTAAGAAAAAACCGGAAGTAAAAGAAATAAAATCCGTTAAAAACGCAATCATTAGCTTATTAGAAAACGGCGATTTATCCTCCAGAGCAATTTTAAAAGAATTACCATTTTCTGAAAAAGAAATGAATAGCATGCTACAATTATTATTAGAGCATCATATTATTACCATTACAAAAACGAACACCTACAAATTAGCACATTTATAATGAGAGATTTAAGAATAGTATTTATGGGAACTCCTGATTTTGCAGTTGCCACTTTACAAACATTAGTAGAAAATAATTATAATATTGTTGGTGTAATTACTGCACCAGACAAACCTGCTGGGCGTGGTAGAAGGCTGAACGAATCTGCAGTAAAAGCATATGCCAAATCGCAAGGTTTACATATTATGCAACCCACCAATTTAAAAGCAGAAAGCTTTACCGAAGCATTAGCAGCCTTAAACGCTAATTTACAAATTGTAGTTGCTTTTAGAATGTTACCTAAAGTAGTTTGGCAAATGCCAGTATATGGTACTTTTAATTTACATGCTTCTTTATTACCAAACTACCGTGGCGCAGCGCCAATAAACTGGGCCGTTATAAATGGGGAAACAAAAACAGGTGTCTCTACTTTTTTTATAGACGAAAAAATAGACACTGGTGCAATGATTCTTCAAGAGGAAGTTACCATTGAAGAAAACGAAAACGCCGGAAGCCTACATGATAAATTAATGAACCTAGGAAGTAATCTCGTTTTAAAAACTGTTGGTCTTATAGCAGAAGGAGATGTGCAAACAACACCACAGCCTGAAAATGCAGAAATAAAAACGGCATACAAACTAAATAAAGACAATTGTAAAATCGATTTTAACGACACTTTAGATAATATCTATAATAAGGTAAGAGGATTAAGTCCGTATCCTGCCGCTTGGTGTATTTTACAAAATAAGGAAGAAGCATTAGACATTAAAATTTATGCTGCCGAAAAAGAAGTTGAAGCGCATGATTTAGAAATAGGAAAAGTAATAACTACAAAAAAAGAGATAAAGGTTTCTGTTAAAGAAGGTTACTTAATTATAAAAGAAATTAAGCTTCCAGGAAAACGAAAAATGGATGCAAACTCCCTTTTAAACGGTTATAATTTTGATGAAAACGCAAAAATGCTGTAAAGCCTTATGCTTGTTGACTTGTTAAAAAACCGATAAAATACACTAGCTTTATTAACAAAACGCATAAGTTATTAACAATAAAGCGTATTTCCCTTGCTATTACTTGCGTGGTTTGAATTTCCGTATAATTTTGTAGAGGATATAACAATAATGTTTAACCAACAATTTATTAATAATTAAAATAAAAATTATGAACAAAACAGATTTAATCGATGCAATGGCAGAACACGCAGGAATTACTAAAGCAGCTTCAAAGAAAGCTTTAGAATGTGCGTTAATAGAAATTGAAGGTGCTTTACAAAAAGGAAACAGAGTTTCTTTAGTAGGGTTTGGATCTTGGTCAGTTTCTAAAAGAGCTGCAAGAGATGGAAGAAATCCTCAAACAGGAGCTACTATAAAAATTAAAGCTAAAAACGTGGTTAAGTTTAAAGCAGGTTCAGATTTATCTAGCGCTGTAAACTAATTCTTTTTTAGAATATTTTAAAAAAGCCTTCTTACTTAAGAAGGCTTTTTTTTATGTTAATTTTAATAAATATTGGTTAATTAATAAAATTTTACTAGATTTAGTACAGTCAAAATAAATCTTTATGATTTCAACCAAACCAAAAAAGGGCAATTTACTTATTGCAGAACCTTCTATTATTGGAGACATGTCCTTTAATAGATCTATTGTTTTACTCGCAGATCACAATTCAGATGGCTCTATTGGCTTTATTTTAAATAAACCATTAGAGTACACCATTCACGACCTTGTACCAGGAATTGATGCAGATTTTAAAGTATACAATGGCGGTCCTGTAGAACAAGACAATCTTTATTTTATTCATAAAGTACCCGAACTTATACCAAATAGTATAGAAATATCTTTAGGTATCTTTTGGGGAGGAGATTTTAGTAAAGTAGCAGAACTTATTGCGGATAAAAAATTAAATAAAAAGCATATCCGTTTCTTTTTAGGATATTCTGGCTGGCAAGCCAACCAACTGGATGATGAACTTAAATCAAACTCTTGGGTGGTTACAGAAAATGTATACAAAAAAGAAATTATCGAAAAAAACTGTGAAGCTTTTTGGAGAGAAAAAATGCTAGAATTTGGTGGCGAATATAGTATATGGTCTAATGCACCAGAAAACCCAAGCCTTAATTAGATAATCTAATTTTCACATTTAGTTTTTTTATTAAATCTTGAGCTATAGCGCTATTAAATGCTTTCTTTCTGTATTTGGTGATCGACTGTATTCCTGTAATCACATTGGTTATAAATAATTCGTCTGCTTTTTGCAATTCGAAAGGTGAAATAGAAACTTCCTCTAAAGTATACTCTGGTATCAAATCTATAGTCTCTATAATTTGCTTACGCATAATTCCTTTTAAACAACCATCTGTTAACGGTGGCGTTTTAATGGTTTTTCCTTTTACTAAAAAAATATTTCCATTTAAAGCTTCTACAACGCTCTTATTGGTGTTTAGTAGTAAACAGTTGTCTAAACTATTTTCGTTTGCATAAATACTTCCTACTACGTGTAATGCTTTATTATTTGTCTTTAGTGTAGATAATAAACTTGGGGACACATAATAATCTTTAAATAAGTCTACCTCATATTTTTCATCATGAATAAGATAAAAATCAGTATCTAACTTAGCAGCACTTATTACATAATCTACTTCATTATGCTTTGGAAAATATAAACCACCTGCTACTCTATTTACCAGCAACTTCACTCGAGCAGAAACAGTAGATAGATCATTGGATTTTAAGGTTTCTAGAATTTGTTCTTCTAGAAATTCCATGGTAAAATGCATAGGTATTTCCATACGCATAATACGCATCGAAGCCATTAATCTAAAGTAGTGATCTTCAAAAAACAATAGTTTACCATGCGAGCATTTTATAGTTTCAAATATAGCGTCACCATAATTAAAACCTCTATTGTTAAACGAAATTATATTGGTTTCGCTAGTAATATTTCCATTAAAATTTATCATAAAAAAAAGTCCCGAAAATGAATTCGGGACAAATATAAGTTTAATAATTGTATTCTTTTTAAGCGGAACCTAATACTTGCTTTAAATCTGAAATTTGATTTTCCCAAAGCATTTTAGATTCTTCCACCTCATCTTCATCTGCAAAATCGGTAATCATGATAGAAACATCTTTAGTAATTTCGTCTACTTGAATTCTAATTTCAAAAAAAGTAGAACTATCTTCATCATCCAACCATTTAAATTTAATGCGTTCGCCACTCTTTTTACTTAATAGTTTGGCTTCTTCTTCTGAACCATCCCAAATAAATTTAAAAAACTCTCCTCGAGAATTTACATTTTCTGCATACCATTCTGATAAACCAGAAGGCGTAGAAATATATTGATATAACAGTTGCGGTGATGCATGTATAGGGAATTCTAATTCGTATTTAACTTTGTCGCTCATAGAAAAAATAATATTTTGTTCAATATATACATTTAATTATAAAGTTCTAAAATTTATTTTTAAAACTTTTTAATTTGTTTGTTTGCGTGCTTAAGAATTGTTTATATATTTGCAAACTCAAATTATGGCGAGGTAGCTCAGTTGGTTAGAGCGTTGGATTCATAACCCAGAGGTCACGAGTTCAAATCTCGTTCTCGCTACAAAACGTAACGTTTTACTAATAAACGGTTTAGATATTTCTAAACCGTTTTTTTTATACCTATACGAAAGGGTTTTCTTGAGGATTAAAGCGTTTTACCAGACCAATTAGCAAAGATGGATCCCGAACAAAAATGAATATTATCTGCGTTTTATGTTCGATAGAGACCTATTCGGGATGCAAAAAAAATAGTTTTTCGTTATAAAAAGGTAATAATTTTAAAACTATCCTCCTCCTACATCTTATTTTAGAGTGCATTTTTTAGATCAAAAAATATCCAAATCCCAAAAGAAGTCATTACTTTTCTGTAACATGTATACCTATTTATTTCGACACTTATCTGACCACCTTCCATTATTCCCTATTAGAGCATCGACTTTAATAGCCGTTTTTTTTAGTCACAAATGCTACTCCAAGTTAAGAGGAACAAATTTCATGTAAACGCTAATTAGCATTTGGAGAATAATTAACGTTTTAAAGTAATATGTCCCTTAAACTGCTGTTCTCCTATGATAATATGATACCAATAATCTGAAGACGGTAATTTCTTGTTTTTAAATGTTCCATCCCAATTTACATTACTGTTTATAGCAGAATATAATAATTTGCCATAACGGTCAAAAATATAAACCTCTGTAGAAGCAAAATAATTAGATATAGCTAAGGAGAAAGTATCATTATAAGAGTCATTATTTGGCGTAAAAACCTTAGGAATATAGAAATGTAAATGCGCAATAGAAACCGTAGTATCACAATCAGATGATTTCACATAAAGGATATATTGACCTGCAACTACATTATAAAAGGTAGGGTTTGTTTGAAAAGAAATGCCATCTAAAGAATATAAGAAATCTCCTGTACTTGTCATTTCGACAACAATATCACTCCCATTGGAAGTTACAGCTTCAATAACGGGTATATCTATTTGCGAAACATAAAAATTAATAATGGTAGTAGAGCAACTATCGGATACTTCAACAGAATAATCCCCTGCACTACTAACCGTTATGCTATCTGTAGTTTCGCCCGAATCCCACAAATAATTAGGAGTTACTATCGTGGTGTTTGCATATAATATAATGGTTTCCCCTTCACAAAACATTACAAATTCTTCCACGGTATCTAATGGTTGTGTTCCCTGATTTACATACATACAAGAAGTTGCATCCAATTGAAAATCATCCCAGCAAGTTACGTTTCCTGGATTAGTTGGTGCAGTTCCTAGATTGACATACATGCAAGAAGTAGTATCTAATTGAAAATCATCCCAACACGTTACATTCCCTGGATTAGTAGGTGCCGTTCCCAGATTTACATACGTACAAGAAGTAGTATCTAATTGAAAATCATCCCAGCAGGTAATGTTTCCTGGATTAGTAGGTGCCGTTCCTAGATTTACATACAAACAAGAAGTAGTGTCTAATTGAAAATCATCCCAACAAGTTACATTTCCTGGATGATTAGGTGCCGTTCCTAGATTTACATACAGACAAGAAGTAGGGTCTAATTGATAATCATCCCAACAGGTAACGTTTCCTGGATTGGTAGGTGCAGTTCCTAAATTTACATACAGACAAGAAGTAGCGTCAAATTGATAATCATCCCAGCAGGTCACGTTTCCTGGATTAGTTGGTGCAGTTCCTAGATTTACATACAGACAAGAAGTAGGGTCTAATTGATAATCATCCCAGCAGGTTACGTTTCCTGGATTGATAGGCGCAGTTCCTAAATTTACATACATACAAGAAGTTGCGTCAAATTGAAAATCATCCCAACAATTTACATTTCCTGGATTAGTAGGTGCCGTTCCTAGATTTACATACATACAAGAAGTAGTATCTAATTGAAAATCATCCCAGCAGGTAACGTTTCCTGGATTAATAGGAGCCGTTCCTAGATTGACATACGTACAAGAAGTAGCGTCTAATTGAAAATCATCCCAACAGGTGACGTTTCCGGGATTAGTTGGTGCAGTTCCTAGATTTACATACATACACGATGCAACGTCATATTGAAAATCATCCCAACAGGTTACATTTCCTGAATTAGTGGGTGCTGTTCCTAGATTTACATACATACAGGAAGTAGCATCTAATTGAAAATCATCCCAGCAGGT